>JAZRUM010000073.1:0-34537 GCA_045652545.1 Faecousia sp. | reverse complement strand
CATCTTCTCTTCCTTGCTGAATTTCCTATGTGGTGTACCTTTCTTGCCCATTATTTCACATCCTTTCCAAATTCATTATACTACGAAAAAAGTAGACACCCACACTTTTGTGAGTGTCTACTTTCATTTTACAGGTGCACCGTAAATAGATACGGTGCACTCTTTTTATAACGAATTAAGGCGAAGACACACGATTGATTCTACATGGCTGCAACGGGGGAATAAATCTGCTGCTTGGGCAGACTGCAAAACATATCCGCGCTGCTTTAGAAGCGCAACATCCCGTGCCATTGTGGCAGGGTCACAGGAAACGTACACGATCCGCCGGGGCCGCATCAGGGACAACGCCTCAATGGTGTCAGCGTTCAGACCTTTTCGGGGCGGATCTACGACTACCACATCGGGACGGATGCCCCGCGCCTCCAACTCCAGCGCCGCCTTTCCGGCATCACCGCAGAAAAATTCCACATTATCGATGCAGTTGCGCTTTGCGTTCTCCCGGGCATCTGCCACCGCCTGTTCCACAACCTCCACGCCTATGACTTTGCCTGCGGCTTTTGCCATGGCAAGGGTGATAGTACCCACCCCGCAGTAAAGATCCAGAACCAAATCGTTCTTGGTGATCCGCGCCTGGGTGATCGCTGCTTCATAAAGTCGCTGGGCTTGATGATGGTTCACTTGGTAAAAAGAACGGGGAGACAACCGGAAGGTAAGTCCGCAAAGGGTATCTTCGATATAGCCGGGTCCGTAAAGGGGTAGGAATTCGCCCCCTAAAACGGTGTTACCCTGTTTTGTGTTCACCGATAAGACAAGCGTGGTAAAGCCGGGAACGGTCTTTAGCTTTTCGTTGAGGGTTTCCGGATGGGGCAATTTTCTGCCGTTGACCACAAGGCAAACAAGAATCTGACCGGATACCGCACCTCGGCGGACATAAATATGCCGCAAAAGACCCTTATGGGTTGTTTCATCGTAAGCAGAGATGCGATAGTGGTTTACATAATCTATGACCAGCTTTTTGATATGATCCGTTTCTGCCGGTAAAATGAGGCAACGGTCGTTTTCTACCACTTGATGCGTACCGGCCTTAAAAAAACCTGCGTAGACACGGCTTTTTTGGGAGGATACCGGGTATTGGGCTTTGTTTCTGTAGTTGTGACAGTCGGGAGCCGCCAGAATGGGAATGTGCTCCAACGGCTCACCGCCAATACGCTCCAATGCCTGCCGTACCCGCTCTGCTTTGAGGCGGGTTTCTTCTTCGTAATCCATGTGCCAGAAATCGCATCCGCCGCAAAGCTTTGCCACGGGGCATTCCCGGTTGATTCTGTGGGGAGACTTTTCTAAAATGTCCACGATTTTGCCGGCTGCCCAGGTTTTTTGTGCTTTTTCAATGCGTACGTTGCATCGCTCTCCGGCAATGGCGTTGGGGATAAACACCACACAGCCCTCGATTTTTGCAATACCCTGCCCTTCGGCAGTATAGTCGCAAATCGTTGCTTCATATACTTTGTTTTTAATGAGCATTTGTATCCTCCAGAATGTATTCCATGCCGATCTTTTGCGGCTTCATTCCACAGCTTTCATAGAAGCGCAGCGCGGATTTGTTGCAGCACCACACATTGAGGGTTACGCTGCGGCAACCGGTCTGCTTTGCGTAGCGGCAGGCGGTTTCGTATAGCTGTTTGCCAATATGTTGCCCTCTGCGGGATTCATCCACACACAGATCGTCTATATACAGCTCGGTAAAGTCGGCAATTACCGGGTCTTTTTCATGCTTTTTTACCATGCAGAAGCAGTAGCCCAGTACAGCACCGTCTTGTGCTGCCACAAAAATGGGGGCACAGGATTTGTTAAGCATGGCAATTACTTGCGATGCGCCGTATTTTTGGGCGCCGTTACGGAAAATATCCGGTCTGATACCGTGGTGTACTTGTCCCACTTGTTGCAAAAGGGACAAGATACCGGGGACATCCTCAATTTGCGCAAATCGAATTTCCATAATAGCCTCCACGCATTTTTTATTATCATAGCACATTTTGTGTCGGCGGTAAAGAGTGGATCAATGCCTGCCTGACGGCATATGGTTGATTTTGACAATGGTTTATGCTATAATCACAGAAATTATGTATTTAAGCAGAGAGGATGTGCCGTTTTTTGAAAAAAGCGCTTACGACAGCGTTGTGTTGCTTACTGTTGTTGCTCTTAGTACCTGTGCGCACAGAGGCGGAAAGCTTTTCTTTAAGAGAAACCGTCATACAGGAAGCCCACGATTCCTATTACAAAAACCAGACAACTTCCGAAAAGAGCTCCTTTCAAGGCTCGTGCGGCTTAATGGTTTCCCACCAGCTTTATAATCTGGGCATCAATAAACGCCGCATCAGTTTTGACGGAAATAATAATTACGATTACTACTCCAATCTGGAAAAGACCACCGGCGGTTATTACATAAGTGCCTATTCGGCAGAGGGGTACACCTTGCGGGAGGCGTTAGAGGCGGTTACCATGGAAGGCAGACGGGATGTAAAGAACGTTCTGGTTGGCTTCCAGTGGACAAATACCGAAGCTGGTGCCAAGTACGGTCATGTGATGCTGATTAACGGCATTGTCAACGGCAAGGTATATTTTGTGGAGAGCTTTGATTGCCCTCTGGGTGGCCCTGAAGGTACGGTCATCAGCTGTTCTATAAAGGAATTTGCCGCCTATTATGACCGATGGACCACATTTGAGGGATTGATTCACTTTGGAATGGGTACGTACCATGATGTGTGTCCCCATGTGACAACGGATATTACAGTGCAAACCCGTTTTTCTACGGTGCTGCGTTCAGAGCCGGCAGTAGTGGGAGAGCAGGGGTGTGTGCGGCTGCGCAGCATTTCTGCCGGTGAACGTTTGCGTGCCACAGCCATTTATGAAACAGAGCACGCTTACTATTATCGGGTAGAAACCAACGAGGGTTATGGATTTATTGCTGCAGCAGCGGCAAGTATGCTGCAGGTGAACACAGAAAGGGTGATCCTATCCCAGCTGGCGCTATCCAGATGGATGAAGCCGGGCACCGTACCTGTATTTTCCGGTTTGGTTACAGATGAAGCCGGAACCCTGGGTTCCGTAGAGGTGTGTATTAGTGATCCCCAGGGACAGCTGCTTCGACGGGAAGTGGTGGATCTGGAAGCCGAGGAAGTCAGGGAAGTGCAGTTAAACGATCTGCGGGATGACCTGTTTTTTGATCTGTTGGATATAGGCTGCTATCGGGTGGAAATTTACGCCAGCCGCAGCTGCCCTGTGGTTACCGGAAGTTACAGCACAGACCAGTATGCCCGCGTGTTACTGAGCAGCCGGGATTTATATGTGGGTAGAAATCCCAAAGAGGCACTAGAGATAAACTACGAACAAACACAAACCCGGGACGGGTGGTTCCGGGAGAATGGTACATGGTACCGATATGAATCGGACAAGCCCTCTGCCGGCTGGGTTACACACGCGGGTATTCGCTACTATTTGCAGCCTAACGGTGCAGTTACTACCGGAGTGCAGACAGTGGAAGACAAACAGCTGTACTTTTCCGCCAGTGGCGCACTGGTTACCGGTTGGTTGACACTGGAGGGAAAAACCAGTTATCGGGCATCGGACGGAACAGCTGTAACCGGTTGGCATGAGCTGGAGAGCAAGCTTTACTGCTTTGGGGAAGACGGCGTTATGTTAACCAACACAGAGCAGGTTAAAGATGGAATCACCTACTGTATTGCAAAGGATGGAACAGCTACCGTAAAACCCCAGGGAAAAACCCCAAACGGATAATTTTTGTTAAGATGTGGCGCAGAATTTATAAAATAAAGAAATCATCACTTTAGAATGGATCACGGTGTGTTACTCAGTTAACAGAATATGCTTGTGTTTTTCAAAAAAATACGATACAATGACGTATACACAGAGGCAAAAGCGATATAGGATCGCTTTGCTGAAATACAGAAAGTTTGAGGCGCTGAGATGTCCTGTTCTGATTATTCTGTTTTTGCGGGGCTGCGCGGTAGAATAGACCGCTTTTTAGCAACGCCCTATTATGTACTCACAGCAATGGTGTTGAGTATCTTATCCCACCTGTTATCATTGGAGATTCCAGTTTATACAGTATTTACACTGGTGTGGATTTATACGGCAGTATTGGGCAAGGATCTGCTTCCTTTGACCCCGCTGTTTTTGTTCTGTTACATTAGTCCGTCTATTATTAATAACCCGGGTCGCAATGCTCAGTCGGTATTCTCAGGTAGCACCGGCGCGTATCTGGCGGTACTGGCAGTGCTGATAACATTGTCAACGCTGTGGCACGTGATCCGTAACCGGAAGCGTTTTTTTCAGACAAAACGTGTGCTTTTGCTTGGTATGATCTTGTTGGCGTCTGCCTATCTGTTATCAGGTTTGGGCAGTGTTGATTATATCAGTGTGGTACGCAGAAATTTATTGTTTGCGGCTATGCAGGCGGCGGCATTGGTGATTCCGTATCTTTTGCTCACCAGCGGAGTGGACTGGAACGATGCCCGACGGGATTATCTGGCATGGGTAGGTTTTTCCGCAGGCGGCGCGGTTCTTTTGCAAGTGCTGAGTTGTTATCTCACCCAAAATGTGGTGGTAGACGGTGTAATCATGCGGGAACGAATCTACACCGGTTGGGGAATGTATAACAACATGGGCCTTATTTTGGACATGGCGATCCCCTTTGCGTTCTACTTGGCAACCAAATATCACCGGGGTTGGATCGGCACGGTGGTAGGGTCCGTATTTTTGGTAGGCACGTTGCTTACGTGCTCACGTACCTCCGTATTGTTGGGTTCCGTTACATATTGCTTGTGTGTTTGCTTGATGCTGCACTACGCCAGAAATCGCAAGCACAATACAATAGCACTTATAACGGTGATCGTGGCAGGAATCGCAGTCCTTCTGCTGTTCCGTGAACCTTTGCTAAGGTTGTTCAGCCGTTTTTTGGGCATGGGAGTAAATCCTTCCTCTCGAGATGTATTTTTCAAAGAGGGTTGGAAGCTCTTTATTCAGTCTCCGGTATTTGGCAGCTCTTTCTATTCTCCCGGATATGTACCCTGGGACTTTTCTGTGCTGGATGCCCTTTCTGCACTGATCCCACCCCGGTGGCACAACACCTTGCTGCAGATCTTGGTCAGTTGCGGAATTGCAGGTATCTGTGCTTATGGTTTTCACCGGTTGCAGACAGTGCAGCTGTTTTTGAAAAGATCGGGCAAAGAAAATACGTTTATTGGTTGTGCGGTAGGCGTGCTCCTGCTGTGCAGTTTGCTGGATTGTCATTTTTTCAATCTTGGTCCTACTATGTTTTATTCCGTGATGTTGGCATTTGTAGAGCGGGGCGAACAATAAAAAAGGTGCTGTTCTAACGAACAACACCTTTTTACAGTTTAAGGATATCTTTGGTAAAGGAATGAATGTTATCAAGGGTATCTGCCCCCAGCTTTTCTGTGATGACTTGGGCTGCTTGCTGCAGATTCGGCGGACGGGTGGTGAGATTGTGGGTGTCAGAGCCTAAAAAGTGGATATGTCCTGAAGACAGAAGCTTCAGTGCCCAGCGTTGTGTCCGTTTAGAAAGAAAGGCATCTGCGTTGCATTGAAATAAAACACCGTTGTCCAGCAGGATATCCATGTAGCGGGATATTTGCATCCGGTGGCGATAGCGATTTATATGGGCCAGCACCGGTGTTAAACCAATGTGCTGGGGCAGGTTGCAAATATCTTGCACGATCCCCTTTGTCCAGGGGCAGAATGGCATTTCCACCAATAAAAGTCCGGAGTTACCCAGTTGAAACTTCTCCATAACGGTGCTGTATGAAATGCCGCTAAAATAGGAAACCTCTGCGCCAGGAATGATCTGTGGATAATTGCTGCCCAGTGCGGAAACGTTCTCCAAAGCCTCAGCACGACGCTGCAAAAAATTTTCCGGAAGGTCACGGTTGGCATAGAAATGAGGTGTGGCAACAACTGCTTGCACGCCTTGCATAGAAAGGGCATGCAGCATTTGCTGTGTTGTTTCCAGATCCGGGCTGCCATCGTCAATGCCCGGAAGAATATGGCTGTGAAGATCGATCATTTGCTCAGTCCTTTGCGCTAAGTTCCGTTCAGTATATCACAAAAGTTGTTGCATTGCAACAACTTTTGGAATTAAATTTGCGTAATTTGTCAATAAAAATTCCGGAATGTAAATTCCGGAATTTTTATTATCTTGCAGTGCGTCCGCTGACGCTGTTGACTGTCAAGGTGCCGTTGAGATTACGGGCAGCAGGCTGCTCCATAGGAATTGTACAAGTGTTAACAATCCGTCTGGCGCATAGGTAATACTTTGCGTAATAGTCTATATCCAGATCGGCGTATTCAACGCCCTTGCTGCCGGAGTGGATGATTCGGTTCTTGCCTACATAAATACCTACGTGGGAGGTGGGGGAACGTGTGCCTGGTTCACGGAAAAAAATCAAATCTCCTACTTGCAGTGCGTCTTCGGGAACAATGATACCGTCTTGCAGCTGCTGTGCAGCGGAGCGGTGTAATTTCACATCGTGCATTTTATACAAATAGGAAGTCAAACCGGAGCAATCAAAGCCACCGGGACGGGCTCCACCCCAAACATAGCGGGAACCGATCTGCTTTTTTGCCAGTGCAAACAGACTGTGGCGAACCTCCAGCGCATCAGCATGATTGATGTAAGTAAGGGTGCGGGTTTGGGAAGAACCCACTTTGCAGTTTACATAATATTCGTCATCTGTATGTACAACTTGCGATTTTGCAATGTAGCCAACCATATCGTAGCAATCGACTTTATAAAAATCACCGCTGCTGCCCAGCACATTGATTTTGGTGCCGTTTTCCAGCTGTCCGATGGACTGGCTGTCGGAGGAGGCTTTCCAATGTACCACAGTAGTGTAGGTCTGATTCTCGCCCAGTTGGGATTCCTCAGCAGAAATGGGACGGGCGAATCCAAGAATACACACAAGACACAGTAAAACACGGAATAATCGCATTCCCAATTTTGGGGATCTGGTCATAAAATACAGTTCCTTTCAAATGGTTACAATCGGTTACGAATTATAGCATAGATGTTACTGGTTGTCAAGGGATTTTATTTGTGCAAAGTTAACAGTATCCCATCGTATCTATGTATTTTTCCACAGAAAGGAACTGCCTGTGGAGGAAAAACGCAAAATTAGTCTGAAAAATCCCGCCCTGAAAGAAAAATTCTTTCAGGGCGGGAGGGCAAAAAGTATCAGCTTTCCATTTGCTTGCCGAGAAATCCGGCAACGGTTTGTGCAAGTCGCTGATCCGATTCTGCAAGGGGTGCGCTGTTCTCGTCCATTAACAGCATCACACAACCCATCAGATCCCCTTGACTAAGAATGGGCGCGGCAACGCCCAGGTGATATTTATCAGAGCCTTCAATGGCGCGGATCATATCATTACCGGGAACGTAGCGGTAAATTTTACGGCTCTCCATGAGCTTGTCCAGCTCCATAGAATTAGGCTTGTCCATAAGCTCCCGTTTTGGCGCGCCGTGGAGGGCAATAATAGTATCCCGGTCGCTGACAGCTGCTACGTGACCGGTGTTGGCACCGATGGACTCGCAGATCTGGGAGGCAAAATCCTGCAGATCACCCATAGGAGAGTACTTTCGGAAAATTACGCCACCGTCCTTTTCGGTATATATTTCCAATGGATCTCCCTCACGGATTTTTAAAGTTCTCCGAATCTCCTTCGGAATCACAATTCTTCCCAAATCGTCCACCCGACGAACAATTCCTGTTGCCTTCATAGTATATCTTTCTCCTTTTCTGCTGGGTATAAAGCCTCCCTTGTGCAAAGGGAGGTGGCTGCCCGAAGGGCAGACGGAGGGATTGTCTTTTTCGATATATTACAATCCCCCAGTCAGCTCCGCTGACAGCCCCCTTTACACAAGGGGGCCTTTTCCCGCGCCTACAATAATTTTACAAATTACGCTGTTAGTATCTGTAAAAGGCAGGAGATTATACCGCAAGATTTACTTTTTCAAATTGCTATGCTACAATAAATAAAAGGCGGTGATATTATGGTCAAAGCTATCTTTCAGAAAAAGTATTTTTGGAGTATTTTTTGCCTGCTTTGTGGTGTGTTTCTTATCGGGCTGTTCTTGTTTGTAGGGCATAAGGACAGTGAAGCTACCCTGAGTGATATGCTAACAGGTGTTCTTTTCGGCACAATCATTTGTATCTTTAGTATCATCTCCCTTTTCTTCAATTTTAAAGCCTGCTTTTACATAGATAAATACCAAGTCCATAGCAGATATCACTTCTTTGGACGAATCAACTGTAACCTTTCGGAGTTTGTCTTTGTCTTAGGGCGAAACAACACTTTAATGATTCAATTAAAAGACGGTAAGCGCCATACCATCATGGGAATCGAAAACGCATGGTATTTAGCAACTGCCATTCGCGAGCAAATCTTCCATATAGAAACCGCATCCCCTGACGATTTGCTTTCGAAATTAGAAACAGCGCAAGCCGCACGTAAAAAGAAATTGCTTTATACCCTTGGTAGCGTTGTGTTGATGTTTGTCAACATCTTTATTGCAGTGTTTCTAACAGGTGGCAAAGAAATGCACGCCTTCACAAGAACAGACTGGTTGCTGTTTGGAATCATGGGTGTGATTGAAATACTAACCGTGGTTTTTATGTTTTTCTTTGCGAATCAATGCGGGAAACATACATTCCCCATTGAGCAACTAAAACATCAAATAAAAAGCGCTTATATTGCATCAGCACCTCTCCCCGCAGGGATCGTCAAGCGAATCTATACTGATGCCAACCACACAGGGCGAATCGTTGTATGCGGATATCCCAATGACGAATCGGTTTATTATTGTGTGCAAGAATTCGTTGGGAACTTTATTCTTAAAACTGTTCACAACTCCAAAATTTACGATAACGAAGACGTTCTTGCCGAAGATGCAGACTTTAATATCTTAATCGACATTACCGATCATTTTCAATAAGTACAGCGGAGTGGTATTCCACTCCGCTGTTGCTATGTAATATTATATTTTGTGCAAATTTAGTTCGACAAAAATCAGCGAAAATCCTAGTGTTTATGCGCTTTTTCTGACTTTTGTCCTATTATAACACAAGCCTCCACCCGACGAACAATTCCTGTAGCCTTCATAGTATATCTTTCTCCTTTTCTGCGGCACTGCCGAAAAACCACGTCATTCCGAGACCAGTTCGCAAACTGGTCGTGGGAATCCGTTTCCAAAAGGCATTACGGATTGCCACGCACCTTCGGTGCTCGCAATGACGGTGGTAGTCGGCAGCCGCCTACAATAATTTTACAAATTACGCTGTTAGTATCTGTAAACACAGGTCGATGATACCGTCCAAAAGAAAAACTCCTCTGTAACGCACAGAGGAGTTTTTGCAGCAAAATATGCACTGTCTCAAATAAAAAGATTCAACAGCCAATAAAGGGTAGGGATCGTCAAAACAGAAAGCACCGTCGTTCCCAGGGTGAGGATTACTGCGTTTTCTGTATCGCCGTCAAATTCGTCGGCAAAGATGGTTGCCAGGCCGGCTGTAGGCATGGAAAATGCCACAAACACGCCCAAAATGATGCTTTCCACCGGTAGATTTATAGGAACAGTCTTCAAGATAAACATCGCCGCGGTGACGGCAACAGGGAACAGCACCAGTCTCAGGAAAGAAATATAGTAAAGCTTTCCGGACCGGAACAAAGTCTTAAAGGAGGTCGCGCCCAGCTTCATGCCGATAATCGTCATAGAAATGGGGGTGACGATGTTGCTGAAATGATCAGAGAAGGTAATCACCTCGGGAACATATTTAACGATACCTAGAAGGTTGCAAACACAGCCCAGCACAAAAGCCACCAAAACCGGATTCAGAAAGGCTTTTTTCACGCTGATATTTTTCTTGTCGCCGGTGGCGAGGTATGCACCCAGTGTATACATCAGTACATTGTTGATGATATTGAGCACGACCAGCACGTTAAAAACCGGAGAATCCCCGCCAAACACCGCAACGGTTAGGGGAATGCCAAGAAAGCCGTTATTGGCAAACACAGCGCAAAAGCGCAACATTCCTCTTGTTTTTTTGTTCTTCTCCATTTTTACAAAAGGCGCAGAAACAAAGAACATACCAAAAATCACCGCAATACCGATCAGGGCAACAATACCCAGCATCAGCAGGGATTCTTTATTAAAAGTCAAGTTCTTTACCACGCCGGAAAAGATCATAAACGGTAGCGCCAGATACATCAGAAGCTTGGAAAGCACGCCGGACTGCTCCGGCCGCAAAAGCTTGCCCTTTACCAGTATGTACCCGGGAACTGCCAGCGCCACAAAAATCAGCACGTTGCGTAGCATAATCATAAATTCGCCCATAAAAAATCTCCGTTTTCTGTTGCACATAAATTGTCATAGGACAATGCAGTCCAATGTAACTTTTTTATTCTACAATATTTTTTCGGCAACATCAAGCCTTGCGGTAAATTTCACTGTACTATGTATTGCCCGGCAAAATCTGCCCTCTGGTGTCAATGTTGTCAGCAGGGGCGATTATCAATCGCCCGCGGGCGGTCATAGACCGCCCCTACGGATTCTAACCGACATTTTCGTAGGGGGCGAACTGCGTTCGCCCGTCTACAATAATTTTACAAATTACGCTGTTAGTATCTGTAAAACAAATAGAAATATTTTGGAGATTTTCCTTGCGTTCTTTGCCAGATTTTGTTTGACAAGCGCACCTTATTTTAGTACAATTAAGGTATCCTAAAAATAGAAAAGGAGAAAATAGGTATGAATATAAACACCGTTGGCTTTATGTCCTTTATCGCAGTGGTCGCAACAATCATCTTGACAATTTTGGCTTACAAGCACATTGTCCCCGAAAAAAAGAGAAATGGTCTTAACAAATTGGGTCAGTTCTTGAGTGATGTTTTCAATTTCAAGT
Source organism: Faecousia sp. (assembly GCA_045652545.1). GTDB lineage: Bacteria > Bacillota > Clostridia > Oscillospirales > Oscillospiraceae > Faecousia. The sequence goes on along the minus strand of JAZRUM010000073.1, from coordinate 23,543 downwards.
TCCTGATCATTGAGAAAATTTTGCAGTTCTTTTATGTTTTGTCCACCATCGCATGTGTGTGCTTTGGTGTTAGTATGCTTTTAGGCATTTCCATTTATCACTCTTCCTATTTCAACGAGACTTACACCGATTGGTATGGCATTTACGGCATCTTGATTGCCGTTTTGGGTCCCATTGCTATTCGCTTGTCTTTCGAATGCCTGATGCTGGGTCTGCTTCTGGTTAAGAATGTAATTCAGATCAACAAGAAGCTGAAGCCTCAGGTTGAAGGAGAGGAAACATACCAAATGCCTAAGTTTAAGGAGCTGGTGGATAAGGAAAACTTCAGCTTCCTGAAAAAGCAGACACCTGAGAAAACCTCTGAGGAATAATTCTACATAACAAAGCGGAGTGAATTTCACTCCGCTTTTTTGCTATGCTGGTGTTATAACAACACCGGTATCCACGCGTCTAACGATTCCTGTAGCTTTCATTTTCTATTGCCTTTTACAGATGTTAGGATATGGATTTTTACGGTCCCCTTCGGCTTCGCTTAGGGCCTCTCGGAATGAAAGTGGGAGCCAATACCTGCCTACAATAATTTTACAAATTACGCGGTCAGTATCTGTAAACGGTAGAAGATTATATACAACAAAGAAACGAGTCTATAAAAATAGGCTCGTTTCTTTGTTATAGCATAAATATTTAAATTTAAGAATGACTGCCGTGAGAGATATTAGATCGTCTCAATAATGGTTGCCATTCCCATACCGCCTGCCACGCACAATGTAGCAAGACCGTATTTCAGTCCACGGCGGCGAAGCTCGTACAACAACGAAATAATGATTCTGCTGCCGGAGGAACCGATGGGGTGACCAAGAGCGATAGCGCCGCCGTTGACATTGATGATGTCCATTTTGTCCTCCAGCTTCATTTCTCGAATGCAGCCTAAGGACTGTGCGGCAAATGCCTCGTTGAGTTCGATCAACTGAATATCGTCCATGGTCAGACCTGCCATTTTCAGTGCCTTTTCCGTGGCAGGGACGGGACCCATGCCCATATACCGGGGATCCACACCGGCGGCTGCTACTGCACGGATCTTGGCAAGGGGCTTCAATCCCAGCTCCGCTGCTTTTTCGGCGCTCATCAGCAGCAGGGCAGATGCGCCGTCGTTTCTGCCGGAGGAATTACCTGCGGTTACCATACCGTCAGCCTTGAATACGGGCTTTAATGCCGCCAGCTTTTCCAGGGACGTTTCTCTGGGAAACTCATCGGTGTCGAAGACAATAGCCGGCTTCTTCCGTCCCTGAGGAACGGTTACGGGGATAATTTCGTCCTTGAATTTGCCCTCTGCAATGGCCTTTCGTGCCTTTTCCTGGGAGGAGAAAGCGAAAGCGTCCTGGTCCTGCCGGGAAATTGACATACGCTCGGCAATATTTTCAGCGGTCATGCCCATGTTGAAACGTCCGTACATATCAATGGGCTGAGAGCAAGCCTGTGCCTCGGTCAGAGAATCCTTTAGCTCTGTAGTGCCTGTGCCAACACCCCAACGGGCATTGGACAGATAAAAAATAGCATTGGACATACTTTCTGTTCCGCCTGCCAGCACAATGCTGTTCTGTCCGGTAGCAATAGAATTAAAGCCGTTGTTAACCGCAAGCATACCGGATGCACAGGCGCACATGACCGTATTAGCCGGCACGGAATCGGGGACACCTACCTTCAAAGCGGCATACCGGGCAATGTTGGAGTGGTCCGAGGACTGACGGCATTGACCCATGATAATTTCGTCCAGCGTCTCTGGGGAAACGCCACTGCGGTCGAGAACACCTTTGATGACCGCTTGGGCCAAATCTGCTGCATTCAGCGGCTTCAGACTGCCGCCAAAACTGCCCACCGCTGTTCGGCAAGCCTCTACAATTACAACTTCATTCATAGTAAGCACCTCTTGTTAAATTGCGCCCTTTTCCTTGTAGGCTGCCAGCATCTCGTCGGAAATGCCCAGCAAATCGCCGAAAATCTCCTTGTTATGCTCACCCAGAGCAGGGGCCGGCATACGAATGGTGGTCTTGGTGTCGTCGAACTTAATGGGCATAGCCGTTACTTCAAACTCGCCAATTCCGGGCTGCTGAATCTTGGGGAACATTTCTCGGGCACCTGCAATGTGCTCGTCGTATCGAACATCCTCCAAATTGTTAATCGGTCCGGCGGGTACACCGGCTGCAAGTACGGTTGCAATGGCCTCGTCGGCTGTAACATTTAAGGACCAGCTTTCTACCAGTGCTTTAACCTCGGGATAATTTTCTGTTCTTGCCACAACATCCTTAAGCTTAGGATTCTCCAGTGCCTCAGGACGGTTCAGAACCTTGGTGCAGAAAAGCTCAAACAGCTTCTGGTTACCGCATGCAAGAATAAAATCTTTGTCTTTTGCGCTGAAGGTGCCGTAAGGACACAGATTCGCATAACGGCCTGCGTAACGCTTGGGAATCTCGCCGGTTACACGATAACGCATGTTTTCAGGTGTTGTAAATGCAACAATGGAGTCTACCAGAGAAACCTCCAAACGTTGGCCACGGCCTGTGCGTTCCCGGGAAACAATACTTGCAAGAATACCGATTACCAGATTCATTCCGCAGGTAATATCTGCTGCGGAAGTGCCGGTACGGGTGGGAGGTCCACCCTCCTCACCGGTAAGGCTCATAAGGCCACCGGCTGCTTGCGCAATGATGTCGTAACCGGGACGATCGGAATAAGGACCGTATGTACCGAAACCGGAAGCAGAGGCGTAGATAATGCGGGGATTCCGTTTGGACAGCACATCATAGCCAAGACCAATACGGTCCATGACGCCGGGGCGGTAGTTTTCCACAACCACGTCTGCCTTATCAACAAGCTTGAGGAAGAGCTCTTTGCCTTCTTCGGTCTTTAGGTTCAAAGTAACACTGCGCTTGTTGCGGTTAATGTTTGCAAAGTAGGCGCTTTCTCCTTTGACCATGGGGCCCCATGCACGTGTATCGTCGCCGCCTTTCGGGTTCTCGATTTTAATAATGTCGGCGCCCATATCACCCAACCACATGGTTCCGTAGGGACCGCATAGCACACGGGTCAGGTCTAGTATAGTAATTCCGTCAAGTGCACCTTTTGGGAAATCCATCTGTCAACACTCCTTATTTTTTCTCTGTGTAGTCATAGAAACCACGACCGGTCTTGCGACCCAGTTCGTTTGCTTCAAATTTTTCACGGAGCAAGTCATAACCATTCGGCTTGACACCGGTATCCTGATAACGCTTGTCCTGCTGATAATACATGATATCAATGCCGGACATATCCGTCAGTCTGAACGGACCCATGGGGTGGTTCAGACCCAACTCCACAGCAATGTCGATCATCTGAGGATCGCAGATCTTGTTTTCTGCTATCCACAGGGCTTCTTCTTTCAATGCACGCAGGATGCGGTTTACAACAAAACCGTCAACTTCCTTTTCTACGTGGACAGGGGTCTTTCCAATCATCTTGGAGAAATCCTGAAGGAACTCCACGGTTTCCTTGCTTGTGTGTTCACCGGAGACGACCTCTGTTAAACGCATTACCAACGCAGGATGGAAGAAGTGCAGGTTGGCAAGACGTGCAGGATTTTCCACGGCATCACAGAACAAAGAGGAGACAAGGTAGCTGGAGTTGGTGGCAAGTACAGTATCCTTGCTGACCAATCCGGAGACTTCCCGGAAGAAAGACTCTTTAATGTCCTGACGTTCGACAATTGCCTCGATTACCAGCTGAGCATCTTTTACGGCATTGGCCAAAGAAGCTTCCATGTGAATTTTTTGGCGAGCGGCAGTTGTTTCCTCTTGGGTCATACGACCCTTGGCTACACGGCCAGCCAGATACTCATCGACCCAACTGTCGGCATTTTCAAGAGCTGCCGCAGAAACGTCGAACAAATAGGTGTCCACACCGTGGATGGCAGCGCACAAGGCAATTTGTCTGCCCATAGTGCCACTACCTGCAACGCAAAGCTTTTTTAAACATTTAATATCCATAATTTAATACCTCCATCCAGTATTATAAAAGAATTAGATGAAAAATTAAATTATAGCTTTACTTTTCTATTTTTAACGTTTATATTAATAATATATTAATAATGAAGGAGGAGGATATGATGACTGACCAACAACTGCGTTATTTTTTGAAGGTGGCAGAAAAACAGAACCTTACCCTGGCTGCGCAGGAACTGGTTATTTCACCCCCTGCGCTTACGGCGACCCTAAGGCGGCTGGAGACGGAGTTGGGCTGCCGTTTGTTTGACCGAAGTGGTCGAAATATTATTTTAAGTACTGCAGGACAAATCATGTTTGAGCATACAAAAGAGGCCTTGGGTGCGTTGGATGCTGCCAAAGAGGAGATCGACCTTGCGCAGCAGCACAGCGATTGGCGTTTGACTGTAGGTCTGACAAGTCCTTTGATCTGCCACGATGCAATTAAGACCTTTTTGGAGCTGCATCCGGAAATCCAACTGACCCATCATGTGCTTCGTATCGATCAGTTGACGTCCCCCTCTTTAAAGCAGGACTTTTCCTTTGTGATTGCCACAAAAGATGATGACCCGGGAAACGGCTGGGAAGGACAGCTAATCAAACAGGACAATCCGCTGATGTTGGCAGTTTATTCTTCTCATCCCCTTGCCGGGCGAACCAGCATCCGTTTGAGCGAGTTGGCGGAGGAACGCTTTATTGCCATTCCTCGGGAATACTGCTTCAGACGTTTTATGGATCGAATTTTTGAGCAGGCCGGCATTTCTCCTAATGTGATTTTGGAGTGTGAATTTGCACTACGCCCCACGATGCTTGAGGCGCAATACGGTGTTCTGCTGATTACCGATGCGGTGAAAAATACAGGCTTTTCACCGGATACGGTATTTATTCCCGTTACAGAGCCTACGGTTAATATTCCCTGGCATATTTTTAAACATCGAAATTCTATGCAGACCCGTGCAGCATCATTATTTTGGGATTTTATGGGATCTTACTATAGAGACAATGCACAATAAGGTTATATTCGTTAAAGATAAGTATTTACTTTTTATTACTTTTTTGTTATAATGACCCTGTTTTTGATACAAAAGAGAAGGAGTTTAAAAAATGGATCCTAAAAATGCGGTAAAACAACAAGCAAACGGCAATTCCGCAGCAAAATTTAAGCGTATGGCTTGGCTGGTGCTGCTTAGCTTTGGTTTTACATATTTGTTCTTCTACAATGGCAGACAGAACATCAATCTTGTTATGACACAAATGGCGGCAGAGCTTGGCTCTACCACAGCTGCCTTGGGCGCTGTTTCATCTGCGTTGTTCTGGTGTTATGCGTTCGGTCAGCTGATTAACGGCCGTTTGGGCGCTTTCTTTGGATATAAGCGCTTTATGACTGTGGGTATTATTTGTAGTGCTATCCTAAATGTAATTATTTCTTTTCAGCATTCCATTCCCGTAATTGCGGTGCTTTGGGGACTGAACGGATTCTTCCAGTCTATGGTTTGGTCCAACGGACTGGGCGTTATAAACAAGTGGTGGTCTAAGGAAAAGCGTGGATTTGCCACGGGCCTGACTACTTTCTTTTCCGGCATGGCGCAGGTTGCAACCTATCTGATTATTTTGCTGTGCCTGCAGATGAATCCTGAATGGGGTTGGCGGGCAGCTTTCCGTTATCCCATGATTCCCATGATCCTTATTCTGATTGCATTTATTCCTTTCTTCCATAATTCACCTAAGGATGTGGGCCTTGCCGGTGCTGAAGAGGAAGAGAGCCCGGAGGAAAAGAAACTGGAAGCTGCAATTAAGGAAAACGGTTATCTTTATCCCTATAAAATCCTGTTCTCTGAGCCTAAGGTAATCGTGTTCTGCTTCATTTCCGCCATTGCGGGTATTGGCAGATACGGTCTTTTGACTTGGGTGCCGACCTATTTCATGGAGGAGCTTGGTCTTTCCATTAAGGAAGGTATTTTCAGCTCTATTCTGTTGCCTTTCGGTCAGGCTTGCGCCATGTTTATTTTCCCCATCATTACCGATAAGCTGCTCAAGGGCAAGCGTGAGCCTATGCTTATTATTGCGGCAGTTATTACCTTCTGCGGTATGCTTATTTTCCCGTTTGTTAAAAGTCAGTATGTGGCATCCGGTATGCTCTTTATTCTTGGCGTATTTGCCATGGTTACCGGTGTTATCTGGACCATCGGCGGTGATATCGGCGGCAAGGTATTTTCCTCTACCGTTATCGGTATCTTCGACTGGGCAGTGTATATGGGCGCAGCAATCCAGGCGGTTGGATTTGGCTATGTGAAAGACACCTTTGGTTGGCCTGCCATTTTCATTACAATCGGCGCGCTGTATGTGATCTTGCTGGCTTTGACCTTTGTGGCCCGGAAGATGAAAACTAAGCGCATATAAGTTTACATCAAATTTTCTATAGGTAAGGTCGGATAGTATCCGCCCTTACAACAATTTTATGGGAAATGCTTGACTTGGAGCAATATAACAGATATTGTATATTCAATGATTTAATAGGTAGCGGAGGCATGTTACATGATGAAAGCGACGGAAAAGAAGAATGCTATTAAGGTTCTGACTATTGGACATTCTCTTGCAGTAAATTCTAACCATATGTTGGCGCGGATCGCCGTTGCAGAAGGATTTCCGAAAATGGAGATCGGTACATTGTATTATCAAGGCTGTCCTCTTTTTCGCCACGTAGAATTTTTGAAAAATGATGCCAAGGAGTATTGCCTGTATAGCAGCAGCACGGAGGATGTAACGAAACCGCCTGTAGTTATGAAGGGTGTGAGCATGAAAGAGGCCATCCGATGCAAGGACTGGGATATCATTATTCTCCAGGGTGGTTTGTTTGAGATCGGAAAGGATGAGACTTTCACCGACGGCAATATTCAGGTGATTCAGAATTATGTGAATGAAAACAAGTTGAACCCCAATGCGGTATTTGGCTGGCATATGCCCTGGCCGGGCGCTACAGATCCCAAATTGGTGTCTACCTACAGCAATGTTGAACGGTGGCTAGGCAGATATGCGCCTTATGATAATGACCGGGCAAAGCTGTATAAGGCATATACAAAATGTGTATCAAAGTATATTCTTACGGATGACAGCTTCCAGTATTTCATTCCTTCCGGTACGGCTTTTGAGAATGCAATGTCCAGCTATCTGGACCAGAAGGATCTGCATTGCGATTATGTTCATGCCACCGACTATGCCCGTGTGATTGCCGCGTACACCTGGTTCTGCGTGCTCACCGGCGTGGAGCAGTTGGATGACATTAAGATGACCACCATTCCTAAGGCATTTTTTGCAGCCAAGACTGTTCCTGAGGAGCTGGTTGCAGCCAAAACCGAGCCTGGGGACTATGTGCTCACAGAAATGGAAAAAGCGATTGTGATCGAAGCCGTAAACAACGCGTTGAAAAGTCCATTGGCAATGACCCAGTCCCGGTATACACAAGCGCCTACCAAATAATACAGAATACACAGTATTGCCGATGCATATCGTATGCGTCGGCAATAATTTTTCGTTGACGAATCAAATTACAGAAGGTAAAATATAGGTATTAAGCTGTAGGAATGTGCGAGAATATCTGAGAGGAAAGAACCATATGCTGAAACGATTTTTGGCTTATTATAAGCCTCATAAAAAGCTGCTGGTCCTGGACATGCTGGCAGCGCTGCTGATCTCGGTGATTGGCATGGTGTACCCGGTGGTCACCAACAAGATGCTCAATGAGTACATCCCTAATAAGATGTACACCACCATCGTCATTGCCGGCATTATTGTGCTGGCGTTGTATGTACTGCGGATGCTGCTAAGATACTTCGTTCAGTTCTACGGACACCTGATCGGTGTGCGGATGCAGGGGCAGATGCGTAAGGATCTGTTTCACCACCTGCAAAAATTGCCCTTCAAGTTCTTCGACAACCACGAAACCGGCAGGATCATGACCCGTATCACCAGCGACCTGTTCGAGATCTGCGAACTGGCCCACCACGGCCCGGAAAACCTGCTGATCAGCTCGGTGATGATCCTTCTGTCCTTTTCCTATCTTGCCACCATCGACTGGATGCTGACGCTGATCGTCTTTGCCTGCGTGCCCATCCTGGTGGCGGTGACTATGCGCTATCGCAAGCCTATGCGGGATGCGTTTAACGACCGACGCAAAAGCAACGCAACCATCAACGCAGCGGTAGAAAGCAGCATCACCGGCATCCGGGTTACAAAGGCTTATACCAATTCCCAGCGGGAAGAGGAACGATTCCAGGAGGGCAACACCCAGTTTGTGGAGGCTTCTCGCAACGCGTATCACGCCATGGCAAGATTCCACAGCTCCACCGCTTTTGTCACCGATGTGTTCAATGTGTTTATTCTCATCGCCGGCGGTCTGTTTCTGTATGCAAACCGAATCTCTTTCGGTGATTATTCCACCTTTATCGTCTCTGTAAATCTGTTCATCTCCCCGGTGAACACCTTGATCAGCTTTATGGAGCAGTTCCAGAATGGCATCAGCGGCTTCACCCGTTTTTGCGAGATCATGGACGAGCAGCCGGAGGAGGAAGCGCCTCATGCGAAACCTTTGACGGATGTGCAGGGTGTTATTGATTTTCAAAATGTTACCTATGCTTACGATTCCAGCAAAGAGGTGCTGCACAATATTGATCTGCACCTGGAAAAGGGGAGAAAGCTTGCGCTGGTGGGCCCCTCCGGTGGCGGCAAGACCACCCTTTGCCATTTGCTTCCCAATTTCTATCGGGTGAAACAAGGTCAGATTTTGATCGACGGAAAAGACATCCGGGACATTACCCTGGAGTCCTTGCGTAAGCATATCGGCATCGTCCAGCAGGATGTGTTCCTGTTTGTGGGCAGCATCCGGGATAATATTATTTACGGTCGCCCGGACGCCACCGACGAGGAGATCATGGAGGCTGCCCGTCGCGCCAACATTCACGACTACATCATGACCCTGCCCAATGGCTATGATACCGAAATCGGTGAGCGGGGCGTGAAGCTGTCCGGTGGACAGAAACAGCGGCTTTCCATCGCTCGGGTGTTTTTGAAAGATCCGGCAATTCTGATTTTGGACGAGGCTACCAGTGCGCTGGATAATACTACTGAGGTGTTGATCCAGCAGGCATTGGATGAGCTGTGCAAAGGACGGACCACCTTGGTGGTTGCGCATCGTTTGAGCACGATTCGCAATGCAGACGAGATCGCTGTGGTGCTGGACGGGCGCATTGCTGAGCGAGGTACCCATGAGCAGCTGATGGCTGCTGACGGTACTTACAAAAAGCTATATTCCCTGCAATTTCGTGAAAACGACCTGTTTGAATAACAAAAACGAGACGCATTTTTGCGTCTCGTTTTTTTGCTTATTTACCCGGTCCCGCGGTGTCAGATCCGTCACCGGTAAGACCCAGACGTGCCGCTGCTTCTTCCCGCATTTTGTATTTCAGGATTTTGCCTGCGGCATTCATGGGGAAACTGTCCACAAAGGAAATGTATTTGGGCACTTTGTGGCGGGCCATGCTTGCCTTAATAAAGTCGGTCATTTCTGATTCTGTGACAGAGCCGGCTTTCTTCAGAATAATACAAGCCATGATTTCTAGGCCGTACTTTTTGTCCGGCACGCCGATGACCTGTACATCCTTTACAGCTGGGTGGGTGTATATAAATTCCTCGATTTCCTTGGGGTAGATATTTTCACCGCCTCGGATAATCATGTCTTTCAGTCTGCCGGTGATTTTCACATTGCCGTCTTCATCCATGCAGGCAAGGTCACCGGAGTGAAGCCAACCCGCTGCGTCAATGGTGTCGGCAGTGGCTTGGGGCATTTTGTAGTAGCCCTTCATGGTATTATAGCCCTTGGCGCAGAATTCGCCATTGACACCGGCAGGTACTTCCTTGCCGGTCTCCGGGTCAACGATCTTGCAGCGCACGTGGGGGAAGGCATAACCGACAGTTTCGGTACGCACCTCCAGGGAATCGGTCCATGCGCTCATAGTATTGCCGGGAGCGCACTCCGTTTGTCCGTACACGCTGACGATACCGGTCATGTTCATTTCATCCGGCTGGGCGGCTTTGCGCATCAAATCGGCAGGACATCCTGCGCCTGCCATAATACCTGTACGCATGTGGGAGAAATCCGTTTTGCGATAGTCCGGGTGATTGAACATGGCGATGAACATGGTGGGAACACCGTTGAAGCAGGTGATCCTTTCCTGGTTGATACAAGCCAGAGAGGATTTTGCGGAGAAATAGGGCATGGGACACATGGTAGTGCCATGGGTCATGGAAGAGGTCATGGAAAGGGTCATGCCAAAGCAGTGAAACATGGGCACTTGGATCATCATTCGATCTGCGGTGGAAAGACCCATCCGGTCACCGATACACTTGCCGTTGTTTACCACGTTGTAGTGGGTTAACATAACGCCTTTAGGGAAACCGGTAGTACCGGAGGTGTATTGCATATTACACACATCGTCAGGACGCACAGCTGCCGCCATCTGCGCCACCTGCTCCCGGCTGACCAGGTCATAGCGTTCCATAGCTTCGTCAAAGGTGAGACAGCCGGGCTGCTTGAAACCAACGGTAATGACGTTACGCAGGAAGGGCAGTCGCTTGCAGTGCAGAGGGTTGCCAGGCTTTGTCTGGGCGATCTCCGGACACAACTCGTTGATAATCGATTGATAATTAGAGTCCAGACAGCTGTCGATCATCACCAATGTATGGGTATCCGACTGCCGCAGCAGGTATTCCGCCTCGTGAATTTTATAAGCGGTGTTTACAGTGACCAAAACTGCGCCCAACTTAACGGTGGCCCAGAAGGTGATGTACCATGCAGGTACGTTGGTTGCCCACACAGCCACCTTAGAGCCGGCCTTTACACCCAACGAAACCAAAGCTCTTGCAAACCGGTCCACGTCTTCCCGGAATTGGGCATAGGTGCGGGTATAGTCCAAAGTGGTGTATTTGAAGCAGTATTGGTCCGGGAATTCTTCGGCTACCCGATCCAACACCTGAGAGAAGGTCAGATCGATCAGCTCATCCTTCTTCCATACGTACTGTCCAGTGCCGTCGTGATTAAAATACAGGCTCTTTTTGCCGCTGCGGGGATTGTCAAACCGGCTCATGTAATTAACAAAGTAGGGGAAGATAACCTCCCGGTCCTGTATATCTTCCATCCAGTCCGGCTTCCATTCCAGAGAAATGAAACCGCTGTAGTTCACAGAGGACAAGGCCAACATAAAGTCTGCAATAGGAGCGGTACCTTCACCGATCAGGGCGTAGTTACCTGCATCATCGGAGTCCCGCAGATGCACATGACGCACGTAGTCACCTAAGTTTTTGATGGTTGCGTCGCCGCTTTCACCAAAGTCCCGATAGGGGTGGTGCACATCCCATAGCACAGCCAGCTCATCGCAGGCGAAGCTGTCCAGCAGGCGGCGCAGCCGGGCAGTATCAGAGTAAATGCCGCTGGTTTTAATAAGAATAGTCACGCCCTTATGGGCAGCTTCCGGCAACAACACTTCCAGATTTTTGCAGACAGAAGCTTCGTTGTTTGTCAGCGCTACCGCTGCAACGTAAGGCACACGGGTGTTTTGGGCAACTTCTATCAAGCTGCGCAGCCAGGGAATGCAATCATCTCCGGCAGAAAGGTCGTAGGAGCTGTCAAAGCAGGGGATATCCAGCTTTTTCTCCTTTAATTGCCGCACCGTTGCGGCGCATTGGTATTTATGAAACGGACCGGTTTTATCCAGCATGGGATCGAATTTAGGCAAATTGTATACCTCGATGCCGCCAAAGCCCATATCTTCGGCCAGCTCCATCATTTCGTCCCAGCTCAGCTCCGGCCAACCGCGGGTAGAAAAGGAAAGCTTCATGCTTCACCCTCCTCATAAACAATTTTGTTAAGTGCGCTTAAATAAGCATAGATGCCGGCGCAGACAATATCGGTTGAAATTCCACGACCGGAGTACAGCTTGCCGTCAGAACGCAACCGTACGATGGTTTGACCCATAGCTTCCCGGCCCTGGGTCACGGCTTGAATCTGGAAATCGTCCAGTTCATAGTGCCGCCCGGTGATTTTCTCGATGGCTTGGAAGGCCGCATCAATAGGACCGTCGCCCAGACATACGCCTTCCAGCACAGTATCGCCCTTGCGCAGACGCATATGGGCGGAGGAGGCAATGGTATTTCCGGAGTTTATCATATAGGTGTCCAACTGGTAAGCAGAGGGTACTTGCATAGCGGCAGCGGCCACAATAGCGTCCAGCTCTCGGATGCTCACATGCTCTTTCTTGGCGGCAATGGCTTGGAATGCCTCAAAAACCTTTGGCTTATCTTCGTCGGACAGGTCATAACCGATTTGCTCCACGGCTTTAACAACGGCTTCTGCAGAGTCATGAATGGTTAGGTATACATCGTTTTCCGGCTGGATGCAGTTGTCAAAAGGAGATGCTTTCTTCCGATCGGCATTACACATCCGTGCAATTTGGTCAGTAATGCGGCTAAGTTGGGCAGTACGGATATTGGAGCTTGCGCCCAAAATATCGCTGCGGGAATCCAGAATTTTTGCCACGGTGGCAAGGGATGCGCTGCTGATGTTGTAGGCAGCAGTCTTCAGTTCTTTTGCTCCCTGCTTTGCTGCTGCTACAGCGCAGGCATCTGCCAGAGACAGGGCATTACAGCAGGAAACACCCAGAGAAATTCTCTTCAACTGGGGAACAGCAGTGGTCAAATTCGCTACAAATGTGCCCAGTTCCTCCGGAAGCATCTGCCCGGCTGTGTCACAGACAGTGACGGTGGAGGCGCCGGCTTCTATGGTAGCCACAATGATCTGATGTAAGAATTCCGGATCGGCACGGGTGGCGTCATCTGCCACAAACTCCACGTCATTGCACAGACTGTGGCACAACTGTACGGCCTGTGTAACGGCTGACAGCATAGCGTCAGATTTTTTATGATACAGGTATTCCATCTGTACAGAGCTGACAGCAGCGCAAACCTGCAGACGGGGTTTTTTCGCCAGCTTCACTGCTTCCCATGCCAGTTGAATATTTTCTGCCTCCGGCTTTACCGGCACTGCCACTACACTGTCTTTAACGGCAGCGGCAATGGATTTGATTCGCAGTGCGTCGGTTTTAGAGCTTTCTATACCTTCTAATTCAATGACATCTGCGCCCAGTGCGTCCAGCAGCTTTGCCAGTTCGATTTTTTCCCGGAAGGAAAGGCTCAGTGTCTTTGCCTCCTGCTTCATGGTCGCATCACTGATTCGGATTTTGTTCATGTTAACCAACTCCTTTTGATAAAAAAGAAAAATCCCTGAGGTCAGTTGACCTCAGGGACGAATATACATTCGCGGTACCACCCTGATTATTCTCCCAAAGGGGAAAATCACTTAATTCGATCTCCAACAAGACCTAGCCCATAACGGGGGCAACCGGGTCTCATTACTGGCTCATGGCGTTCACAAGACCGACTCGGGAACCAGATCGCAACCCGCCATCCGCACCGGTTCACACCAACCACCGGCTCTCTGAAGCATCCTGCGGGAGCAAGATTTCCGTCAACGTCTTTAAATATTGAGGTCATTTAATCATAAATTGCGGGATTTGTCAACAAAAATAAGAATAAATCCTGCTTTTTGCTATATTGCACAAAAAATATTGTCCCAATGCTGAGATTCTTTGCCAGAAAAACATTTGACTTTTTCAGACGGACATGTTACACTGTTTTAGAATAAAGATGCTATAAATAAACGGCAACGACGAAGACGGTTCGGTTAACCGGTTTTCAGAGAGCAGGCGGTGGGTGCAAGCCTGTATTCCGGAACCAAAGAACCCATCACTTCCGAGCCGGCAGGTCGAGCGATTGCCAGATCTGCCCGTGTGCCCGCGTTAAGGGATAAGGTTTGTTAGAACCTGAGTGACGGCTATGTCCGTAATTTGAGTGGTACCGCGGGTAACATTTACTCGTCTCAAGAGTGTTCTCTTGGGGCGTTTTTTATTTAGGCAGAGAGGCTATTGCGGCTCGAATCCTCTCTGCTTATAGAAAGGATGGAAAATTATGATGAACAGCAATCCAACAACACCGCTTGTGGAAGTGGCCATCCGCATTCGTGAAATGCGTGAGATTTTGGGCTATAGCACAGAAAAAATGGCGGAGCTGACACAGATATCTGAGGATACCTACCGGCTGTATGAATCCGGTAACACCGATCTGCCCTTTACCTTTATACATAACTGCGCAAAAGCGTTTGGTGTTGAGATCCCGGTTTTGCTGGAAGGTCACAGTGCAAAACTGTCCGGATATACCGTTACCCGTCGGGGAAAAGGCTTGGTTACCGCCAGTGAGGACGGCATTACCATTCAAAATATGGCACCTATGTTCCGTCGTAAGCTGGCCACCCCCTATTGGGTCACCTATAAATATTCTGAGGAGCTGCAAAATCAACCGATCCATACCGTTACCCACGACGGTCAGGAATTTGATATGGTCGTCAAGGGCGCTATGCGTATCCGTATTGGCGAGCATGAAGAAGTCCTCAGAGAGGGCGACAGCATTTTCTATAAATCCTCAACACCTCACGGCATGATTGCCATTGACGGTGAAGACTGTGTGTTCCTGTCTATGATCATGGCATCCGAGCAGCGGGACACAGCTATGAAGCTGGAGCCCAGAGCCACCAAGAAGGATCATCAGCAGTTGCTGTGCAATTCCTTTGTTTGGGGCAACGAGGACGAAAACGGATGCTTTACCGGTCTGAATTTTGCCAATACGGAAAGCTATAACTTTGCCTTTGATACGGTAGATGCCATTGCCAGAAAGGACCCGCAGAAGCTGGCGATGGTGCACATCGCAAACGATATGACGGAGCGACGTTTTACCTTTAAAGATATGAAGGATGCCTCCTCTCAATGTGCCAACTATTTTAAATCGCTGGGCATTAAGCGTGGCGACCGGGTAATGCTGGTGCTGAAGCGGCATTATCAGTTCTGGTATGCGATTTTGGGTCTGCACAAGCTGGGCGCAGTGGCAATTCCTGCTACCAATCAGCTGGTGGAACATGACTTTACCTATCGCTTTGAGGCTGCCGGCGTGTCTGCGATTGTTTGCACTGCCGATGGAGATACTGCACAGCAGGTAGAACTGGCTGAGGAAAAGTCCGGAAAACAGCTCACCAAGGTGCTTGTGGGCGGCAGCCGGGAAGGCTGGCATGATTTTGACGAGGAGTATGGTCTTTTCAGCCGTCGCTATGTTCGCGCTGAGGATGCTCCCTGCGGTGACGATCCCATGCTGATGTTCTTTACCTCCGGCACTACCGGGTATCCTAAAATCGCTACCCATTCTTACAAATATGCACTGGGTCACTATGTTACTGCACGCTACTGGCATCAGGTGGAGCGGGAAGGACTGCACTTTACCATCTCCGAGACCGGTTGGGGCAAGGCCCTGTGGGGCAAGCTCTACGGTCAGTGGCTGTGCGAGGGCGCGGTGTTTACCTATGACTTCGATCGCTTTGACGCGGAGAAGATTTTGCCCATGTTTGCAAAATACAATATAACCACCTTCTGCGCACCTCCCACTATGTACCGTATGCTTATCAAGCAGGACCTGTCCCGCTTTGATCTTTCCACCATCCACCACGCAACTACCGCCGGCGAAGCGCTGAACCCGGAGGTATTCTACCAGTTTGAGAAAGCCACCGGATTGCGGATCCATGAAGGCTTTGGCCAGACGGAAATGACCCTTGGTATTGCAAACCTCTACGGTACCGAGATCAAGCCCGGTGCTATGGGCAAGCCGGTACCCGGTTACGGTATCGACATTGTGGATTCTGACGGAAACCCGGTGGAAGACGGTGTCAACGGTGAGATCGTTATCCATACCGATCCGACACCTACTTGCGGTGTGTTCCTTGGCTACTACGGCAACGAGGAACGGACCAAAGAGGTGTGGCATGATGGGATGTACCACACCGGCGATGTGGCATGGCGGGATGAGGACGGTTACTACTGGTATGTAGGACGTGCCGATGATGTGATCAAATCCTCCGGCTACCGCATTGGACCTTTCGAGATCGAATCTACCATCATGGGGCTGCCTTACGTGTTGGTGTGCGGCGTTTGCGCTGCCCCGGACGAGGTGCGTGGGCAGGTGGTTAAGGCATGTATCGTGCTGATTGGCGGTGTAGAAGGTACAGAGGAACTGAAAAAAGAAATTCAAAACTATGTGAAGCAACACACTGCGCCTTATAAATACCCCCGTATCGTGGAATTTCGCAGTGAACTTCCGAAAACAATCAGCGGTAAAATCATGCGCAATAAGCTATAATGCGCTAATTAAAGTATAGACATATATTGACAATACTTTGTTTTATTTAGTATAATTAATAAATTACCGCGTTTGTATTTCAAGAGGTGTAACATGGAACAAAATATCACCGATATTACCTGTAAAATAAAAGAAACTGCACGACGGATTCGTGAACTGCGGCACATCACAGGTATTTCCCTGGAGGAAATGGCCAAGCGCACAGATTTAACCGTGGAAGAGTATGTCCAGTGCGAGGAAGGCAACCGCAACCTGAGCATTGCATTTTTGTACCGCTGCGTACTGATCTTTGGTGTGGATATGGGCGATCTGCTGGAGGGTCGCAGCCCCAAGCTGCGCTCCTATGCCCTGACCCGTAAGGGTGAAGGTCAGCGGATCGAAGAAGCCCACAATATGCTTGGTTTCAACCTGGCAGCAGATTTCCGCAACCGTATCGCACTGCCTCTTTATATGGAGATCAAGTATCGTCCCGAGGCAGAAAATGAGCCGATTCCTCTTATCACCCATGAGGGTCAGGAGTGTGACATTGTTATCCGTGGTCACTTAAAGATCCAGATAGGTAGCCATGTGGAGGTCCTGCACCCGGGCGATACCATTTACTACGACTCTTCCAAGCCACACGGTATGGTGGCGGCAGAAGGGGAGGACTGCGCTTTCTATGCCATCGTACTGTCTAATTCTGCTGCCCGTGAAGGTGAGCAGGCTGCCGCAGTGGCTGTGCCTGCCGCACAGATCCAGCAGCCGGATTCTCAGAAGCGGGTCTATCATAATTTCATCATTCCTACGGTGAAGGAAGGCAAGCTCACCGGCATCGACTTCAAGAATCAGGACAAGTTTAACTTTGCCTTTGATGTGGTGGATGCTCTGGGCAGAAGCAATCCGGACAAGCTGGCAATGCTCCATATTTCCGAGGACCTGACCGAGCGACGCTTTACCTTCCAGGACATCAAGAAAGAATCCGCAAGAGCTGCTAACTATTTCAAGTCCCTGGGCATCCGCAAGGGTGACCGGGTGATGCTGGTGCTGAAGCGGCACTACCAGTTCTGGTTTGCTATTTTGGGTCTGCACAAGCTGGGTGCTGTGGGCATTCCTGCCACCAACCAGCTGCTGGAAAAGGATTTTACATACCGCTTTGCCGCAGGCAAGGTCAAAGCGATTTTGTGTACTGCCGACGGCGATGTAGCCGAAGCTGTAGACGCAGCTGCCCTGAACAGTCCTAACTTGGAGCATAAGATCATGGTAAACGGCAGCCGGGAAGGCTGGCGCAGCTTCGATGAGGAGTACACCATGTTCTCCAGCCACTTTGCCCGTACCGAGGACACGCCCTGCGGTGACGATCCTATGCTGATGTTCTTCACATCCGGTACTTCCGGCTATCCCAAGCTGGCTGCCCATAACTACAAATATCCTTTGGGTCACTTTATCACCGCCAAGTACTGGCAGCAGGTAAACCCCGACGGTCTGCACCTGACCATTTCCGACACCGGCTGGGCAAAGTCCTCTTGGGGCAAGCTGTACGGACAGTGGCTGTGTGAAGCAGGCATCTTCGTTTACGACTTTGACCGGTTCGATGCAGAGAAGATCCTGCCCATGTTTGCAAAGCATCAGATCACCACTTTCTGCGCACCGCCTACCATGTACCGGATGCTGATCAAGCAGGACATTTCCAAGTACGACCTGTCCTCCATCCAGCATGCCTCCACCGCCGGTGAGGCGCTGAACCCGGAGGTATTCCGTCAGTTTGAGCTGTCCACCGGTCTTAAGATCATGGAAGGCTTCGGTCAGTCGGAAAGCACCGTCATCATTGCCAACCTGGCAGGTGACAGCCACAAGTTCGGCGCTATGGGTAAGCCTGTGCCGCTGTACGACGTGCACCTTTTGGATCCCCACGGCAACGAGGTGGACACCGGTGAGAGCGGAGAGGTGTGTATCAACATTAGTGGCGGTCTGCCTTGCGGTCTTAGCTACTGCTACGAGGGCAACGACGAGGTCACCGCGGAAACCTGGCGGGACGGCTGGTATCATACCGGCGACCTGGCATGGAAGGACGAGGACGGCTTCTACTGGTATGTGGGCCGCGCTGACGATGTGATCAAGTCCTCCGGTTACCGCATCGGACCTTTTGAGATTGAAAACGTTATCATGGAGCTGCCTTATGTACTGGAATGCGGCGTATCTGCTGCCCCGGATGAGGTTCGCGGTCAGGTGGTCAAGGCCAGCATCGTGCTAGTGAAGGGCACCGAGCCTACCGACGAGCTGAAAAAGGAAATTCAGAACTACGTCAAGAGCCGTACCGCTCCTTACAAGTACCCCCGTATCGTGGAGTTTAAGGAGAGCCTTCCTAAAACCGTTAGCGGTAAGATCATTAGAAAGAAACTGTAATCAAATTAAGAATTTAGAATTAAGAATTATGAATTTGTACGTGTGAAAATAATTCTTAATTCATAATTATTAATTATTAATTCAAAGAAATTATGGAACATAAACGATTAACCCTGTTTGCCGGGCATTACGGCAGCGGCAAGACCAACATTGCCGTGAATTATGCCCTGTTGCTGGCAAAGGAAAACAAAAAAGTCTGCATTGCGGATCTGGACATCGTCAATCCCTATTTCCGCACAAAGGATAGCGCGCAGGTGCTGGAGCAGGCAGGCATTGAACTGATTTCCCCGCAATTTGCCAACTCCAACGTAGATCTTCCGGCACTGCCGGCAGAAAGCTACCGTTTGGTCCGGGATAGAAGTTGCTACGGCATCATGGATATCGGCGGCGATGACCGGGGCGCATATGCGCTGGGCCGGTTCGTGCCGGAAATTCTGGAGGAGAATGATTATCGGATGGCATTTATTGCCAATTGCTGTCGTCCTCTTACCCGGACTCCGGAGGATGCGGTAGAGATCATGAGAGAGATCGAAGCAGCTTGCGGACTGAAATTTACCTGCATTATCAACAATTCCAATTTGGGAGAGTTGACAGATGCGCAGGTAATCACCGATTCTCTCGGCTACATAGAACAGCTGTGCGCCCTCAGCGGCTTGCCCCTGTGGATGCATACAGCAGAAGAAAAAGTAAAAGATCAGCTTCCGGAGCTGAACGCTCCGGTGCTGGGTATGACATTGCAAGAAAAATACTTCGCATTGCCAACTGTTTGAAAAAGATGAGGAGGAATCACTATGCCTAAGCTAACGTTTGAAACCGATCTGTGTAAAGGCTGCGGTCTGTGTGTCGGCGCATGCCCCAAGGGCTGTTTGGCGATTGCAACCCAGAAGATCAACCTGAAGGGTTATTCTCCCGCAGAGCTGGTGGATCCGGATAAGTGCATCGGCTGCGCTTTCTGTGCTACCATGTGCCCCGATTGCATCATAACAGTAGAGAAATAAGGAGGAATCACAATGGCAGAACGTGTACTTATGAAAGGCAATGAGGCCATCGCAGAGGCTGCGATTCGTGCCGGTTGCCGCCACTACTTTGGTTACCCCATCACGCCCCAGACGGAGATCGCTGCTTATATGGCAAAGAAGATGCCTAAAATCGGCGGTGTATTCCTGCAGGCGGAAAGTGAGGTCGCATCCATCAACATGGTCTACGGCGCAGCTGCTGCCGGTATGCGTGTGATGACTTCCTCCTCCAGTCCCGGAATCTCTTTGAAGGCGGAAGGTCTGAGCTATATTGCAGGCTCCGATGTTCCTGCTTTCGTGGTAAATGTGCAGCGTGGCGGCCCCGGTCTGGGCGGTATTCAGCCTTCCCAGTCCGACTATTTCCAGGCAGTCAAGGGCGGCGGTCACGGTGGCTATAAGATGATCGTGCTGGCACCTGCTTCCGTGCAGGAAATGGCAAGTCTGACAATCAAGGGCTTTAATCTGGCGGATAAGTATTGCATGACCGCCATGATCCTTGCAGACGGAACCATTGGTCAGATGATGGAGCCTATCTCCTTTGAGGATGCGGAAGTGGAAACCTACGAAAAGCCTTGGGCGCTGACAGGTACCCACGGCAAAAGAGCGCATAATATCGTCAATTCCCTGTACCTGCAGCCGGACGAGCTGGAGAAGAAGAACTTCCAGCGCTATGAAAAGTACAAGCAGGTAGAGCAGAACGAGGCTATGTGGGAGGAGTACATGATGGAAGATGCGGAAATTTGCGTGGTAGCATACGGTATTGCTTCCCGTGTGGCAAAGAATGCTGTGGTGGCTGCCCGTGCCGAAGGCATCAAGGCAGGCCTGATCCGTCCCATCACCCTGTGGCCGTTCCCCAATGAAGCGCTGTTGAAGGCTGCCGATCAGGTCAAGGGCTTTATCAGCGTGGAGCTGAGCATGGGCCAGATGATCGAGGATGTGCGCCTTGCTACCCAGTGCAAGAAGCCTGTTTCCCTCTGCAACCGCTGCGGCGGTATGATCCCCAGTCCCGATGAGGTGCTGGAATCTCTGCGGAAAGCACAGAAAGGAGAGTTCTGAGATGGCTACAGTATTTGAAAAGCCTAAGGCGCTGACCGATGCGCCTCTGCATTACTGCCCCGGCTGTCCCCACGGTATTATCCACCGTTTGGTTGCCCAAGCCATTGATGAGCTGGGCATTGAGGGCAAGACCATCGGTGTTGCCCCTGTCGGCTGCGCCGTTATGGCATATGATTACTTTGCTTGCGATATGATCGAGGCTGCCCACGGCAGAGCACCTGCTGTTGCCACCGGCATCAAGCGTTGCCGCCCGGAGAATGTTGTCTTTACCTATCAGGGCGACGGTGATCTGGCTTCCATTGGTATGGCAGAAACGGTTCACTCCGCTGCAAGAAACGAAAATATCACTGTGATCTTCGTTAACAACGCCATTTACGGCATGACCGGTGGACAGATGGCACCGACCTCCCTGCCCGGTCAGGTGACCCAGACATCTCCCTATGGTCGTGACGTGAATCATTGTGGCTGGCCTATCCGGATCTGTGAGATGCTGGCGACACTGGAAGGTCCTGAGTACATTACCCGTGTGGCGGTGAACAACGTAAAGAATGTGAATGCTGCCAAGAAGGCGATCAAGAAGGCATTCCAGAACCAGATTGATGGCAAGGGCTTCAGCCTGGTGGAAGTGGTATCCGCATGTCCCACCAACTGGGGCATGACCCCCGAAAAGGCACTGGAGTGGGTGGAAAGCGACATGCTGCCTTACTATCCTCTGGGTGTCTACAAAGACAGAACCGCTGCAAAGGCCGCAAAGGAGGAAAAGTAAATGAAGACAACACAGATCCTCATTGCCGGTTTTGGCGGACAGGGCGTTCTGTTTGCCGGCAAGTTCCTTGCTTACAAGGGATTGACGGAGAATATGCAGGTTTCCTGGTTGCCCTCCTACGGCCCCGAAATGCGTGGCGGCACTGCCAACTGCTCTGTGGTGCTGTCTGATTCTCCTGTGGGTTCTCCCATCATCACCAGTCCGGACGTGCTTGTTGCCATGAACTTGCCTTCTTTGCAGAAATTTGTGGACAGCGTTGTGCCCGGCGGTCAGATCTTCATTGATTCCTCTCTGATCAGTGCAAAGGTGGAGCGCACCGACGTAAAGGTGCACTACATTCCTGCCACACAGCTGGCAAAGGATGCGGGCTTTGCCACCCTTGCCAACATGATTCTGGTGGGCAAGGTGCTCAAGGAGTGCGACGCTGTTCCCTTTGACGGAAACCGCGCCACACTGGAGAGCTTTATCCCTGCCAAAAAGGCAAATCTCATCGATATAAACTGCCAGGCCTTGCAGACCGGCTACGATTTTTGAAGTAACCGCTGATTCAATCGTCTTCGGTTACTGGCGGATCTTTTGACCCAACTGTTCAGTTCATAAAACTCGAAATACACAAAGTATTCCTTCGTTTTTTAAACTTTCATTTGTGCCAAAATCTCTCGCCACTAATTCTTGCCGATTTCATCATCGGTTACTTAAGGAGTGTTTATAATGCTGGATATCAAAATTGAATTAACCAAACAGCCTAAAGCAAAACCCGCACCGGGTCAAAAGCTTGGTTTCGGCAGAATCTTCACAGACCACATGTTCGTTATGAACTATACCGAGGGAAAGGGTTGGCACGACGCAAAGATCATGCCTTTCCAGAATATTTCCCTGTCTCCTGCTGCAATGGTCTACCATTACGGACAGGAAATGTTTGAAGGTCTGAAGGCGTATAAAGGACCGGATGGTGAGGTTTATCTGTTCCGTCCCGATATGAACGCAAAGCGTACCAACGCCACCAACGACCGTTTGGTGATCCCTCAGCTGCCCATCGAAGATTTTGTGCAGGCAGTCAGCGCTGTGGTGGATGTGGACCGTGACTGGATCCCCACCGAGCCGGGAACTTCTCTGTATATCCGTCCCTTTATCATCGCTACCGATGAGTTCTTGGGCGTTGCACCCTCCAAGACCTATTTGTTCATGGTGATTCTTTCTCCCAGTGGCGCTTACTATGAAAGCGGCCTGGCTCCTGTGGGCATCTGGATCGAGGACGAGTATGTCCGTGCAGTCCGTGGCGGCATCGGCTTTGCCAAGACCGGCGGCAACTATGCTGCCAGCCTGATCGCCCAGCAGAAGGCTCATGATGCCGGCTACTCCCAGGTTCTGTGGCTGGACGGCGTGGAGCGGAAGTACATTGAAGAAGTGGGCGCAATGAACATCTTCTTCAAAATCGCCGGCAAGGTGGTCACACCTGCGCTTAGCGGTTCTATTCTGCCCGGAATCACCCGTGACTCCACCATCCAGCTTTGCAAGGAATGGGGTTATGAGGTACAGGAGAGAAAGATCTCTGCCGATGAGCTGCTGCAGGCACAAAAGGACGGTACTTTGGAAGAAGTATTCGGCACCGGTACAGCTGCGGTTATTTCTCCTGTTGGCAAGCTGCGCTACCAGGATGAGGTTATGACCATCGGAAACGGTGAGACCGGACCTTTGAGCATGAAACTGTACGAGACCATTACCGGCATTCAGACCGGTACTTTGCCCGACAACAAGGGTTGGCGCGTCAAGGTTGGTAAATAATGAAACAAGAAGAGCTGTCATCCACAGGATGACAGCTCTTTTGTTGGTTGACCAAAGTTAACCCCCGGCTCTGCCGGGGGCATAAAAAAGCTTTAGCGGAGAACAAAGAAATCAAAAAGAATCCCCCAATAGAGCAGAAGTGGTTTGCCGACCACACGTCTACAATAGAGAGGGATTCCAAAT
>JAZRUM010000072.1:0-2501 GCA_045652545.1 Faecousia sp. | reverse complement strand
ACAACATTTAAGCCGGTAACCAAGCCATAGATGCCCCGTCCTGCCGACCAGAGAACCGTCAGCG
This sequence comes from Faecousia sp., assembly GCA_045652545.1. Lineage (GTDB taxonomy): Bacteria > Bacillota > Clostridia > Oscillospirales > Oscillospiraceae > Faecousia. Next base: position 2,437 of record JAZRUM010000072.1, on the reverse strand, counting down.
CGGAAACGGATACCACCGCGCCGGTGGTGCTGTTGTAGGTATTGATAATCAGTTTCTGGGCAAAGGGCATCAGCGCAGTAGGCAAAACCCCATGGAGCATTTCTGTCAGCAGCTCTACTTCCAAACCGGTGTAGCGCAGCAAGCTTAAAAGCAGCACCAGCGCAGGAAACACCGAAAGCGCAATAAAAAAGCTGGCATGGGACGCATATACCGAAATGCGCAACCCTGCAACATAGCGCACAAACGCTATCACGCGCCCCAACACGCCTTTTTTCGGCAATTTCATATCCTTCCCCCTGACGGAAATTACATTTTTCGACAAAAAACAGCAAAAGGCGCACCGCAGTCCGCGGTACGCCTTTTTTCTCTCTTATTCGGCGGAGATCAGATAGTAATACACCGGCTGACCGCCCCGCAGCAGATTCACTTCTGCATCCGGACAAACTTCCTGGAACAGCTGGGCAGCCTCTTGTGCCTGCTCTTCCTGAATGTCCTCACCGTAATAAACAGTGATATAATCCCGACCGTCTTCACAGACCTTTTCTGCCAAGGCTCGCAACAGCACATTGATGTCCTTGTCAGTTCCAAACAAGGCGCTGCCAAAGATGGCAAGATAGTCACCCTCGTGGATATCGTGTCCGTCGAAATCGGAATTACGGGCAGCATAGGTGATCTGCATGGTATCCACAGTACCCAGTGCCTCGGTCAGTGCCTCGGTATTCTCCTGCTCCGTTCCCTCAGGATTGAAGCTGAGCATTGCCGTAATGCCCTGGGGCACGGTCTTGCTGGGGATCACCACCACATGCTTGGGTGTCAGCGCATCCACCTGCTCCGCTGCCATAATAATATTCTTGTTGTTGGGCAGCACATACACAGTTTCTGCAGGCACTTTATTTACGACCTCCAGAATATCCTGGGTGCTGGGGTTCATAGTCTGACCGCCGGAGATGATGCCATCCACGCCCAGATCGGTAAACACAGCTGCCAGACCGTCACCGGCACAAACAGCTACCACACCGAAGGGCTTCTCCGGCTCAGCGATCTTTGCTTCTTCCGCCTTTGCCTGCTCCTGCTCGTTCATCACCTTTTCGGTGTGCTGCAGGCGCATGTTTTCGATCTTAACCGTCACAAAAGAACCGTAATCGATGGCTTCATGCAAGGCCTTGCCGGGATCGTTGGTGTGGACATGGACCTTGATGATCTCCTCATCGTCCACCAGCACAAGGCTGTCGCCCAGGCTATCCAGGAATGCACGCAGCTGTTCGGGATCCTTATCGTTCTCACGGGAAATGATAAACTCGGTGCAGGAGGTGAAGGTGATGTCGCCCCCATCGAAGTCGGAGAAAGCAGCCTGCTCCTTCACTTCCTCTGCCATGCCTTCGGGAACCACAATGTCGTTGCCCTGCATGGAGCTGAGCATAGCTTCCAGTACAATCAGCCAGCCCTTACCACCGGCATCCACAACACCGGCCTTCTTCAGCACCGGGTTCTGGTTGATGGTGTTTGCCAGCGCCACCTTTGCCTCGGCAATGGCAGCTTCCTGCACAAATTCCACGCTGTTATTCTCACGGGCAGCTTTCTTAGCTGCAGCCGCAGCCAGACGGGAAACCGTCAGAATGGTACCCTCGGCAGGCTTCATAACTGCCTTATAAGCTGCATCCACACCTTCCTGCAGAGCTGCAGCCCACAGAACACCGTCGCAAACCTCAACGCCCTTCAGCTTTTTGGAAATACCTCTGAACAGCAAGGAAAGAATAACACCGGAGTTACCTCTGGCGCCCCGGAGCAAAGCAGATGCGGTAATGGCAGCAGCCTTTTCCAGAGTAGGTTCTTCTGCCTTGCGCAGATCGCCTGCGGCGGCATTGATGGTCATGGACATATTGGTGCCGGTGTCGCCATCAGGCACCGGGAAAACATTCAGTTCATTGAGCTGCTGTTTGTGGATCTCCACAGAGGCAGCCGCACTAATGGCCAGTCTGCGGAAATCCGCGCCGTTAATAGTCTGTCTCAAAAGGCAATCCTCCTAATTACATCATGGAGTCAATATGCACATTGACATCCTTGACTTCGGTACCGGTGCAGTTTTTCACCACATAACGCACCTCGGAAATAATAGATGCACCCACAGCGCCCAGATTGACGCCTTCGTCCACAATGATATGCAGATCGATGGAAATGCTGCCATCCTCATGGAAATCCACCTTAACACCCTTTGCCATGGATTCCTTGCGCAGCAGGTGGTAGACACCGTCGGACACAGAGCGGGCAGCCATGCCCTTAACACCAAAGCAATTGGTTGCGGCAGCGCCTGCAATATTGGTGTAAACATTGGCGGTTACACATACGCTTCCGTTTTCGTTGTTGTGACAGATCATAAATAGTACCTCCTGTGATTTTATTGGGGGGTATGAAATAATTACCAGATCATGTTGCATGC
>JAZRUM010000071.1:0-8508 GCA_045652545.1 Faecousia sp. | reverse complement strand
GAGCATGATATCCTTGGCGCTAAATGCAGCGGGAGCGCTCCTCTTTATCATCAGTTCGCAGCCTTATGCGGCAGCGTTTTTGTTCATTTTCCTGGCAATCAAGGTGATTATGCTTATCAAAAAGCAATGACACGAAGCGTAGCACAGATGTGACGGCCTGTTTCTTGTATTTTTGACCGTCCTTCTTTAGTCTGTAGGCAGGCGAAAGCCGAGTACAAACAAAGAAGGTCAGAAAATGAAAAAACGGAAATTTTGCATTGCGCTTGGTTTGCTTGCAGCATTCGCCCTTTGGACCATTGCCATTCAGTGGATCGATGTGCAGTCAATCGGCCCACGGGGATCAGCCGTCGGCTTTGCTACGCTGAACGGTTTTGTTCACAATCTTACTGGGACTCACAAGACCCTGTATGTCATCACGGATTGGTTGGGCTTGGTCCCGGTTGCCTTTGGGTTTGGGTTTGCAGCGCTTGGTCTTGCACAGTGGATCAAAAGAAAATCCATTCTGAAAGTGGATGGCAGCATTCTGATTCTAGGTGGATTCTATATCGTCACCTTGGCAGCATATTTGTTTTTTGAAAGTTATGTGGTCAATTACCGGCCCGTACTGATCGAGGGATACCTGGAAGCATCCTACCCGTCTTCCACAACGCTGCTTGTGCTGTGTGTCATGCCAACCGCTATAATGCAGCTGCGTGATCGCATCAAACAACCTATGTTCCGCAAATGCGTTTCCATAGTGATAACAGCATTTATTGCGTTCATGGTAATTGGCAGACTGGTCTCGGGTGTACATTGGCTGACGGATATTATTGGCGGCATCCTGCTCAGCGCAGGACTTGTTATGATTTATGATTCCCTGATTGGAGGAAAGATTTATGAATGATTTGACGATTCGGTTGGAAACAGAGAAGGACTACCGGGCAGTAGAGGAACTGACCCGAGAAGCCTTCTGGAATGTTTATAAACCCGGTGCGGATGAGCATTACTATGTCCATATGATGCGCTCTCATCCGGACTTCATCCCTGAGCTTGCCTTTGTCCTGGAAAAAGATGGGGAAATTGTTGGTAACATCATGTACACCAAGGCTTGGCTGGAGGATGAAAAGGGTGAACGAAAGGAGATCCTTTCGTTCGGCCCGTTGTGCGTTGCGCCGAAATGTCAGCGGCAGAAACTGGGCAAGATCCTGATCGAACATTCCTTTGAAGTTGCCCGAAAGATGGGGTATGATGTGAACATCAACTTCGGTAATCCCGGCAACTATGTCAGCCGTGGCTTTGTCAGCTGCAAAAAGAAAAATGTCAGCTTTGTTGTTCCCGGTAATTTCCCCACGGCCTTGCTGGTGGCAGAATTGGTTCCCGGTGCGCTGGAAGGCAAGAACTGGATGTACATTCCCAGCACTGCCGCGGATTGTTGCGAGGATACAGCTGCCGTGGAAGCCTTTGATGCCACCTTCCCACCAAAGGAAAAGAAATGGATGCCCAGCCAGGAGGAGTTCTATATCTATAGCCATTCTTCCGTGGTTCGATAAAGTAACAGCCGATGAGGGTTCTTGCAATTCCTCATCGGCCGTTTGTTTCTTATAATGCCTTCACAGCAACTAGTTCGATATAGCCTCTTTCCCCTCTGGGTTCCAGCTGAATACGGGGATTCGTATCATCCCAGCGGTAGCCGATGGTTTCCGGATGGTACTTTTTGATGGCTTCCCACACCTGCAGGATTGCTTCTTCAAAATCCTCCTCTGCAAAAGGCTCGCCCTGGAACATCATATATTTGCATTTGGGAAGTTTAATGATATCGAAGCCTTCCGGGATTTGTCCGTCAAAATCCATAGGCACTTCCACGCCCTGGACATACTCGCTGGTGCCCTCCGGAATCAGATGCTTCGGAAGCCACAGACATACCGGCTCACCACTGATGGACTTCGTGCTACACAGAAGTCCCCACACATCACAGCCTACCTCTTCGCAATACTTAAAATATTCCGCTGCAGTTCTTCCCCGCTTGATGATCACTTTTCTTTCCGGCTTTTCCACGATTTGAACAAATACGCTTTTTACTTCGCTCATTTCCTTGCTATCCTTTCGTTTCGAATATTTCACGCCGTAAGGTTTGAACAGATAGATGGGCATGGGGCTTACTGAGTACTCATAGGGGTTGCAGCCAAACTCTTTATAAAATGCCCGTTGGTAGCCGTCCACACTTTCAAAACCGGAATCGTAAGCCACATCGATGATCTTTACCTTTTCATCCCGCAAGCGGAGCGCCGATTTGGACAATCGCAACCGCCGGATATAGACGGCAGGTGTCATATGGAGCAGACTTTGAAACAACCGGTAAGAATACCATGGAGAGTACCCTGCGGCTTTGGAAAGATCCGCTATGGAAATATCCTTGTCCAGATTGTTTTCAATATAATCCTGCATCCTTTGCACTGCGTCAATGCGTTCATCCATCTTTTTCACCACCTCACGCCCAAATCATAAAACATCCCAAAAGGATTTTCTCGACTTTATTTGCCCAAATGTCACAGCCGCCTCCACCGAGGCGGCTGTATTGATCATTTACTTTTTCAATACTTTCTTGCACCAAGTACGTTTGTTGCATTTAGGGCACAGTAAGTGACGTGTAAATCCTCTGTGCATTGCCATCATTACTTCTTTATAGGTTGGCACAATTTCGTAACCGCAATTTTGGCACTTATAGGCACCCACACTCACTTCCAGCTTTAAAGCATAAAAGCACGGTATCAAAAACAAAACACAAACACAAAGAATTGTAACAAGCTGCCACACTCCTTCAGGAATCAAAAATGCGGCAATAAAGATACCTGCAATGAGGGCGGTCATACTTACAATCATAATTGCCCACATAGAAGACCAAATCGTTTTGTTTTTCTTTTCTAATTCCTTCGCCATATCAAGCAAAAGCTGCTCGTTTTTTTGACTGCTGTTTTCCATATTGATTTTCTCCCCACTTAATAATTCATTTACACTGATGCCAAGAATATCACAGAGTTCAAGCATGATTGAAGTATCAGGCATAGTGATGCCCCGTTCCCACTTGGATATAGCTTTGTCTGTGATACCCAGTTTGTCTGCAAGCTGCAGTTGCGTCAGGTTTGCCCTTTTTCTGCACGCAGCAATAAATCTTCCGATTTTAATCTGGTCCATAAGGTGCCTCCTTTCGCATTCAGCATATAGAAACCTGGGAAGAAATCACACCTACCAGCGGTTTAGTGAGGAGAATAAACCTGCGGTAGAGCGAAAATGGCAGCTAGAATAAAGCTTAATAAATAATATCCTACGCTTTAGTAACACAGATTGCTTCTTGCATTGCCGCAATTGTTGCCAAACAACATATCACCAAAACGGTGTAGGTTGGCTTAACAAAGGTGAAAGTCAACGGCAATATGAATAATACAAACCCCGTGGTTTTATTTAATACGGTATGCAACGCCACCAGTTTCTTTCTGCGAACAAATCCCAAAACAATATTGGCAAGCTTAATAACGGCTATCGCGCCGCCCCATATCCACAACCACCCCGGAAGATGGATCGCCGGCAACAGCTTGATCATAGCTGCCACCACAAAAATAAGATCGGCAATCGTGTCCAGCTGACTTCCAAACTGACTGGTGCTGTTTGTTTTTCTGGCAACGATGCCGTCTATCATATCAGTAAAACCGCAGAAGAGATATACGATATAAAATGCCAAGGAAAATGCAGGGAAAAACAGCAATAAAATACTGCCGAGAATACGACAACCGGTAAGTATATTTGCAACATGCTTCGCCATATGTTCACCTATAAATCAAAAATTTTACCAACTGTTCGACATGTCGGGATTCGGTTTTTATCATAAGCACATCTCGCTGGCTTTTGCTGTCATTATATCACACATTGCACGTGGTGGGTTTGGGAGATTCCCAAGTTTGGGTGAACTGTGCCGTCATTTCACGATGCTTGCTAAGAAAATGCCGATGCCATTTTCTTGAATCAGATTATTCTCAAACGCAAAACACCTGACCATGGCAGAAAAGCCACCTGTCAAGTGTTTTGCGCTCTTATGCCAGACGCTTCCGCAGATCCAGTACCTTATCCTCGATTAAGCGGATCGTTTCCAGAAATGCTTCGTCGCTCTTGCCGCTGGGATCTTCCAATCCCCAATCCTCCCGATGGGAGCAAGGCAGGAACGGACATTGTACATTACAACCCATGGTGACCACTACTTCCACCTCCGGAATGTCGGACAGGAGCTTGCTGTGCTGGGTCGCTTCCATGTCAATTCCATGCAACTGCTTCATCAGCCGGACAGCATCCTGGTTGATTTGGGGCTTTGTTTCCGTACCGGCAGAATAGCTTTCAAACACATCGGAAGCCAGCTTCTTGCCTAACGCTTCTGCAATCTGACTGCGGCAGGAATTATGGACGCAGATAAAAGCTACTTTCTTCATATCAGAAACCCAGCTTGTGCAGCAGTTTCTCTACATCGGTGGCCTTCAGGACCTTGCCCATGGAAACTACCTTCTCATTGACCACCAAAGCAGGCATACTCATAACGCCATACTCCATGATCTTCTCCATATCAGTCACATACTCGACTTCGATTGCAAGACCCAGATTCTGTACCGCAGTCTTGGATGCTTCATACAGATCGTGGCAGTTCTTGCAGCCGGAACCCAGAACCTTGATGGTGTTCTTACCGCAGCAGCAAGTATTCTCTGCCTTGGGCGCAGAGCCACAGCAACAGCCGATTTCTTCTGCCTTGGGTGCAGTGCTGCCGCAGCAGCAACCGGTTTCTTTCTTTACTTCTTTCTTTTTGCCAAAGTTAAACAGTGCCATAATATATTACCTCCGTTTTTTGAATCAACAACAATTGGATGTACCGCAGCAGCAGGAAGATGCTGCCTTTTTCTCTTTACCCGCAAAGAACCGCTTTAAGTTTTCGGGGAGCTGATATTCTCCACAGGTGCAGACATTGGGATGATAGATTGCTTTCAAGATAGCGTCAGCCAGCATCTCTCCGGTGGGAACTTCATAGGTCTTGCCATCGTGTTCAAAGACTCTGCAATCCACCTGCACACCGGCAATGTCTCCGCAGCAGCCGCAATCGGATTCTGTGATGGTATCAAAAATATCCTGTCCATTCACAAGAATTGTGGGAGAGGAAAGGAAACGGTAGCTTGCTGCAATTTCCACCGTGTAGACTTCCTGCTTCCGGTAGCTCAGCTGATACCCGGCCAGTTCCAGGGCAGGCCGCAGAGCTTCCACAACCTCATCCAAAACCGCATCCGTGCCAACGCAGCGGTCACAGGTTTTCAGATCCAGATACAGATACTCGATTTTGATTTCCTTTTTTCCTTTGCTTGTACTGCCGCAACAGCAACATTCCTCTTTTGCCTGGGGCTGATTTTGCAGTGCGGGAGCAATCCAGCCGGTATCATCTCCTACATAGGCGATGGCACCAACAGGACACAGATTGCCGCAGCCATGGCAGTGGTCAATGCAACCCTCAGGGTTCACCACCACCGGAACGGGTGCTTTGCTCTTGTCATAGACACCGTGGGTACACTTTGCTACACAGGAGCCACATTCCTGGCAGGTCAAAATGTCGATAACAGGATACCATTTCTTTGCCATATTTCACATCTCCTTTATACCAGTAAGAACTGAATTGCGTTGAAGAAATAACCGACGATTATAATGCCAACGGTGCAGATGGCAACAAAGACACCCAGCAGTTTCGGCTTGATGGCTTTGCGGAGCATGATCATGGAGGGAACGCTTAGCGTCGTCACACCCATCATAAAGCTGAGAACGACACCCAGCTGTGCACCCTTGGCAAGAAGGGCTTCCGCGATGGGAATGGTGCCGAAGATGTCCGCATACATGGGCACACCTGCGATGGTGGCAATCACAACACCCAGAGGATTTCCGGTGCCCAGCAGTTGGATGATAAATTCTTCGGGAATCCAGTTATGGATGATAGCACCGATGCCAACACCAATCAGCACATAGGGAGCCACCTTCTTTGCGGTGGAAACCACCTGTTCCCAGGCGTACTGCATCCGGTCTTTGACGGTCAGTTCCTCTTGGGGAACATCCACGGCCTTACCTCTGCGGATAAACTCCTCTACCTGGTTTTCCAGATGGAGCTTTTCGATCAGCGTACCACCGGCTACAGCGATCACCAGTCCCAGTACCACATAGATAACCGCAACCTTCCAGCCGAAAATGCTCATCAGCAGCACCAGACTTCCCAGGTCCACCATGGGAGAGGAAATCAGGAAAGAGAAGGTCACACCGAGGGGCAGACCCGCACTGGTAAAGCCAATAAACAGCGGAATGGACGAGCAGGAGCAGAAGGGTGTTACAGTTCCCAGAAGTGCAGCTACGCAGTTAGCACCGATGCCATGGAATTTGCCTAGGATCTTCTTGGTTCGCTCCGGTGGAAAATAGCTCTGGATGTAGGAGATTACGAAAATCAGCACACCCAACAGTACCATAATTTTGATTATATCGTAGAAGAAAAACTGAACGCTGCCGCCGATCCGGCTGGTGGGATCAAGACCAACGGCTTCTATAAGGCTGCCGATCAAACGATTCAGCCATTGCATTCCCAGGATTTCATTTTGAATAAATGACCACATGGTTATCATCCTTTCATATTCTTATATTGAAATATATCAATGTGTTGTGTTGTGAGAAAGCCGTAGCTTCCTACGGCTTATTTTTCTTTGCAGCAGCAATTATCCGGAACATTGGCTGCAGTTAGAAGCTCACGGAGCATTACACTGAGTTCTGCTGAACTTTCGCTGCAAATGGAGTAGTGCATCCATTTACCCTCTTTCCGCCCGTTGACAATTCCGGCATCGCAGAGGATCTTCATATGATGGGACAGGGTCGGTTGACTGATGTTCAGCGCATCCAGCAGCTTGCAGGCACACATTTCTCCGTTGTGAAGGAGCTTCAAAATCCGAATCCGGTTTTCATCACTCAGAGCCTTGAAAACAAGCACCATGTTCTTTTCGTGAAATTCCATCAAGCCACCTCCTATTGATGTTTGTCGATATAATAGCATATACATTGATAGTTGTCAATGTATAGTGGGATAAAAACGAATTGTCCTTGTTTGTGTCTGCCGCCTCCGGTTTTAGCCGGAGGCTTTCTTTTTTGCCATTAGGTGAAAAATTTTCTTTTCGGGTGTTTCGTTTTTGGGGCAAAAGCGTGCGGTAGGTAAATGAAGGGATTATTTCCGCCAAACTAATTTTTCAAAAGGTGTTTAGTTTTGTGGGTTTTCGATGCCTACCAAATGAGGAAGAAAATATTTTTCTTATCGGGGTTGCCTATTACCCCTCCTTATTTACGGATATATGAGGGTATTTTTGCAAGTCGCTTTTCGGCAGGAGGTGATGGTCACAAGCACCACCTCAAAAAATATTTTTTGAGGTGGGTTGACTTTGCCCCCCTCAAATGTCCGGATATGTGAAAGGACTTTTCCTCGGCAGAATTTAATACCGAAACTCCCCCTCAGGCGATGATCAAAAGCATCACCTAAAGAGGTTTCAGAAGTTTCTTCTGAAACTGGGTTTACAAAAAGGGGTCTGAAAGTCGGAATTAGTGAAGGGACTTTCAAAAAAGTTTCTGAGCCAGGGTTGACTTTTGCCCCTCCTCACTTCCGAATAAGTGAAAGGATTTTCAAAAACCTTTCACCGGTGCCCTGACTTTCGGGGCCGCAAATGTCCGAATATATGAAAGCTTCTTTCAACTGCACCTTGACAACTGAATAACCTGCCCTCCCACAGACTGTGCCAAGACTGCCCAAAAGCACGAGCGCGGCGACGCTGCGGAAAGCCCCCGAGCGGAACGAGGCAGGCCTGCAACGCACAAAACAATGGAGGTATACAACTATGTTCATAATCAAAACAAAACGAAAGGAGGGCATGTATCGTGGAAAAACTGCACCTTATCAGCGCAGATACATTGTTCTATCAGCCACTTGATCATCCCAAGATGCTGATCGACGGCATCCTATCCAATGGTCTTGCCATTCTGTCCGGAGATTCCAAGATCGGCAAAAGCTGGATGGTTCTTTGGCTCGGCATAAAGATCAGCCAGGGAGAACCGGTATGGGGTCTACCCACAAGCAAGACCGATGTGATCTATCTTGCCCTGGAAGATACGGATTGGAGAACCCAACAGCGAATGCAAGATCTGGTCGACAACCCACCGAATAATCTGCACTTTGGCTTCTCCTGCGGCAAGCTGGGTGCTGAGCTAGAGGGGCAGATCAAAAAAGTATTAGAGGAAAATCCTAATACTGGCCTGCTTTTCATCGACACGCTGCAGATGGTCCGGGATAATGTTTCATCCAAGGTAAACGCTTATGCCCAGGACTACAAGGATCTGTCAGCGCTGAAGAAGATTGCCGATGATCACAAAATGTGCATTTTCCTGATCCACCACAACCGCAAGGAGCATGACGGTAGCAATGTCTTCAACGACATG
>JAZRUM010000070.1:0-1822 GCA_045652545.1 Faecousia sp. | reverse complement strand
ACATTGGAATCCCTGGACGAAATGCAGGAAAAAGTCCGGCAGATTCAAACCCTCAAAGGCGGCGGCGTCACCTTCGGTTTCCCTGCTGTGGTAGGCACTTTGTATCTCCCCCAGGCGCTGATCAATTTTCAGAATACTTACCCAAACGTTTCTCTTAAAATCGTGGAGGCCGGCGCAAACGAGCTGAGCGCACTGGTAGAAAACGGAACATTGGACATGGCCATTCTGGTTCGCCCGGTCGCCCACCACGCCCTTAATGAGATTCCCCTGCTGCAGGATCAGATCGTGGCAGGTGTTACCCGGGAGCACCCCTGGTTCGGTCGCAGCAGTGTTTCCATTGAAGATTTTGAATCTGTTTCCTTTAACACCTTTAGCCCCGATTTCAGTGTGCACACCCAACTGATGGATCTGTTTAAAGAAAGCAGCATTACGCCGCATATCGGTTTTACCGGAAGCAGCAGCGAATTCTTGTGCCAGATCAGTCTGCTCTCCAACGGCATTCTGGTTCTTCCCCGGCCTATTATCGAATCCATCTGCAAAGATCAGATGGCGCTGATCCCCTTTGATCCGGCCTTCCCCTGGGAGCTGAGCCTGGCCTTCCGAAAGAACACGTATCTGTCCACCGGCGCCGAGGCACTGGTCAAGCATCTTCAGGAACATTTTTTGCACCACCTTTAACCCATCGCAGCGCTTGTTTAACAAGCCGGAGAAAAGACAACCCGATGGGCGGCGCGCCACAGTGATACATTGCCTGAAAATGGCGTATCTTTGCGCCATATTGCGTCAAAAATGCTCGCAATCCTCCAAGGATTCCTGCGCTTTTTTCCTTGTTTTGATAAAAAATCCATACACATAAGGAAGAGCCACAGCGATTGCTGTGGCTCTTTCATCCTATTGGAGCAAGACCGAATTGGTATCAGCTTAAAACATCACAGAAAATGATAATGTATTCCAAGGCGTAAATATTTTTGATAAACAAAGTCAAGGAAGCGTCTTTTCTCTGAAGCGCAGCTTGGTCTGCGCTTTTCTCATAGCGTACATCTGTTACAGAATAAGCATAGCGATTACCTTCCATGTCCGTGAAGTAGATCGCATCTCCTACCGAGATCTCTCGATAAAAATCATACTGCCCTTTTTGAGACGTTCCTCCGATCTGCATGGTCCGGTCGTAGATACTTCCATAAAACTGACATGGGTACTTGGAGGGGGTTCCCCAATCAGCACAGACCGGGAGCGCAGAGCCATAACAAGGGATTTCCAGCAGACCAACAAAGTCTATTCCATCTATGGAAAGCGTAGACATTGTATTGTCTCTTCGTTCTTCCGGAACAGCACCTTGCGGCTCCGGCATCAATGTGCGAAGCGTATTTACATAGTATTCTGCTTTTTCTGCAGAAGCATGAATGCTCCATTGCCAAAAGATCAGAACGCCTATGGCAACTACAAGCAAACAGACACCGGCCAGGATGCAGATCTTCTGCATCCTGCCGTTTATTTGATTTTTCATACGCGCTTTCTCTTTCCTGCAATGCCTAAGATAATAAGCATAATACCAGATACATTCATAAGCACAAAGTACAGCATGATGTTGGTGGTATCACCTGTTTGCGGGATATCCGGCTTGTCCGGTGGCCGCGTGTTTGTCAAAACAAATGATGTCCCACGTTCCTCTACCGTCACGGTGTACCCGGTCGGCACATTTCTTTCTACTACCTTCCAGGTTGCGCCATCATCCTTTGCAGACCAGCTAAATGTCCAATGATTCTCTTCCGAAAGGATCACTGTTTGATAACTGACTCCGTCACGGAATATTTCCACCTCT
>JAZRUM010000069.1:0-45389 GCA_045652545.1 Faecousia sp. | reverse complement strand
GTTTGATGGCAGCGTATGTGTGGTATGGCCGCCTTGAAAACACCATACCTACCTTTGCGCTAACCAGTGTGCCGGAGGAACTGAGAAAAGCCGACCCGGTGAATAATTGGAACTGGCCAGAAGAGATGATCAACGTGCTGAGGGAATCTGTAACCAATGCGTTGAAAACGCCTTTTGCTGTAACCCAGTCCAAATATACAAAATAAAAAATTGCACGGAGGATAGTTCGATGAAGATTTTAGGCATCGGAAACAGCTACACCAGGGATTGCATGCATTTGTTGTATAAGGTGTTTCAAGCAGAGAAACCCGGCACAAAATTGGAGATGAGCATGGCCTACTATAGAGGTTGCTCGCTGCAAAAACATTTGCAATTCTACAATAATCAAGAACCTGCGTATTGGTACTTTCGCTGGAATTCCGACAAAGGTGATTGGGACCTAACAAAAGGGGTAAAACTGCAGGATATCATCTGTACAAACAACTGGGATTATGTATCTATGCAGCAGGCTAGTGCCAATAGTGGTATGCCAAGCACATATAACGAGGATATTCAGACCATTCAAAACATTGTGTGTGAGCATTTGGGATATAAGCCAACGTTCTTCTGGAATATGACTTGGGCATATCCGGAGATAGACCCCACAGGCACATACCTACTGGGCAACAATTATATAAGCGGTGGCGATAGGGCAAGCAACGCTACATGTTTCGAGAAGAACTACAACAACTCTCAGGAGACGATGTACCGGAAAATTGCAGAAGCGGTGCAGACTAAGATCGTACCGGATAATACGTTTAGGTGGATCATGCCGGCAGGCACGGCAATACAGAACACCCAAACCAGCTATATGACGGATTTGGATCTGTACCGGGATCATGCGCATTTAAGCGATTTTGGCCGTTTGATGGCATCGTATGTGTGGTATGGCCGTCTTGAAAACACCGTGCCTACCTTTGCACTGACCAGTGTGCCGGAGGTGCTGCGGAACTACCCTGCAGGCAAAGGTGACTGGGTGCTGTCCACGGAACAGATCAATGTGCTGAAAGAATCTGTAACCAATGCGTTGAAAACGCCTTTTGCTGTAACCCAGTCCCAGTACACAACAAAATAAAATACATACAAAAATCACCCTGTTTCAAACAGGGTGATTTTATTATATGTTCGCTTCCAGCTCTATCAATATGTCATTGAGTTGACCCAATTGTCATTTCGACCGGAGCGTCAGCGGAGTGGAGAAATCCGTATTCCTACAGAGGAGAACGGATCTTTCGACGCGCTCCGCTTGCTCAAGATGACGGTGGCTTTCTAAACTTACTGATATTGGTTACAAACAGGGTGATTTTCATTGTATGTTTGATGACATTTCTATCAATGCAGAAACAAGCTCTGCCGGTGTTTCGCAGAAATGGGTGCCTCCTGCGGAAGCAATGCAGGCTTTGTCCCGAAAACCCCAAAGCACGCTGAGGCAGGGCACACCGGCATTCTGCGCTGTCAGCACATCCACATCGCTGTCGCCTACATAGATGCAGGTATCTACCCCTATCTCTTCCATAGCAAGCCGTACCATATCCGGCGCCGGCTTTCTGGGGAAGCCCTCCCGTTCTCCTAAAGCGTACACCCCGGGGAAATAATCGTTACACAGAGCTTTTACAGCCACATCTCTTTTGTTGGAAACGATGGCTATTGGGAAACGGCCCTTCAGTTGCTCCAACGCTTCCATAATTCCCGGATAGGGGCGGGTCTTGACTTGGCTGTGGGCAGCGTAGTAGCGCAAGAAGGCTTCGTGTACTTGCTCCAGCGGGGGATCCTCCGGCTTGCCCGGCAGGGACAGACGGATCAGATTTTTCGTTCCGGTACCCACGGAAAGGCGTACCTGTTCTATGGTTCTTTCCGGACAGCCGTGCTGTTGCATCGCATAATTCACAGCGTCTGCCAAATCTTCGAGGGTCGCCAGCAACGTGCCGTCCAGATCAAATAAAATTCCAAGTTTCATTTAAAGTCCTCTTGCTTTTTTTATGCGAATATCCTCACCCACAAAGGTCAGCCCTTTGAAGCTGCCCTGCAGACGGGAGGCAATTTGCGGGGAGTAGCGTTTTGCGATCTCATCTGCATTCAAATTGGTGGAAATAAGCATTGCCTTGTTTTCCAGTAGCCGTTGGTTCAGAAGGTTATACAAGGCTGCGGTAACAAAATTACCGGGCATCTCTGTTCCCAGATCGTCGATGATCAAAAGGTCGCAGTGGCTGAATACCTCAACATCCTGCTTGCTTTGCTCGTCCGGATCAAAGCGGTTTTTTTCCAGTTTGGCAAACAGCTGGGGAGCGCTTTCATAGGCCACGGAAAAGCCTTGATCTGTGACAGCGTTGGCGATACAGGCAGACAAAAAGGTTTTTCCTAAACCGGTGCCACCTACAAACAGTAGGCTTCCTACGCCTTGAGAGAAATGTTCCGCATAGCGCTTACAGTACTGCAGGTTTCGTTCCATGATCGTCCGGGGGCTGGCACCGTAGGCTCGGTCCACCTGTTCCGGATAGTAATCCAGCCGAAATGCACCGAACTGCTCCTGCCCACCGGTCAGTTGGCTAAGCTCCTGTTTTTGACTTTTGCGGCAAAGCGCATCCAGACAGCTACACATATTGCTTCCCAGATAGCCGCTGCCTCCGCATTTTTCACAGATGGGGGTTTCGTCCAGATAGCCGGGAGCAAAATTTGTTTCGATCAACTTGTTCCGCTCCTGCTGCAGGGCAAGATTTTCATTCTTTACCTGCTCCATGGTGGCTTGAATGTCACCGCCTTTGGAGAACACGGTTTGGGCAGCAACAGCCATAGAGCTGCGTAGCAGTATGTCGATCTCTTTTAAACGGGGAACTTGCCCATAGGCTTGGGCTAAGGCCTGCCGATATGCAGATTCTTTATCAGCCTTTTGCTGAGCAAGCTGTTGCCTTGCCCGGGCAAGTACTTGTGCGCTGTATCCCATAATCAGACCTCCTGCAAAAGTCGTTGAATGTTTTCCAGTTCCGCTTGACCCAGCCGCCCGGAGGCGCCCTTGGGCACAGAAGACTTGTGATCCTTGCTCTGTACCTGTGCAACGGTGCGAATACCTGCTTCATGCCAACGGGTCAGAATCCGGTTCATGTACGTCCAGCTCATGTTACCGGTGTTGACGCAGGTGCGGTCGTATGCAATGGCAATTACGTCCATTTCAAAATCCATTTCCAGCCACTGCCGGGCGTATTTGTTCTCCGTTGCAGTGAGCTGGCGATTATAGATCTGCAAAATGCGTTTAAGCTGTTCGATTTGGCTGTCCCGCAGGTTTTGTTTTTGAATATAGGCAGAAGCTTCCTCCATGGTATCGATACCCTGTTCTGCCCAGGCGTATGCTTCTTTCTCAATGGAACGCAGAGAGGGATTACGCAGGGGATTTTTTTGTCGCGCCCGTTCCCTGCAATAGGATACCAACAGACAGATCACATCCGGCGTCAGACCTAAGTACCGATCAAAACCAAGAATGATTTTCAGTTCCTCGGTGTTGAGCGTTCTTCCCAACTGCCGTTGCACTTCACCGTAGATATCCTGAAAATTCTTATCTGTGTCCATGGCGGTGATGACGTCCTTTTCCGTGTAAGCGGGACGCTCACCGGAAAGGATCGGCTTTTGCGTGTCCTGATATAGCCCCAGCTGCCGCAGGGTAGCCATAGCGCAGGCATAACGGCTTTCGCTGAGCTTTAACGTTTGAGTGGCTTGCGATGGGTCGTTTCCGCTGCGCAGATATAAGTAAAGCAATGCCGCATCACCGTTGGCAGCACCCAACAGCTTGCGAATATCTGATTGTTCAATGTTGAGTTCTGCTGTGTCCATATTTCTATACCCTCTGCTTAAATTTATCATTTAAAGACATTATAACACAGGTTTTTTCCTTGCACAACGGAAAAAAACGAAAGTTTTTGGAGAAAAACAGCAGTGATTTTTGGCGGCACACAATATGCTGTGGTCAAAGGTAAACACAGCCACAAGAGAATTTGCTGTCAGTGGATTTTTGACGGGGGATAACCGTAGCACTGATGAAACAGCTTGGAAAAATACAGTGGATCCTCAAAGCCACAAAGGGCTGCCACCCTTGCAATGGAGTGATATTCGCCGTGATCTAGAAGCGCCTTAGCCTTTTGCAGCCGTTTGCGCAGCACATATTGCTTGGGACTGATCCCGAATCGGGTGATGAAGAGCCTACGGAAATAGGTGTCCGACACGTTACAAAAGGTATGCAGTTTGCCTATTTTTAACGCAGGATCAAACAGATGCTCTTGCAAATATACAATCGCCGGCTCCAGCAAAAGAGAAGATTTTCCGTGCAGATAGCCGGTGCGTTCTGTTTCGCAGATTGTTTCTAAGGCTTGGTAGAACAATCGGTATAATCGATAGCGGTCACCGGAACTGTCGCCCAGGCTTGCTTTATGAAGCTGCGTGCAAAAATGGTCAAAGTCCAGAAAGGTTGTCAGTGGGTATACAGCAGGCTGCGGATTGGAAATTTGTGCATTGAAGTTGATTATAATGCAAAGGCTTTCCACTTGGGAGGATTTTCCATAGGTATAGTTTTCCCCTTGTGGGATAAACATAGCTTGCCCTGCTGATAGCGTATAACATCTATTAGAGAACCGGTATATGCTCTCTCCGCTTTTTTTAAAGACCAGGGCATGACTGGGACGGCAGGCGCAGCTGCCGTGGATAGAGGCGGAGCATTCAATAATATTTAGTAGTTCTGCTTTTTCTATACATAACATAACAATCACCAGGATTTATTATAGTAAACCAATGTTTGTTTTGCAACTGTTGTTTTAAAAATTCCATATGGTTAGGTTCTGTCCATTTACAATAGACCGCTAGCTGTTACAATAGGCACGAGGTGATTTGAAAATGGCAATCGTAACTGAGCAGGTATTACTTTTGTTGGCATTTGCTGCAGCAGGCTATTTGCTGAGTAAAAGGAAAGTAATCAGCACATCCCATTCCAAGCTGTTGTCTGCCCTTTGCCTTTACATTTTCCTTCCCAGTAAGATATTCAGCACTTTTGCTACCAGGTTTACACCGGCATATCTGGGACAGTGTTATACGCTTTTGCTGGGAGCTGCTGCGATTCTGGGTGTGTTGATATTGGCAGCGATCCCAATTTCCCACTTGATGTCAAAGGACGGATACACGCAAAACATTTACCAGTATAGCTTGATTATTTCCAACTACGGCTATATTGGCTATGCGATGGCAGAGGGAATTTTTGGGCAGTCGGTGCTGCTGGATTTAATGATGTTTGCTATCCCGATCAGTCTGTATACCTATACAATCGGTTATGCCATGCTTACCGGTGGTAAGCTATCCATAAAGAAACTGATCAATCCGGTGACTTTGGCTATGGTGGCAGGTGCAATCGTGGGTCTTTCCGGCTTGCAGATGCCCAATTTGGCAAACAAATTCTTGAGCAATGCTGCCGCCTGTATGTCTCCGTGCAGTATGTTGTTGATGGGCAATGTAATTGCTGAGTTTTCCTTTAAACAGCTGTTGCGCCACCGGGAATGCTATTTGATCGTGGCTTTGCGGTTGCTGGTGATCCCCATTGCGGTAACTGCTGTGTTGCGGCTGCTTGGGTTGACGATGCTGGAGCTTCCTGCGCTTTTGTTTTTGGCGATGCCCACCGGTATGAATACCATTGTTATTCCAAAATTAATAGGAAAAGATTACGAACCCGGCGCAGAAATGGCATTGATCTCCAGTGTTTTATGCTGTATCACCATACCCATTTGTTTGCTTATATTTGGTTACGGCATAGGGTAACAGCCGAAAAAGATAAAAAACCGGCTGCGAATGCAAGAATATCTGCTATTTTATACAAAAAAGACAAAATAGGAAAAATTTGTATTGTTTTTCAACTTCCTCTGTGCTATTATACTTAAATATACAATCAGATTTGCGCCCTGCGTTGACATGGCGCAAAAAATAAAAGGGAGTTGATAAATCATGGACAAGCTGCTTGCGATTTTGACGTTTGCAGGCGCGGTGTTCGCGTTGTTATTTGCTTGCCTGATGGCACGAAAGGTGCTGTTGGCGCCGGAAGGCACAGAGCGGATGCAGAAAATTTCTGCTGCGATCCGTCAGGGTGCAAACGCTTACTTAAAGAGGCAGTATAAGATCGTTCTGATTTTCTTCGGCGTTATGTTCCTGCTGTTGGGTGGTTTGGCTTTGTTGGGTCTGCTGTCCCCTTTTATGCCGTTTGCTTTTTTGACCGGCGGTTTCTTCTCCGCGTTGTCCGGCTTTATCGGCATGAAAATTGCCACTGCCGCCAATGCCAGAACAGCCAATGCCTGCCAGGATAGTCTGAACAAGGGTCTTAGAATCGCTTTCTCAGCCGGCAGCGTGATGGGCTTCACCGTGGTCGGTCTGGGCCTGTTTGATATCTCTGTTTGGTTCTTCCTGCTGAAGTTTGTGTTTAAGCTGACCCCTGAGGGCGTGTCTGCTGCTATGCTGACCTTCGGTATGGGCGCATCCTCCATGGCTCTGTTTGCCCGTGTGGGCGGCGGTGTCTTTACCAAGGCTGCTGACGTGGGCGCTGACTTGGTAGGCAAGGTGGAAGCCGGCATCCCTGAGGATGATCCCCGCAACCCTGCCGTTATTGCTGACAACGTGGGCGACAATGTGGGTGACGTGGCTGGTATGGGCGCTGACCTGTACGAGTCTTATGTCGGCTCTGTTATCTCTGCCTGCGCACTGGGCGTTGCTGCTATGCACTCCGTTGAGGCAATGGCTTTGCCTATGCTGCTGGCCGCCATTGGTGTCATCTGCTCTATTTTTGGCACATTCTTCGTCAGAACCAAGGAAGGCGCTACCCAGAAGCAACTGTTGGGCGCTCTGTCCCGTGGTACGAATTTCTCCGCAATTCTGATCGCTGTTGCTGCCTTCCCCGCTGTTTATCTGGTGCTGGGCAAAGAGCACTGGACTGTCTATTTTGCAATTCTCGCCGGTTTGATTTCCGGTGTGCTGATCGGTAAAGCTACCGAGTACTACACCTCTGAGAGCTACAGCCCCACCAAAAAGATCGCCGCATCTTCTGAGACCGGAACAGCTACCATCGTTATCAGCGGACTGTCTGTTGGTATGTTGTCCACTCTGCTGCCTATCATTATTGTGGCAGTTTGCGTGCTGATTGCTTACTTCGTTTCCGGTGGCGCTGCCGACCCCAATATGGGTCTGTACGGCATCGCACTGGCTGCTGTGGGTATGTTGTCCACTTTGGGAATTACCCTGGCTACCGATGCATACGGTCCCGTGGCTGACAATGCCGGTGGTATTGCACAAATGGCAGGTCTGGAGAAGAAGGTCCGGGAGCGTACCGATGCGCTGGACTCCCTGGGTAACACCACCGCTGCTACCGGTAAGGGTTTTGCCATTGGTTCTGCTGCGCTGACTGCTCTGGCATTGGTTGCTTCTTACATCGATAAGGTCAATACCATTGAGGGCGGCGCAGAGAAGATCGCAAATCTGAACGTCACCAACCCCACTGTGCTGGTAGGTTTGTTCATTGGTGCTTGCTTGCCTTTTGTGTTCGCTGCACTGACCATGAACTCTGTAGGCCGTGCCGCACAGAGCGTTGTTAAGGAAGTTCGCCGTCAGTTTAAAGAGATCATCGGTCTTATGGACGGTAAGGCAGAAGCAGATTATGCACGCTGCGTTGATCTGTGCACCAAGGAGAGCTTGCATGAGATGATCCTGCCCACCGTTGTTGCGGTGATCGTACCCGTTGTGGTGGGTATGGTTCTGGGTTGCACCGGTGTTGTGGGTATGCTGGCTGGCGCTACTGCCTCCGGTTTCCTGCTGGCTGTGTTTATGTCCAACGCCGGCGGCGCTTGGGACAACGCCAAGAAGTACATCGAAAGTGGCGCATACAACGGCAAGGGTTCTGACAATCACAAGGCCGCTGTTGTGGGCGACACTGTGGGCGATCCTTTCAAGGACACTGCAGGTCCTGCCATCAACATTCTCATCAAGCTGCTGAGCATGGTTTCTATCGTGTTTGCAACGCTGGTGGTCGGCTTCTCCATTCTGTAAATAGAAGATTTAAACTGCCCGGTTTATGCTCTAAGCATAAACCGGGCAGTTTCCGTTTTATAGACCCATTTGGAATGCAGCTTGAAATAAATAATATCCCCCCAGGGGGCTTGTGCGACGATTTTTGAAACGGTATAATAATCAAAAAACGCCCCGGCATGGCTGACACCACACCGGGGCGATACAAACCCCAATCCAAAAATCAAGGCAGGCACAACTTTTATATACTGTTCTGTTGAAAAAGAAAGGACAAATTTAAAAAATGAAGAAACTTTTTGCATTGCTTTTGGCGGCATTGATGGTAGTTTCTGTGTTCGCAGGCTGCGGAAGTAAAGAGCAGAAGTCTACTTTGGTCTACGGCTCCGGCGACTACGACTCCATCAATCCCATCATGAACGAGCACTGCGAGATTAAACACCTGCTGTTCGACTCCTTGGTGAAGCTGGATGGAGACGGCAAGCCTGTAGCAAGCCTGGCTGAGAGCTGGAGCTATGATGACGCTTCCATGACCTATACTTTCAAGCTGCGCAGCGATGTGAAGTGGCACGATGGCGAGGTTTTTACTGCGGACGATGTCAAGTTTACCATCGAAGCCATTATGAATCCTGACAACGGTTCTGAGAACTACCCCAACTATATTGAGGTCAAGGAAATCAAGGTCATCTCCGATACCGAGGTTGCCTTCGTTCTTTCCGAACCCAACTTTGCATTTCTGGACTACATGACTATGTCTATCCTGCCCGAGCATAAGCTCCGGGGCGAGGATATGTGGGAATCCGCATATTTCAAGAATCCCATCGGCACCGGCCCCTACAAGCTGGAAAGCTGGGATGCATCACAGGCCATAACCATGGTGAAGAATGAAAGCTACTTTGGCGGTGCAGCCAAGATCAACAGGATTATATTTAAGATCGTCACCGACGATAACGCAAAGGCTTTGCAGCTGAAGGAAGGCACTCTGGATCTGGTACAGGTCACTCCCAAGGATGCACAGAGCTTCAAAGATGCGGAAGGTCTGACAATCTATGACATGAAAACCGCTGACTACCGTGGTATTCTGTATAACTTCTGGAATGATTACTGGAAGACCAACGGTGACCTGATTCCTGCAATCAGCTACTGCATCGACCGTCAGGCTATCGTTGACGCAGTTTTGCTGGGCGAAGGCTTTGTTGCCTACTCTCCCATCCAGCTAAACGAGTACAACTATGACGGCGCCCTAAAGTACGACTTCGATCTGGCTAAGGCTGAGGCTGCATTTAAGGCTGCCGGTTGCGAGAAGGATGCGCAGGGCTTCTGGTGCCGTAACGGCGAGCGCATCAGCTTCACCATCAATGCAACTCCCGGCGACCAGGTTCGTATCGACATGGCGCAAATCGCTGCTCAGCAGTTGCAGGAAGCCGGTCTGGATGTAAAGGCCGATGTTCCTGCCGACGGCATTGACTGGGGCGCACAGGAATGCTGCATCATCGGCTGGGGTTCTCCCTATGATGCTGACGACCACACCTACAAGGTCTTTGGTACCGATGCAGGCGCGAACTACTCCGGTTACTCCAACGCGGATGTGGACAAGTGGTTGAAGATGGCCCGTCAGGTAAGCGATCCTGCTAAGCGCGCTGAATACTATAAGGAGTTCCAGATCGCTATGGCGGCTGCTCCTGCTTACACCTTCTTTGCTTACATCGATGCTATGTTCATCGCTGACAGCAATATCAAGGGCATCGACAAGAATACCGTTCTGGGTCACCACGGCGTGGGCATCTTCTGGAATGTCACTCAGTGGACAATGAATTAATGATACTATAAGGGGCTGGAAACAGCCCCTTATTCTCAGAGGATCAATAAAGTCCCAAACCGTCAAAACCGCATTATATAATTTTGGAGATGCGTTTTCCGGCGATGATCTAAATTAGATATCAGGCGGATCGTTGAAAATAAGAAATGCTTGCTTGCGCAAGGGTTTTGACTTGCTGCGCAAATCGAAGGACTACCGTACCTATGTACGCCGACGCCTTCGATTTGCTTGCCTTTGGGCCTTTCTTGACCTCTGCCCGTATTACTGTGCAGACAGATGGAAAGGAAACTCCTTTTTATTTGTGTGTAAAGTAATCGCTCAGATGATAGGGATAGGAGCAATCTTTATGGAAGAATTACTGAAAATTGAGAACTTGAGCGTTGGCATCCAGTCTCCTGCTGGAAAGGTGCAGGCTGTCCGGGATGTGAGCTTTCAGCTGCACCCCGGTGAAGTGCTGGCCATCGTGGGTGAATCCGGCTGCGGAAAAAGCATGCTCTGCAAGGCTATCATGAAGTTGCTGCCTAAGTCCGCCAAGATCGAGGGCGGCAAGATCATCGCAAACGGTGTGGACATCACCGGCTACTCCGAAAAGGATATGCAAAAGCTCCGGGGTAAGCTATTTTCTATGATTTTCCAGGACCCTATGACCGCGTTGAATCCCACCATACCCATCGGCAAGCAGATCGCAGAAGCAATCCTTGTCCATGAGCCAAAGCTGGGGACACAGGAGGTTTACAACCGGGTCATCCGCCTCATGGAATTGGTAGGCATTGAGAACCCTCACCAGCGGTACAAGCTGTATCCCTACAACTTCTCCGGCGGCATGCGCCAAAGAAGCGTTATGGCTATTGCTTTGGCTTCCAATCCTAAGATTTTACTGGCAGACGAGCCTACCACCGCATTGGATGTGACCATTCAGGCGCAAATCATTGACCTGCTGAAAGAAATTCAAAAAAAGCTGGGAACAGCAACCATTTTGGTTTCCCATGACTTGGGCGTAGTGGCTCGCGCCGCTGATCGGGTGGCGATCATGTATGCAGGTAAGATCGTGGAGATCGGCACCGCCGAAGAAATCTATTATGATCCCCGGCACCCCTACACTTGGGGGTTGATGCAGTCCCTGCCTGCTCTGAACAAGGGAGCGTCAGAACTGAGAACCATTCCCGGCATGCCGCCCACGCTGATTGATCCTCCCGTAGGTGATGCCTTTGCTTGCCGGAACGAGTATGCGCTGGAGATCGACTACCACCGGCAGCCGCCTATGTTCCAAATCTCTGACACCCATTATGCGGCTACTTGGCTCTTAGATCCCAGAGCGCCGAAAGTAGATGCACCGATTGGAGGGAAGTGTAGTGTCTGAAAACTTACTGGATGTTCAGCATCTTTCCCATGTGTTCAGGCTGGGCAGGCACGCCGCCATCAAGGCGGTGGACGATGTGTCCTTTCAAATCAAGAAGGGAGAAATTTTTGGTTTGGTGGGGGAGTCCGGCTCGGGAAAATCCACCGTTGCCCGGTGCATTATGAACATTTACAAGGCATGCGCAGGTAAGATCCTTTATAACGGCATCAATGTTTGCGATCGAGGGGAATTCCGCAAACACCACAAACTTCTGGAATCCGCCCGGCAGATCATTTTCCAGGACTCCACTTCCAGTCTGAACCAGCGAATGACGGTGGCAGATATCATTGCTGAGCCTATGTCCATCCATCATGTAAAACCGCCCAGAGGCAGTTTGCGTGCAGAAGCGGAATTCCAAATGCACTATGTGGGCATGGATGCAAGCTTCTTGGACAAATACCCCACCGAACTCTCCGGTGGTCAGCGCCAGCGTGTTGCCATTGCCCGTGCCCTTTCTATGGAACCGGAGCTGTTGGTGGCGGATGAGCCGGTTGCATCCCTGGATGTGTCCATTCAGGCGCAGATCATCAATCTGTTTAAGCACTGTAACCGTGACCACGGCTGCTCGATTCTGTTTATTGCCCATGACCTTTCTATGGTGGAATATCTGTGCGATCGGGTTGGTGTGATGTACCACGGCAAGCTGGTGGAGGTTGCTCCCACAGCACAGCTTTACGCAAACCCCCAGCACCCCTATACCAAAGCACTGCTGTCTGCCATTCCCATTCCCGACCCCATTGCGGAACGAAACAAGAATCGCATCGATTTTGATGATATGGCATTCGATAGGGAAGGCGTTTTGACAGAAGTAGCACCCGGTCATTTTGTGTTGGGTCAGGAGGATGCACAGTGAAGAAGAATCCTTTCGTATATTATGGCAAGAAGCTGCTGATTTTCTTTGTCAGTGTGCTTGTCCTCTCTATCGCGGTGTTCTACATCTCCCGTTTAGCGCCCGGTGATTCTCTCATGAGCTATTACGGTGAGCGTGTAGAGAAAATGAGCATTGCAGAAAAGGACGCCGCAAGAGAGCGGCTGGGTTTGAATGACCCTATCTATATCCAGTACATCCGTTGGGTGGAAAATGCCGTAAAGGGTGATTTTGGCATTTCCTTTAAGTACAAGCAGGATGTGATGGAGGTGATCGGTCAGCGAATCGGATACACCTTGATCCTTGGGGGCATCGGCTTTGTGCTCACCTTCCTGGGTGCGCTGTTACTGGGGGTTTTGTGTGCCTGGTACGAAGATAAGTGGATAGATAAAGTTCTCTGTAAGGGCGGTACACTCCTTAGCTGCATCCCGGAATTTTGGATTTCTTTGATGCTGATTTTGCTCTTTGCGGTGACCCTTCATTGGCTTCCCAGTTCCGGTGCTTATGACATTGGCTACAAGGATGATGTGCGCAATCGCATTGCGCATCTGATCCTGCCGATGACCATTGTGGTGATGCAGCATTTGTGGTACTATGCCTACATGATCCGCAACAAGCTGCTGGAAGAAACCCGGGCAGACTACGTGCTGCTGGGCAAATCCAAAGGTCTTTCCAAGAGAAAAATTATGTTCAGGCACTGCCTGCGGAACATCATGCCATCTTATATCAGCATTATGGCAATTTCCGTGCCCCACATTTTAGGCGGCACGTACATTGTGGAGACCGTGTTCAGCTATCCCGGCATCGGCGCGCTGTCCTTTGAGAGCGCCCGGTTTCATGATTACAACTTACTGATGGTGCTTTGCATGATGACCGGTGTTCTGGTAATCCTCTGCAATCTGATCGGCGGTATTATCAACGAAAAGATAGATCCCCGTATTAAGGCCACCGAAGTGGTGGAGACATCGGAGGTGAGCAAGGTATGACAGATCAAGAATTGTTCACTCTGGTGGGGATCCGCCGGGAACCACCTGCGCCACAGAAAAAGGTGCGACGCCTGGAGGGCTTTCCTTGGGTCTCTGTGATCCTGTTGGGGTGGATCCTGCTTTGCTGCCTTTTTGCAGAGGTGCTCATGACCAAAGACCCCACCTACCTGGATCTGAAGAATTTCAATGTTGCCCCCAATGGGCAGTTCCTCTTTGGTACAGATACCTTAGGCCGTGATATTTTCTCCGGTATCTGGTACGGCGGTCGCATTTCCATTACCATTGGTTTTTTGGCGACTGCTGTTTCTACCTTTATTGCGGTGGTCTACGGCTCTGTCAGCGGCATTGCGCCCCAATGGCTGGATACCCTCATGATGCGCTTTACTGAGATTTTCCTTAGCATTCCCGGACTACTGTTGATACTGTTTTTGCAGGCGATCCTGGGAGAAGGCAATGTATGGACACTGTCCATCGTCATTGGCGTGACCGGTTGGGCGAGCGTTTCCAAAGTCATCCGCACTGAGGTGCGGCAGATTCGCAGCAGCGAATATGTGGTGGCTTCACGCTGTATGGGTGGCAAGTTTTTCCATATTTTAAGCAAACACCTGGCCCCCAATTTTATTGCGTCCATTATGTTCATGGTGGTTATGAATGTCCGCAGTGCTATTGGCTCGGAATCCACCTTAAGCTTTATGGGCATGGGTCTGCCGTTGGAGGTCATTTCTTGGGGCAGCATGCTGTCGCTGTCTGAAAAGGCGCTGCTTACCGGAAGCTGGTGGATCATTCTGATCCCCGGTGCTTTTCTGGTAACGCTCTTAATGTGCCTGACCAATATCGGCAATTACCTTCGTAAAAGTGCAAACCGGAAAGAAAGTAACCTGTAATGGAGCAACCGGAACAAATTAGCCGCCCTGGTGGATTTATCAAAAAAAGCACCCTTCGGGGTGCTTTTTTTGATAAACAATACTATTGGATACAATTTTCCAAAATGGAACTTAAGCATCCTCGTAGAGGGTTGCTTCCATTTCCTTCTGGATATCTTCATCGTAGGAGAGGATCGGCGCAATGTCCTTACCCTTAATCTTACGGTCTATGTAGTTTTTGGTGATCTTGAGCACCAAGGGCAGCAGCGAGACCACGCCGATCAGGTTAGGAATCATCATAAGGCCGTTGAAGGTGTCAGACAGATCCCAAGCCAGACCGCCTTCCATCACTGCGCCGGAAACGATCATTGCAACAAAAATAAAACGGTACACCTTCACACCCTTTATGCCAAACAGGTACTCCACCGCCTTGGAGCCGTACTGGGACCAGCCCAGAACCGTGGTGAAGGCGAAGAACAGCATGGCAATGGCTACGAACCAAGTGCCGGGGGCGCCAAAGTACTTGCCGAAGGCCTCGGACACCAGAGTGTCACCGTTGGCACCTGCCACGGGTGCGCCGGTGGCAAGGTCGATGAAGCCGGTGGACAGCACCACAACAGCGGTCATGGTGCACACGACAAAGGTATCAAAGAACACCTCGAAGATGCCCCACATGCCCTGCTTGACCGGCTCTTTTACATTGGAAGAGGAATGCACCAGTACAGAAGAACCTAAGCCGGCCTCGTTGGAGAACACGCCTCTTTTGAAGCCCTGGGTCATGGTCTTTTGGATCAGCACACCGATGCCACCGCCCAGGAATGCTGCAGGCTGGAAGGCAAACTTGAAGATCGCTCCGAAGATCGCGCCCGTCTTGTTGATATTCATACCGAAAATGATGGCAGAGCCGATGACAAACGCCACCGCCATAAAGGGAACGATGATCTCCGCCACCTTTGCGATTCTCCGCAGGCCGCCAATGATGATCAGTGCGGCAATGACAAGCAAAGCAACACCGATGATCAGGTGGATGATGTCGATCTGGGTGCCGGGAATGAAACCGAGGGTCACATTACGGAAGAAGGCGGCATCCATATTCAGCACGATCTTATTGATCTGTGCCATGTTACCGATGCCGAAGGATGCCAGAATGGCAAAGCAGGAGAACAGAACAGCCAGCACATTGGAAACGGGCTTCAGCCACTTTTGACCGTAGCGCTTGCCCAGACCGTCTTTCAGATAGTACATGGGACCGCCGGACCATTCGCCGTCCTTGTTTCTGCGGCGATAGTAAATGCCCAGCAGGTTTTCGGAGAAGTTGGTCATCATGCCAAAGAATGCGGCCACCCACATCCAGAACACAGCACCGGGACCGCCGGTAACGATGGCGGCGGCAACACCGGCGATGTTGCCGGTACCGATGGTCGCTGCCAGGGCTGCACAAAGTGCCTGGAACTGAGAGATGGCGTTCTTGTCGGCATTTTTGGTGCTCTTGCTATCCTTTTTGAACACACTGGCAATGGTTTGCTTCCACCAGTGACCGATGTGTGTTATCTGGAAAATCTTTGTACCAAATGTCAGCAATATGCCGGTGCCGATCAGCAAGATCAGACCGGGCAGACCCCAAACTGCACTGTTGACTGCATTATTTACCGATGCAATCGATTCAATAAACTTTTCCATACGCGCCTCCAAAAATAAAAAAATACGGATCGTACAAGCAGCACGACCCGTCAAAAGAATAGAATCCAAGCATGGAAATCTTTGTCCTTTTGCCTGAGAGTTTGACGCGTCTGCGCTTGCCCCTTCGGCCCCCAATTAAATGGGTGTCTCCAAAGTCCTGTCAGCATTCGGTCCTCATCCTTGCGGACACCTGAGAGCGTTACTCCTTCGGCTGCATCATGCAATTTCCCAAAATGCTTCAACCAGGGTTATTCGGTTGTATTGCCAATTATACGACAAACTTTTCCTTTTTGCAACCCTTTTTTTCATATTGCGCAGATTGCAGTTTTCACATGTCAGGGTCGCTGTTTGCCATTGCGTTGCATTTATTAACCGGAACCGGTAGAAATTGTTTTTATTTTTCCAGTACGGCAGCGACATTTTTCATCATTTGGCGAATGGGCAGCAGGTAAGGACAGCGTTCCTCGCAAACACCGCAGCCAATGCAGTCCGATGCTTTGTTTTTCAGCGCAGCATAGCGTTCTGCTGCCCAATCTTTTAAATTGTAACGGCTGTAGTACCCCTCAAATAAAAACACTGCCGGAATATTGATTCCTGCTGCGCAGGGTGCGCAATAATTGCAGCGGCGGCAGAAATTTGTACCCAAAGACGCACGGATTTGCGCGACTTTTTCCTGCTCCTCCGGGGTTAGAGGTGTCGTATCCCCGGTCGCTGCTATATTCTGGGCAATTTCTTTTTCCTCCGCCATACCCGGGATAACCACCGTTACGTTAGGATTGCTTACCACAAACCGCAATGCCGTCTGTGCGTCGTCAATGGCGCCTCCCGCCAGGGGTTTCATACAGATAAAACCGATGTTCTTTTCCTTGCACTTGGCGATCAGTTCCTCGCCTTGGGTTTCCACAATGTTGTAGGGGAACATGATCGTTTCCACCCATGAAAGATCCACCGCCTTGCGGAACAGATCTACAGAATGAAGGGTAATACCGATATGACCGATCTTGCCCTGCACTTTTGCATCCAACAGTGCTTCCAGTGCGCCGCCCGCAGCCATTACCTGATCCAAGTCTTGCCCGTTAGGATTGTGGATCTGGTAAAGGTCTATGTAATCTGTGCGCAGCTTTTCCAGACTGATGGCAATGTCTTTTTCCATTGCTTCTTTTGTGCGCGCCATGCTCTTGGTAGCTAGCACAAACTGTTCCCGGACACCTTCTAATGCAAAACCCAGATATTCTTCGCTTACTGTGTATCCCCGGGCGGTGTCAATGTAATTCACACCTTCGCCTATCAGTTTTTGGATCAGCGTTTTCGTCCCTTGCGCATCTATTTTCTGAATGGGAATACCGCCAAAACCCAGGCGAGAAATTTTAAGTCCGGTTTTTCCTAATACTGTATACTTCATATTTTCACTCCTATGTGTTGTTAGTGTGTTGCATTCGTTAGGCAATTCCAAAAAACTCCAAGAGTACTTTTCCCGCCAGCAGTAAGATTACAAGCAAAATCACCGGACGAACAATCTTAGAACCGTTTTTCAGTGCCAGACCTGCACCGATGTACTGTCCTGCCGTAGCAAAGACCGCAGAAATGAGACCGAGAGGGATCAATACTTTGCCCGCAACCAGCGAGGTAAATAAAGCGCCCACATTGGAAGCCAGATTGACCAGTTTTACATTGCCGGAGGCTGTGTACACATCTATTTTTGCAAGATAGCAGAAAGATAGCAAAAGGAATGTACCGGTGCCGGGGCCATAGAACCCGTCATAAGCACCGAAGATCAGGGAAGCAACCCATACAATTGCTCTGCGCAGCCATTCGTTGAGGGGTTTGCGTTCTTCCGGTAGATCTTTTTTTCTCAACAGGATCACTGCGATCACGGGCAGTACGAAAAGCAACACCAGCTTCAGGTATTGCTCATCCATAGCCAAATGCAGCTTTGTACCCAGATGGGCACCCACCAAAGCAAGCGCAATAGAAGGAATCCCCAAAAACCAATCCACGTATCCGTTTTTTATGTAACGCACCGTGGAAGCCACAGTGCCAATGCAGGAGGAAAGTTTGTTAGTGCCAAGAGCGAAGTGCATAGGAAGTCCGGCAAGAAGATAAGTCGGCAATGAAATGATACCGCCGCCACCGCCGATCGCATCCATAAAAGATGCACAGAACACACCAAAACAGACCAGCAATACTACCCATATGGGATAACCAAAAAAGTCCATATATGTCTCCTTACACGGAAAATTTCTCTCGAATGAATACATTATATCACAATTTTTATATTTCTCAAAGAAAAACACATAAAAAGCAAAAATACCGGGATGCCCGATTGGGAATCCCGGTATTTACACATACGAATTAAATTTGTATTATTCCAGTGTGTTTTCCTGACCGCGATAAACCACGAATTTGCAGAACAAATATTCCAACACAAAGTTAGAAAGCATAGTAACGATCAGAATAATAAAGTCGTTGATCCCGTAGCCTTCTGCCAGATTGCCCAGATATGTAGACAGTGGTGTAAACACCAGATAAAAACCAAAGACTTTTGCCATTGCCTTCGGTACATTGGCAGCAGATTTAAATGTATAACGGCGATTCAGTGTGAAATTCCAGAGAATCGAAAGAACAAGAGAAATTAGGTACGGAATCCAATAATCTTTAATAAATATTTCAAGCAACCCAAAGGAACCGATTTGAATCACACCAGCGGAAATAGAAAACAATGTAAACTTTACCGCTTGCCATAATTGTTTCTTATCTTTCATATCAGCACGCACCTTTTTCTATCAAATAAACAGCTTTCGTTTAATTCTTAAAAAACGCCACCACAACAGCGCCTGGACCTGCATGAGTTCCGATAACGCTACCTACGGTTGTATAACGAACCTCGTCGAGATTGCCTTCCCAAATATGTCTGCTATCTTCAATATATTTCTGCAACAACGCATCCGAGATGCCGCTGTAGCCAAGCAATACGGGTTTGCTAAAATCAATGCCACCGGCTTTATCGATCTCTTGAACAAGCAGGTTGTTACCCATCTTAGAGCCGCGAGCTTTGCCAAGCATATTAATTTCGCCATCTATCACAGAAAGAACGGGCTTGATATTTAAGACACCGCCTGCAAATGCAACAGCTTTAGAAATACGACCGCCCTTTTTGAGATACTCCAGAGTGTCTACCAACGCAACAATAACGATCTTTTTCTTTTTTTCTTCAAGTATCTGTGCGATTTCTTTTGCCGACTTTCCTTCGTCCAAAAGTCTGAATGCCAGTTCCACCAAGATGCCGCTACCCATAGCTGCGCTGCCGCTATCTACAACGTAAATATTTTCATAGTCATTAGCAGCAATCATAGCACTTTGGCAGGTGCCGGAAAATTTTGAGGCAAGCGTAATAACAACTGCTGCTTCACCAGCTTCCTTTGCCGTTTCAAATTCTTTCATAAAAGCATCCGGTGTTGCCTGACTGGTGGTTGGGAGCGTATCGCTCTCAATTAACTTTTCATAAAAGGTCTTGTGATCGATGGTGACACCGTCGATATATTCTTCTTGGTCAAAATGAACGGTAAGAGGCACGGTGTGTACACGTTTTTTATATTCAGGCATTAGATCCGCTGTGGAGTCTACAATGATTCTTGTTTTCATTCTAAGCACATCCTTTCGTAGTTTACCGTAAGAAAAAATAGATATTTGCAAAAATGTTCATCGCTGAGGAAGTCCTTCTTTGCTAAGTGCTTGCAGATTTGCAGTAATCTGTTCCAGGCATCGGTAGAAAATCTTCCGATCTGCATCCGACATGCCGGAACCAGCCAATTCTACTGCTATCGCTGCTCTGCGTTGCACGTGCTCTGCAGCTTGCTTGCCCTCAGTTGTCAGCAATAGTTTTGCGCGGTAAAGATTGCTGCTGACTGCTTCCTTCCGCACAAGACCCTTTTTTTCCAAAATAGAAATCATCCGGGAAACATCTGCTTTGTTCTTGCAGCACAGTTCGCTCAACTTAGCAGCGGTGATGCCTTCTTCAAAATTATACAGTGTTGTAAGGTAGACAGCATGGGGGCTATTCAGATCATACTTTGCCATCTCCTCGGCTGCCAACTTGTGCCAGCAACGGTCAATTTCAGAAATAGCAAGAGAAAAACGAGCAAAACGATTCAGCATATAATAACCTCTTGAGAGCAGATGTTGCGTTGTCAACATCTGGATTATACACCAAACATGTTGAAATGTCAACATGTTTAGGTGGGCGATAAGGTATTTCCTGAAACGTTACATTTGCACAGGGCTGCGGCGCATTACAAAGCGTATAGGTAGATTGCCAGAAACTGCAACAGACTGCCGATGACCACAAAGATATGAAAAACGGAATGCATCCAGTGCTTTTTAGCGCCGATCCCATAGAGGACTGCTCCAACGGTATAAGCAATGCCACCGGAAAGCAGCAAGGAAAACCCCGGCACAGTCATAAGCTCTACGGTTTGGGGAAGAAAGAAAATGATGCCCCATCCCATACCGATATAGCAGATCATAGAAAAGACTGTATATTTCTTTAGATCAATGGCGGTGAGGGTAGCGGCCAATGCTGCCAATATCCACTCTGCTGCCAGCAGTCCCCAACCGATCATCGGATATGTGGGAACAAACACAGAAAGCAGGATCGGTGTGTAGGTACCGGCAATCAAAAAATAGATCGTACAGTGGTCAATGACCTGTAACACCTTTTTTGCCATGCCCGAATGCAGGCCGTGGTATACACTGGAAATTGTGTACAGCGTCACGATGGATGCTCCATAGACAGAGCATCCAATGATGCTTAAGGTGGCGCCCCGCCATACTGCCCGCAGCACGCACAGTATCAATACGACCAGTCCCAATGCCCCGCCTACGATGTGCGTTACCATGTTCATGATTTCCTCGCCGGTGGTATAGTTCGGAAGTCGTCTGTCAGATAATTTTATTCGTTTCATATATGTCGCTCCTTTTTCGTTTACTCTTATGCTACCACGTTTTCTGCCTAATGCCACCTACTGTTCCGGACAGCGGTTCTATATGGCGTAGAATGGTCACTCCTACCCAGAGCAGATATAGATTTTACCATTCTACCGGGGTGAAAATGGGCATAAAAACACCTACCCTTGCTGATACGATTGTATCAAATAAGGGTAGGTATTATGATACGGATAACAGGACTCAATTTGCATTTTTGCTTTTGGCAAAATAAATATTCGGCTCGGTCCAGCCCTCGCCGGCGGCGCTCACCCGCGCCGTATTTAGATGTTTCTATACATAATAAGAAAAAGCCGGCATAGGCCGGCCTTTTCTCATTGGCATATACTACACAATTTGATACAATGCAACGCAGTTTCGCCCAGCGTTGCATTCGTTAAACGGCTACACTCATCGGAATGGACGGACAATTAAATAACCAATATAGAAAAATACTTCTCTGGCTAAAAACGGTATCTTTGTTTTATTGCTTTGATACATTGTTGTTGGTGTAGGCGAAGAGTAAGCGCTGATACCGTAATCCTTTGCCATTGTCATTGCCCGTTTCATATGCAGCGGATCGCTTACGATAATGGCAGTATCCAGAGAATTTTCTGCCATAATTGCCTTTGCGTTTTCTAAATTTTCTTCTGTAATTGTAGATTGTTCTTCAATAAAGATCGCTTCTTCGGGGATTCCTTTGGAAATTGCGTATTGTTTTGCAACATAGGCATCCGATGTTTCGTTTCCGTTGCCAACTCCACCGGTCATAATTAGATAGTCCACATATCCGTTTTCATAAAGCCAAATGCCGTGATGGATTCTTTCCCGGTACACAGGTGAAACCTCTCCGTTGAATGTTGCCGCACCTAGTATGATTGCAGTATCGCACTTGGTCTTTTCATCCAGTTTGCTGTATTGTATAATGCTGTTTACAGCTAAAGCCGTACTAATAATAATGAGCAAAAAAATAACAATTGCACTTGCAATAACGATCTTTTTCCAAGAAATTTTCTCCACCTGATTCACCACCTTTTTTGTTCATTATACAGCAAACGATTGACAACTTCAACAATAATGCCTTACGGGGATAAAAAACACCTACCCTTGCTGATACCATTGTATCAAATAAGGGTAGGTATTATGGATATCCTACATCTTTTCTTGAGGAAGCTTTTGGCGGCCTAGCTAGGTTGTTTGGTTCCAAGATTGTGCTGGATACTATTGAATTGATTTCTGAAGACGAACCAGCAATTATTGATGAAATCAAGAGCTATATTAAAGAAGCTAAGTATGAGGGCCAGCCGTGAAAAAAATCATAACATTTATTTTGGTAATTGTCCTTGCTGGTTTAACAATTGCCACAGGAATATGTAACTGGATTCATAATGAAGACTTTTTCTCGGCATCAATAACGCAGGTATTAACGCTTGCTATAACGCTCAGTGTTGCATTTTGGGCAACCCAATACAAGACTGATGTTCGCAAAATGAAGGAACATGCAGAAAATGTAATAGAAAAGCTTCAAGCACTTGTTTCTGACAGTCAATTTTATTCGATCCCCGCCGACGGCGACAAAGAAGCAATCCAAAAACAAATAACCACTACCAATAGAAAAATCAATAACTACATTTCCATTTTGAATGAATACGCAAAAACACTCAATTTTAAAACGGAAGTGGAGTATATTCGTGGCGAATTTGAAACCTATCGGACGAGGGTTGGAGAACACATCAATGATTTGGAGTACCTTTCCAAGTCTGAGGCAGAGTTTAAACGCGCTGCTGAGAATATCGACACCAAGTGCGACTACATAATTCTTGGGTTATATAAATAATTCAAAACAGAAAGTCCTTCCTGTAAGTGGTAGAACCAGCTACGGGAAGGCTTTTTGCTATATATTCTATTTTGCCATGGCTGCACTGGTTGCCTATCGCTGTTTAACGAATACCAGCTATTTAACGAATTGCGGTATTTTAACGAATTGAAAGCGCAATATGTGGGGGTTCAGTGATCCGGAGAGCGGGCAAAAGCACAGCATCTTGGCAACGGAAAAGAAAATGCGTTGCAAAGTTAGGATTTTACCCCTATTTTCGGGTAAAAGTGGGTATAAAAAACGATACCGTAAACGACACAATTGTATCATTTACGGTATCTGTTATGGTGCGGATGACAGGACTCGAACCTGCACGTCAAAGACAGAGGAACCTAAATCCACCGAGTCTACCAATTCCACCACATCCGCATTGCTCGTATTCTACCATGTAGAAAATTTCTTGTCAATGCGAAATGTGGGGGCAGCGTTCTGAGCGGTGGTTTTTCTGGATTTTGTCTTGACATTGTCCACCTGTGGCGGTACAATATATTCGGTATGGTGTACACTGCGATAGTAGTATCTGCGGTGTTTCATAATAACCCGGCATCGACCGAGGTATGCGTATCGCGCCTCATGGCGTTTTGAATTGTAACTTTATATAATATATTTTGACAATTAAACACATGGGGACCTTGCGTACACCTCTTACTATGTCTATTTTAAAACAAGGAGGTGTGCTTGAGTTTATGGACATTATTCTGATCGTCGTTGCAGCGGTGGTTGGTTTAGCAATTGGCATTGGTCTTGGTATTGTCATCCGTAAGGGTGTTGCTGAGCGTGAGATCAAATCTGCTGAGCAGGAAGCCACTCGAATTATTAACGAAGCGATCCGTAGCGGTGAAAGCCGTAAGAAGGAAATGCTTTTGGAAGCAAAAGACGAAATCCATAAATCCCGTACAGAGCACGAAAAGGAAGTCAAAGAACGTCGCGCTGAACTGACCAAACAGGAGCGCAGACTGCAGCAAAAAGAAGAAACCCTTGACAAGAAGGCCGAAAACTTCGAGAAGAAGGAAGAGGATCTGGCAAGAAAGCTTGCAGATGTGGCCACCGCCAAGGAAGAAGCGGAAGCTGTTAAGAAGGCACACATGGCTACCCTGGAGCGGATCTCCGGATTGACTGCTGAGCAGGCAAAGCAGCAGCTGCTGAAAAACGTGGAGGAGGAAGTCCGCCACGACACTGCCATGAAGATCAAAGAGATCGAGCAGCAGATGAAGGACGAGGCTGATGAAAAAGCCCGGGAGATCATCTCTATCGCAATTCAGCGCTGCGCTGCCGATCATGCCGCTGAGGCAACGGTTTCTGTGGTTCCGCTGCCCAACGACGAGATGAAGGGCCGTATCATCGGACGTGAAGGTCGCAATATCCGCACGTTGGAGACCATCACCGGTGTTGACCTGATTATCGACGATACTCCGGAAGCGATCACTGTTTCCAGCTTTGATCCCGTCCGCCGTGAGATTGCGCGGCTGGCGCTGGAAAAGCTTATTGGCGACGGTCGTATCCACCCCACCCGCATCGAGGATTGCGTGGAAAAGGCCCGCAAGGATGTGGACCGCACCATTCGGGAAGAGGGCGAGCGCGCTTGCTACGAGACCGGCGTGCATGGACTGAATCCGGAACTGGTGAAGATTTTGGGACGCCAGAAGTATCGTACCTCTTACGGTCAGAATGTGCTGAACCACTCTATGGAAGTGGCGCACATTGCAGGACTTATGGCTTCCGAACTGGGCGTGGATGTGACATTGGCAAAGCGTGCAGGCTTGCTGCATGATTTGGGCAAATCCATTGACCACGAGGTAGAAGGCAGCCACGTACAGCTGGGCGCAGATCTTGCCCGGAAGTACAAAGAAAATCCGGTGATTGTCAACGCTATCGAGGCGCACCACGGCGATGTGGAACCCAAAACCATCATTGCTGTGCTGGTGCAGGCTGCTGACGCTGTGTCTGCCGCCCGTCCCGGTGCCCGCCGTGAGAATGTGGAAAACTACATCCGCCGTCTGCAGAAGCTGGAAGAGCTCACCGGCTCTTACCCCGGCGTAGAAAAGGCGTTCGCCATCCAGGCCGGCCGTGAGGTGCGTATCATGGTCAAGCCCGAGGAGGTCACTGAGGATAACATGATTATTCTGGCAAGAGATATTGCCAAGAAGATCGAGTCCGAACTGGAATACCCCGGTCAGATCAAGGTCAACTGCATCCGTGAAACCAAAGCAGTAGAGTACGCAAAGTAAGAAGAAAACACACCCACTATGGTGCAATGCCCTAGTGGGTGTGCTTTTTTGCGCAAAAAGTATCAATCTACTGGGGACACAAATTTGTGAATATGTTATAAATATATAAATAAAAAGAAAATCACATTGACAAAATCTTTTTGTATCGATATACTGATATCGAAAGAGATTTTTAATTTTTCGAAATGAGGTTTCTAAAATGGGTAAAATCAGTGTGATTGGTACAGGCAATGTTGGTGCAACCATTGCCAATGATTTAATGATCCAGGGCATCGCTTCCGAGATCGTTCTGGTGGATATCAACAAAAAGAAAGCCCGGGGTGAAGCGCTGGACATGTATCAGGGTGCGCCGTTCCAGTCTCCCGCGATTGTTCGATCCGGTGACTACGCAGACACCGTCGGTTCTGATATTGTGATTATTACTTGCGGTCTTCCCCGCAAGCCTGGTATGACCCGGCTGGATCTTGCCCAGGTGAATGTAAATATTATGAAAGATGTTGCCCGTCAGGTGGTGCCCTATGCGCCGGAGGCGATCTATGTGATCGTGGCAAACCCTGTGGATGTGCTGACCTATGCGTTTACAAAGTTGTCCGGTCTGCCTGAGCGGCAGATAATCGGTTCCGGCACGATTTTGGACACCAGCCGTTTGCAGGTAGAACTGGCACGGCGTTTCCGTATCAGCCCTAAGAACGTTCACGCCCATGTTTACGGTGAGCACGGTGACAGCTCCTTTGTGCCGTGGTCTTTGGCCCATATTGCTAACAATCATGTGGATGAATATAAAAACGTTTCTCCTGACCGGGATCAGATCGAATGGAATCAGGACTATGAGGAGATCGAGAAATTTGTGAAAAAGTCCGGTGGTACCATCATCGAAAACAAAGGCGCTACCTTCTATGCCGTTGCAATGTCTGTGTGCCACATCTGCAAGTGTATTTATTCGGATGCAGGCACCGCGCTGACTGTTTCTACAATGATGCATGGTGAGTATGGTGTGGACGACGTGTGTCTGTCTACGCTGTGCCTTATTGATCGCAGTGGTGTGCGGGGCAAGATCCTGACTCCTTTGACCGAGGAAGAAACGCAGAAGTTCCAAAAAAGCGCTGCAAAACTCAGGGAGGTTATCGATCAGGTAACCTTCTGAAACAAAGCTGCCTCCGGGGTAGGAGGCAGTTTTTATTTGTGCTTTTTTGGTTGACAGCTTGGGATAGGGCATGTTACAATACGTTTGACAATCGAATACCAGCTTCGTGGCGGCATTGGCGTATGGCTATTGTCGCTGAACAAGATAACCGGGTGCAAATCCCGGACGGTACCGCCGCTGTATGTGTCGGCAAGCAGGCTTTTGGTGAAAACCGGTCACTGAAGAATCTTCGGGAAGACTGAGCCTGCGGTGAGCGTATGCAACCACGTTCACAGGCACGAGTCAGAAGACCTACGAAGCTGAAGCAGTGGATATTCACTGCTTGTCTTCCGCCCTCTGCGTGTTATGGAGGGTGCGTTTGTCGCAGAAAAACGGCTGCGGCACCCAATTTTGGGTGCCGCAGCATTATTTTTAGGAGGAATTGACTATGAAAAAAGTATTCGCGTTGCTTCTTGCCATTGTTTTGGTACTGTCTATGACAGCTTGTGTTTCCACCAAGCCGGCAGAAACCATTCCGAAAAAACCCGGCGAAGCCACCGCTGCCAAGTTTACCGTTGTTGTGGTGCACGGTGACGGCACACAAAAGGAATTTACCTACGAGACCGAAGAGAAAGTACTGGGCGATTATTTGGAGACCCAGGGGTTGATCGTATCTCAAGGTGCTGACGACGGCATGTTCCACACAGTGGACGGGGAAAAGGCAGACTGGAATGAAAACCAGAGCTACTGGGCGTTCTATTTGAGTGAGGAGTACGCTATGACCGGCATTTACGACACGCAAATTGAAAACAGCGCAGTCTACAAGCTGGTTTATACTAAGGGATGAGGCTGAATTTGCGGCAGATCGCCTTGTTTGGCGTGCTGGGGGCACTGACCTTCGGCGCCAAGGTTGCCATGAGCGGACTGCCAAACATTGAACCCGTGTCCTTGATGATCATGCTTTTTGCAGTGGTGTTCGGCTGGAAGGGTCTGTACCCGATGTACCTGTATATTCTGATGGAAGTGATGCTATACGGCATCAATCTTTGGAACATAAACTACCTGTATATCTGGACGGTGCTCTTTGGGGCGGCTATCTTTATGCGTCGGCTGAAAAATCCTATCTGGTGGGCGCTGCTGTCCGGGACTTTTGGCATGGTCTTTGGACTTTTGTGCAGTCCGGTGTATATGGCCATTGGCGGCTTTGATTATGGCATTCGCTGGTGGTTAACAGGATTGGCCTTTGATGTGCCCCATGCAATCGGTAATTTCACTATTGCGCTGGTGCTGTTTGCGCCTCTGCGCAGATTATTGACACGACTCTATTCAAAAGTATAAGAAAAAGCATCTAAAACAGGAAACTGTTTTAGATGCTTTTTGTTTTCTTTGTAAAAAAACGGATATACTTTTATTAGCCGGCCAGAACCTCTGCTTTGATTACTCCAGGCAGAGACCCTACTTGTTGAAGCAATTCTTCAATGGAAACAGTCAGATCAATGGTCTCAGCAGAGATGGTTACAAGCGCAACGCCGTTTGTGGGGACGATAGAGTTGACGGTTTGAATATTCACATTGCACTCAGCAAAGGCAATTAGAATTGAGGAAAGAAGACCCTTTCTGTCGTGAATCATGAACTGAAAGGTCAATACCCGTCCGGTCATCATGTTTTGGAAGGGCAAAACAGCATCCCGGTACTTATAAAATGCACTGCGGCTGATACCGGTCAGCCGGGTGGCATCATTGACGGTAGTAGCCTCTCCGGTTTGCAGCAGACGCTTTGTTTCTGCCACTTTCAGGAACACTTCCGGCAGTGCGGAAGCTTCCACAATATAATACTTGGGCAAATCAGCCATACTGCGGTCCTCCTGTCATGATTTTTTATTATTGTAGCATATATTTTACAAATTGCAAGAGTAGGAAAAAACGCTATGACCACTTTCTTTTTAAAAAAATTATTGCCTGCTGGGGTAGCCATTGGTGCTGCATGGTTGGCAGGCAAATATTTGCTGCCACTGTTGCTGCCTTTTTTGATAGGTTGCGGTGTGGCGTTGGTTGCAGAACCGGTGGTGCGGATCGTATCCCAAAAGGCGAACCGGACAGTAGGGTCGGCACTTGGTGTCAGCCTGACTTTGTGTGTTCTGGGGGTATCGGTATTGTTGCTAGGCGCCGTGACCGTACAACAGGTGGGAAAACTGGCACAGGGAGCTCCCCGGTTAGCAGGCATGGCCCAAGATGGATTGGTATTGCTACGCGATTGGCTCACAAATCTTTCCCATAAAGCCCCCCAGCAGTTGCAGCCGCTTTTAGAAGGGACTGTGTCGGAAATGTTTGGCGACGGCACGATGTTGCTTGGGCAGGTGGCACAGCGTTTGCCTGGCGTGGTAACCAATGCCATTGGCACTGTGGGGGACGGATTGTTGAGTGTTGGAACAGGTGTGGTGTCAGCTTTTTTGATCTCCGCCCGGTTACCAAAGCTAAAAGCATATGCCGAAAAATCGGAGACGTTTCAGCAACTGAAAACAGCAGTTGTACGGGTTCGCAAGGCACTTGGGGGCTGGCTGATTGCACAGCTGAAGCTTTGCGGCGTGACATGGGGGATCGTTAGTACCGGTTTTTTGCTGATGCGCATACCAAATGGTCTTTTGTGGGCGGCGGTAGTTGCGCTCATAGATGCTGTGCCTATTTTGGGCACGGGAACGGTGCTTGTGCCCTGGGCAGCGGTGTGCCTTCTGCAAGGGGAAAGCTTGCGTGCCATTGGCCTTTTGTGCACGTATGGTGCTACGTTGATGGTCAGAACAGTATTAGAACCTAAGCTGGTAGGTAAGCAGCTGGGACTGGACCCGTTGGCGACGCTGGCAACGCTGTATGTGGGATATCGTTTTTGGGGTTTTCCGGGACTGCTGCTGACTCCGATCATTGCCTCTGCGGTGTACCGGACAGTGAAGGCGGAGGATTAAAGGCTTGCGCTGTTTTGCATGGGAAAATGTAAAAAATTTTTTGCGTGGGGTAGAAGTTTAGCGGAAACTATGTTATAATGCTCATAAGTATACCTATACCCCAATAAACAAAGAGGAAACGTATTATGCTGGAACTTTTAGCACCGGCTGGATCTATGGAAGCGCTGCGCGCTGCAGTGCAAAACGGCGCCAACGCGGTCTATCTTG
Organism: Faecousia sp.; assembly: GCA_045652545.1. Classification (GTDB taxonomy): domain Bacteria; phylum Bacillota; class Clostridia; order Oscillospirales; family Oscillospiraceae; genus Faecousia. Next base: position 16,334 of record JAZRUM010000069.1, on the reverse strand, counting down.
GCTGCGGACAATTTAATGCCCGTCGAAACGCAAAAAACTTTACGCCCCAAACACTTGTTGAGGCTGTAAAATATTGCCATGTGCGAGGCGTGGCTGTGCATTTGACCCTAAACACATTGGTATCTGATCGGGAGATCCCGGATTTAATTGAGCTGATCCGTCACGCTGCCAACAGCGGTGTGGATGCTTTTATTGTACAGGATCTGGGTGTGGTGCAGTTGTGCCACCGAATCGCGCCTCACATTCCAATTCACGGGTCAACCCAAATGACTGTTCACAACCTCTCCGGTGTGCAAATGTGCGCTGCGATGGGTATGACGCGGGTGGTACTTAGCCGGGAATTGAGCCGGGAGGAAATCCGTTACATAACGGCTAATTCCCCTATCGAAATTGAGATTTTTGCACATGGAGCTCTGTGTATGGCCTACTCCGGGCAGTGCTATATGTCTGCTGCTATCGGCAGTCGCTCCGGCAACCGGGGTTGCTGTGCCCAGCCCTGCCGTCAGTGCTACGGCTACAGCCGTTATCAGGACAGGCATCCTTTGAGTCTGAAGGATAATTGCCTGGTGCACTATCTGGCGGAACTGGAAGCGATGGGCGTGGCGTCTTTGAAGCTGGAGGGGCGCATGAAACGACCGGAGTATGTGGCTGCGGTTACCGGTGTGTACCGCCATGCGCTGGATACCGGATCTGTTACGCCTCAGATGATGGAGCTTTTAAAGACGGCATTTAACCGTCAGGGATTTACCGACGGCTACTTCGTTGGAAGAACAGGACAGGATATGTTCGGTTATCGGGATGAAAAATCCGATGACGAAAAGTGGTGCAAAGCAGTCCGGCAGAGCTATGAAGGTGCAGAAAAAGGTCTTGTGCCGGTGACGTTCCACGCAACACTGACACCGGAGCGCTTTACCTTGATGGTGGTGGATCCGGAAGGACGAGCCTGCAGCATGGACGGTCCTGTTCCGGAGCAGGCGCGGGTTGCCGACTTGACAGAAGATATGCTTAGCGACAGGCTGTCCAAAACAGGTGGCACACCGTACCGTTGCACACAAGTGCATGCAAAAGTTACGCCGGGGCTGACGCTTTCTGCCTCTGCGATTAACGGACTGCGCAGAGATGTGCTGACCCAGCTGACCGCCTTGCGTGCCCGTCGGGATCTGTCACCTCTTGGCCGACCCGGCCGTGTGCCGATCTTGCCCGGAAACCGACATCATCCGGAATTGACAGCACAGGTAACTACCCGAGAACAGATAACCGGTCGCTTGCTGAAGACACCTTTGGCAGTGTTATATGTACCCATTCACATTCTTGCGGAGGATGCGGAATTTACCCGGGAACTGGCGCGCAGAGTGAATGTATGTGCTGTGCTGCCCCGAATCGTTCATGACGGGGAATTGCCGGCATTGAAGCAAACCATGACGGTTCTGCGCTCTTTGGGCGTAGGGCAGGTGCTGGTGGGCAATTTGGGACTTTTGGTGCCGGCGCAGGAATGCTCAATGGAATTGCGAGGGGATTTTGGACTAAACCTCTATAATTCCGGCGCAATGAATGCCGCTCGGCAAATGGAATTACTGTCTGCCACTTTGAGTTTTGAGATGACACTTGCGCAAATTCGGGATGTGAGCAAGGCCGTTCCCTGTGAATTGCTGATCTACGGAAGAATGCCGCTGATGATAACAGAAAACTGCCTATTCCAAGGACGTACCGGCAAGTGCACCTGCAATCAGGGTACAACCAAGCTGACGGACAAGACCGGCGCAGATTTCCCGGTGATCAAAGACGGCGCTTCTTGCCGCAGTGTATTACTCAACGGCAAAAAGCTCAACTGGCTGGACCGACAAAACGATCTGTCCCGGTTGGGGTTGTGGGCGACCCGACTATATTTCACCACGGAAAATTCACGAGAGGTGGATATGGTGCTGGCGGCGTTGCATAACCCGCCGGAGTTTGACCCCGGCACCAGCACCCGCGGTCTGTATCTGCGGGGTGTAGAGTAATTGTTAATTGTCCATTATCCATTTTTATGAAAGGAGCTTCGTCATGGCAATCATACTGGCATCGGCATCTCCTCGCCGCAAAGAACTGATGGGGCTTCTGAAGCTGCCTTTTACCGTAAAGGTGGCAGATATCGATGAGACCATGGATCCTGAAAAAACTCCCTTTGAGGAGGTGGCCCGGGTCAGCCGCAGAAAGGCAGAGACCGTAAAGCGGCAGCCGGGGGACGTGGTGATTGCTGCAGATACGATCGTGGTCTGCAAAGGCCGAGTGCTGGGCAAACCGGAAGACAAGCAGGAAGCCTTTGAAATGTTGCGACTGCTATCCGGGCAGAAGCATCAGGTGATGACCGGGATGACCGTTTTGACAGAGGACCGCTGTGTTACCTGTACAGAGGTGTCAGATATCTATTTCCGGGCGTTGTCTGACGAAGAAATTTTGGAGTATGTTGCAACAAATGAGCCTATGGATAAGGCAGGCGCTTACGGGATTCAGGGCGGCGCAGCGCTGTTTGTTAAGCGGCTCGAGGGTGATTACTATAACGTGATGGGTCTGCCGGTATGCCGGCTGAGCCAGATATTGAAAGAATTTAGGAGTGAACCACAATGAGACATTTTTTCTCCACCCGCGTTCGGGTAGTGCTGATCATAGCGGTGCTGCTGACTGCGGTATTGGCGGTGGTCACCAACTTAACAGGCGTCAGCGTGCCGGAATTGCTGGTAAAAGGCATTTTGACACCAATCCGCACCGGCGCCAGTCATCTGACGGATCAGGCAGAACAGCTGTACAACTATATGTTCCGCTATGAATCCTTGTTGGCGGAAAATGAAAAGCTGAAGGAACAGCTGGCGCAGCTGGAAAACGATGCCCGCCGCGCAGATGCTTTGCAGCGGGAAAACGACAGTCTGCGAAACGCCATGGAGATGACGCAGATCCATGAGGATTACAAACTGGTGGATTCCTATATCATATCCCGCAGTTCTCAGGAGTGGTCGTCCACCTTCACAGTGAACCGCGGTTCCAGCTCCGGCATCCAGGTGGGCATGTGCGCCATCACTGCAAACAATGAGGTGGTAGGCGTTGTCAGCCAGGTGGGAAGCAACTTTGCGGTGATTAAGTCCGTGATGGACTCGTCGTTGGAAATCAGCGCCACCATTGCATCCTCCGGCTATAACGGTATGGTTCAGGGCGGCTATGCCTCTGGATTGGACGGATTGCTGCGGATGGACTACCTGCCCAGTAACTCTGTGATCCGCAATAACGACCAGGTGGTCACATCCGGATCTACCGTGTATCCCCGGAATCTGATTATCGGCTACGTAGTGGATGCAGACTTTGACGACACCGGTGTTGCAAAGTATGCTTATCTGCGGCCTGCGGTGAATGTGGGCTCGCTGGAGCAGATATTTATTGTAACCGAATATACTATTGGGTGAGCACTATGGCAAAACGATACGAATTTAAACCGGACAAGCCACGGTCAGGATTGCTTAGTAAGCTGTTTCTGACTCCGTTGCAGCGGCGGTCTCTGCTAAAATGGGGACTCTACACCTTGCTGCTGGTGGTGCTTTCGGTGGTACAGGATGTGCTTTTGTGCCGGGTTCGGTTTCTGGGAGCTACTACAGAGTTGGTTCCTGTGGGTATTTTCCTTATTTGTCTTGCTGAGGGCGCAGAAACAGGCAGTGTATTCAGCTTGGTAGCTTCCTTCCTGTATCTGTTTTCCGGTACTGCAGCAGGTTATTACAGCGTTATTCTGATGACTGCATTGAGCGTTGCTGTAACACTTTTTCGACAAAGCTACCTGCAAAAAGGCTTTGCTGCCGATATGCTGTGTACTGCATTCGCGATGATGGTATATGAACTGGCAGTGTTCTTTATTGGTGTGTTTTTGGAAATGACCCTTTGGACCCGGATGGGGACCCATCTGCTTACAGGTATTTACAGCCTTGTGTTTGCACCGGCATTGCACCCGGTTGTTCAGTGGATCAGCAACATGAATGCAACACAAGAAGGATAACAAAAAACAAAGGAAAGGAGGTCAAGTGAGAAGTGGAAAGAATCACAAAGTTACGGGCACAGTTGCTTCTGGGATTGTTTGTGATTGTCCTTGTATTTTTTGCTTTTAAACTCTACGACTTGCAAGTGATCCAGACAGGCGGTAAAACCGATAATACCACCACTTTTACCACACGTACCCGTGTTAAGGCCTCCCGTGGCGATATTTTGGATACAAACGGAAACTTGCTGGTGGGAAACCGGGCAAGTTACGATTTGGTAATCAACCATTATGTGTTGCTCACTGCCAGCGGAACAAACAATTACTTATATGAGCTGGTGAACCGCTGCCAGGAAGTTGGTATTCAATACAACGAGAATTTTCCCATCTCGTTGGAACGTCCCTTTGTGTATACATTGGATGAATACAACTCTGCATGGCAGAGCTATTTTCAGAAATATCTCCACAACAAAGAACTGGATTCAGACATTACTGCTCCGTTGCTGATCAAGCGTCTGCGGGAGCGTTATAAGATCCCGGCAGATTGGTCAGAAGAGGATGCCCGGGCGGTAATTGGCCTGCGGTACGAAATGGATCTGAGAGGGTATGTGGGCAGCTTGCCAAATCACATATTCCTCAGTGACGTCAGTGACGAGCATTTGTCAACGTTGGTGGAATTGAACATTCCCGGACTGATGGTGGAAAAGACCACTGTCAGAGAGTACAACACCAAATATGCTGCCCATGTGCTTGGCTTTGTTGGTAAAATGAATGCAGAGCAGTGGGAAAAGTATAAAAAAATCGATGGCTATTCCATGGACTCTGAAATTGGTCAGAGCGGTTTGGAGGCGGCCTTTGAAGAGTACCTCCACGGTGTAGACGGATACCGTATCGATACGGTTACTACCTCCGGTGAGCTGGTGAAGTCTGAGTGGGAAGTAGAGCCCAAGGCCGGCGCCAATGTGGAGGTGTCCATTGACGTACGGCTGCAGCGGGCAGCGGAAGAGGGATTGGACGCTGTGATTACCGCGTTGCGCGCTGCAGAGGGAGAAGACGGCGATGATGCTGAAGGCGGAGCAGTGGTGGCGGTAGATGTAAAGACCGGCCAGGTGCTTACCTGCGCCAGCTACCCTACCTATGACCTGTCCACCTATTTTGAAAATTACGAGGAAATTCTGGAAACAGACTACGATCCTTTATACAACCGGGCGCTGTTGGGCATCTATCCTCCCGGATCCACCTATAAAATGTCTATGGTGGTGGCAGGTGTTGATTCAGGACAGATAACCTCTGAAACACTCATCACAGATAAGGGACGTTTTACAAAATATGCTCCGGGATTTGTTGTTAATTGCCTGAAATGGACCAATCAACGTGGAACCCACGGCGCTATCAATGCGGCTGTGGCGCTGCAGGTATCCTGCAACTACTTTTTCTATGAATTGGGTGACCGGATCAATATTTCTGCAATGGACAAAACAGCGAAGGCGTTGGGATTAGGAGAATCTACCGGTATCGAACTGCCGGAGAACATCGGTCACCGGGCAAACGAGGAAACAAAGCGTAAGCTTTACCCCGGTGATGACGGACGTTTTTATACGGCAGACCGGATCACTGCGGCTATCGGTCAATCGGATAACCGCTTTACCCCCATGCAGCTGGCGGTGTACACAGCTGCCCTTGCCAACAGGGGAACCCGGTACAAGGCAACCTTTTTGAATCGGGTGGTATCCGCGGACTACCGCAGCCTGCTGCTGCAGTCGGAAAAAGAGGTGCTGAGTACTCTGGAGATCTCTGATGACGCTTGGAACGCATATCACACCGGCATGCGTTTGGTTACTCTGAGAGCAGATAATCGAAGCGGCACAGCATATTCCACGTTTAAAAACTATACCATCGCCATAGCGGCCAAGACCGGCACTGCCCAGAACGGACAGAACGATGCATCTGATAACGGCGCATTTGTATGCTATGCCCCGGCAGACGATCCTCAGATCGCCATTGCTATCTACGGTGAAAAGGCCGGACACGGTAATACCCTGGGTACAATCGCCCGAGATATGTTGGATATCTACTTTGAAGTGGGCGAGGTTGGCGATGTGGTCGTCAATGAAAATAAATTCAGTTAAAGCGAAAACGCGGTGTTTAGCACCGCGTTTTCTGTGTTTTAGAAATAAATTTTCACTATTCCCTTTTTTACGCAGGTGTGTTACAATAAAAACACAAACCTTTACTACCGATACAATAAGGAGGACATCCTATGAAAAAGACGGTTTTTAAGGGCATCGCAACAGCTATGGTTACCCCCATGACTTCCACTGGCGTGGACTATGACGCTTTGGCACGTTTCATTGATTTCCAGCTGGAAGAGGGCATCAATGCACTGGTGGCAGTGGGTACTACCGGTGAAAGTGCTACCCTGACGCCTGAGGAGCGCAAAGAGGTTATCCGTTTTACCATTAATCGGGTGGCTGGCCGTGTGCCTGTGATTGCCGGCACCGGCACCAACAACACTGAGCACGTGCTGGATTTTACAAAAAGTGCTTGCGACAGCGGCGCAGATGCAGTGCTTGTGGTTACACCCTACTATAATAAGGCCACACAGGGCGGTCTTTTCAAGCATTTTTCTATGATAGCCGACGCATCGGATGTTCCTGTGATCATGTATAACGTACCCAGCCGCACAGGCTGCAATTTGGCGGCGGATACGGTGGCAAAACTTGCAGAGCACCCCAATATTGCCGCTGTGAAGGAAGCCTCCGGCAATATGAGTCAGGTAGTTGAGATCGCTGCAAAGTGCGGCGATAAGCTGGCGATATATTCCGGTGACGACGCGCTGACCGTGCCTATGATGTCCATGGGCGGCTTGGGCTGCATCAGTGTGATGTCCAACGTGATCCCCCGGCTGTCAGTGGAAATGACGGACCGGTTCTTTGCCGGTGATGTGGCTGGTGCGGCGGAAATTCAATGCCGTACACTGCCCTTGGTGAATGCATTGTTCTGCGAGGTCAATCCCATCCCTGCTAAGGCAGCGGTGGCAGCTATGGGCTTTGGTGAGGAGCATCTGCGGATGCCGCTGACACCTATGGAAGAGCCGAACCGGGCAAACCTCTTTGCTCAGATGCGGAAGTTGGGTGTGCTGAAATGAGAGCTGTGATTTGCGGCGCCAATGGCGCGATGGGCAAGGTGCTGCAGCAACTGCTGCAGGGCGAGATTGCCGGTTTGGTCAGCATAGACGGTGAGAACGGTGTGCCCAAGACTTTTGCAGAATTGGGAAATGTGAATGCAGATGTGGTCATTGATTTTTCCCACCACAGTGCTGCCGGCGAGGTAACTGCCTACGCAAAAGCAATGGGCTGCGCTGCTGTTATCGGCACCACCGGTCATACTGCTGAAGAAAAACAGCTGATTTTAGACGCAGCGAAAGACATCCCTGTGTTTTATAGCGGCAATATGAGTTTGGGCATTGCAGTATTATGTAAACTTGCAAAGCAGGCAGCTGCCTATTTCCCGGAGGCGGACATTGAAATTGTGGAGATCCACCATAACCGAAAGGTAGATGCTCCCAGTGGAACAGCGCGGATGCTTTTTGAGGCAGTAAAAGCCTCCCGTCCGGAGCTGACGGAGCATTGCGGCAGAGCAGGTGAAGGTAAGCGCACCAAAAACGAGGTGGGTATCTCCTCCTTGCGTATGGGCAATGTGGTGGGCGTTCATGAGGTTCACATTACCACAGGCAACCAAAGCCTGACATTGCGCCATGAGGCGCAAAGCAGGGAAATGCTGGCAGAAGGCGCTGTGGATGCAGCACGTTTTATGGTAGGAAAAGGCGTAGGCCTGTACAACATGGAACAATTATTGGAAAAACAGTGAAAATTTATCATATGAGCGGTGCGGGCAATGACTTTATTGTTATGGATGCCCGAGGATTGCAGATGGATTTTTCGCCATTGGCGGTAAAGTTGTGTAAAAAATACGGCACAGATGGCTTTATGGCGTTAGATACCTCCGAAATCGCAGATTTTCAGTTGCATTTCTACAACCCCGATGGATCCCGTGGAGAAATGTGCGGCAACGGTGCCCGGTGCATTTGTAAATTTGCCCGTGATCTGAAGATCGGAGATAAAAAGTTCACCATTCAGACCGATGCCGGTCTGGTGTATGGGTGGTATCTGACGGATGACCGCTACCGGGTGCAGCTGAATGCGCCGGAGGTGGTAGATCTGCATCGCAAGGGTGACACTGCTTACGTGGAGTTGGGCAACCCCGGCATCCCGCACAGTGTTACACGGGTGCCGGGGTTGTGCTTTAACCAAAAAGAGCAGTTGCGTCCCAGAGCAAAGGCTTTGCGCTTTGATCCTGTGTTTCCAAAAGGAATCAATGTTAATTTCTATGACTGGGTGGATGACACCACGGTTAGGATCTTGACGTATGAGCGGGGCGTAGAGGACTACACACTGGCCTGTGGTACCGGCAGCGGCAGTGTGGCGGTGGTTTTGTGGCTTACCGGCCAGTTGCCCGGCGGTGTTTTGACATTGAAAAATCCCGGTGGTACATTGACAGTCACTGTGGACGGAAAAAATAAAATGGTAGAAACGCTTCTGTTGGAAGGTCCTGCGGAAGTATTGAACGTTTACGAGGAAATGCTTTGGGAATTGAGTTTGAATTGAAATACCGGGCAACACCGGAAATATTGGCAAAAGTGGCGGCAGAGGTAAAAGACTGCGGTCAACGCTTTGCTATGGAGACTACCTATTACGATACGAAGGACCGTGCACTTTCTGCCCGGAGGTGTACCTTGCGGCGGCGTCTGGAAAATAATATTTCTGTGTGTACCCTGAAAATGCCTGCCGGATCGCTGGGCAGGGCGGAATTTGAATTGGAATGTGAGACCATAGAAAAAGCAATTCCTGAGTTATGTAAACTAAGTGGCTTTCAGGAGTTGGAAACGTTAGCAGACGCTGGTTTGCAAGCAGTTTGCGGTGCGCGTTTTCAGCGGCTGGCTATTTTCGTTGATATCGGGGATGCAACCCTGGAGCTGGCGTTGGATGCAGGCGTGCTCATGGGCGGCGGCAAGGAAGAACCCTTTCATGAACTGGAAATAGAATTAAAATCCGGCAATCGGGACGCGGTTGTGGCATACGCAAAGACGCTGGCCTTGCGTCATGGCTTAGTAACGGAGCCACAAAGTAAATTCCGCAGAGCATCCTTGCTGGCTGGAGGGAAGTAATATGGCAGAATTTGAAACATTATTTGCCCAGTATGACCGTCTGGTGTTTTTCGATACGGAGACCACCGGTTTGCAGTTTGCCCGGGATGAAATTATTGAGTTTGCTGCCGTTGTGGTGGAATCCCAAGAAGGAAACGCCCGGATTGTGCAGGAATATGACCAACTGATCGCACTGAGTCCCGGTGGCTTTGTACCCCCACAGATCGAAGCACTTACGGGAATTACAAATCAAGACCTACAGCAGCGGGGTATCCCAAAGACAACGCTTTGCCAGGACATTGCACAGATGCTCAGTGGCAATACGTTGCTGCTTGCTTACAATGCCCACTTTGACTTAAGCTTTCTTTTTTACTTGCTGCTGCGCAACGGGGATCCGCAGATTCTTAAAGGAAAGGATAAGCTGGATCTTTTGACAGTTTATAAGGATCGCCACAGCTATCCCCACAAGCTGTGCAATGCAATCGAAGCTTACGGACTTGCTGAGCAGGTAGTCAATTCCCACCGGGCGGTGGATGATGTGATCGCCACAGTAGCGGTTGCAAAGGCCATGGAGAGAGAACGCAACGATTTGGAACGTTATGTAAACCTGTTTGGGTACAATCCTAAGTTCGGCGTGGACGGTAAGCCAATCGGCTCTGTTACATACAAGCCGCAGCCTTACAACCCGATTGCCCCACTGTACCAGTTATGACTGACGGGACAGGAAAATGACAATGCAGGAAGATTGGAGAAAAAGCATGTTGAATCCACAAGCCTATGCTTTAGGCGCTACAAGGTCCTGTATTCGGGATCTGTTTGAATATGGAAAGAGCCGCGCGGAAATTGTGGGCGCTGAAAATGTTTTCGACTATTCGCTGGGCAATCCCAGCATTCCTGCACCTGCGGAGGTCAATGAGGCGATTCATCAGATTTTAGCAGAAACGGACAGCCTTGCGGTTCATGGCTACACCTCTGCGGCCGGCGATATGCAGACCAGACAGGCGATTGCCGACGATTTAAACAAGCGATATGCTGCCGATATATCTGCGGAAGAATTGTTTATCGGTTGCGGGGCAGCACCGGAGCTGGTAGCTGTTTTTCAGGCACTGGCAGTACCCGGTGCAGAAATTTTAGCCATTGCACCCTTCTTTCCGGAGTATCGCCCCTTCGTGGAGCAGGCAGGCGCTGTTTTCCGGGTGGTAAAGGCAGATGTACCGGGATTTCAGATCCGCATGGATGCGCTGGAGCAGATGCTGAATCACAACACCGTGGCGGTGATCGTCAATTCTCCAAACAATCCGGCAGGCACGGTATACACTAAGGAAACTCTGGAGCAATTAGCGGCGTTGTTAAAAAGAAAGTCAGAAGCATTTGGGCATCCCATTTACATTGTTTCGGATGAACCTTACCGGGAGCTGGCATACGGGGTAGAAGTACCCTTTGTGCCCCATATCTATCCGGATACAGTGGTATGCTATTCTTATTCCAAATCTCTGTCTCTCCCCGGTGAGAGAATCGGCTATGTTTATGTGCCCCGGCAAGCAACAGATTCCCAAAATCTGTATGCAGCCATTGCCGGTGGGTTCCGGGCCATTGGACATGTATGCGCCCCGTCATTGCTTCAGAAAGTAGTGACCCGATGCGCCCACCTGCGCCCGGACCTGCAAAGCTATAACCGAAATCGGCTGGCGCTGTACGAAGGACTTGTGGATGCCGGATATGAGGTGGCAAAACCGGATGGCGCATTTTATCTGTTTGTAAAAGCGCCGGGTGGCAATGCTAAGGAATTTTCGGAAAAAGCAAAAAAGCTGGATCTTCTTGTAGTACCCGGCGACGACTTTGGTTGTCCCACATATTTCAGACTGTGTTACTGTGTCAGCTATGATATGATCCAAAGAAGTCTGCCGTTGTTCCGGAAGTTGATAGAGAAATAAGAAAAATCTGCTGCATCACTGCAGCAGATTTTTTCTGAATCCGATCTTAAAATTCCGATTTAGCGACCTGCTTCGTTATTGGATGTAGGGGCGACCATTGTTTAATTTAGGTATGATTGCCCCCGGCAATCATTAATATTTTAGATTCGCTGAGCGGAGCACCACGCCCGTGCAGAGAAACATTACGAATTCGCCCGCAATTTCGGCGCATACGCAACATTGTGCCGCCGGGCGAGCAATGCTCGCCCCTACGAGTCCTATCGATAGACAGCTCGATAAATCAGAATTTGAACGACAGCAGAGAATAATTCTCAATTTCTCAGTTACCGTTTTTTCTTCTTTCTGCTCAGCAGGAAGTATACGGCAATGCTGAGCCAAACACCGGCAAGGGTTGCCAGCAATGCGATAGATTCTGTGGGAAGTGCTCCCAAATGCGCCTTGCCGGTAATCGCAGTGTCCAATTGATCCAGTCGGTAGAGAGACGTTGTCTCCGCATACAGAGCATCAAAGTAATGATCGTCTACTGTTTCGTTGCGGCGGATGGATTTCGCTGTACTTTCGATCAAATGACCGGCAGCATTGCGTAGTGAGGTTGAACCGTTGAACACTGAGGTTACAAAGGTGTTTTTGGTGTTTTCCAGCAGCAGCCGGGTGGCATCCAATTTGATAGAATAGTAAAGTTCGTTATCCTCTCCGCTGCGGGAAAGGTAATCCTGATATTCGCTGCTGTTTGTTGCTTTTTCCGTTACCGGGACATAGCCTTCCGTTTGAGAATAGGCGATCTGCACCTCGTTGGTCAGCATGTACTGGGTGAAGAGCCAGGATGCCAAGACTTCCTGGGGATCTTCCTTATTGAAAATGCACATGCTGGGACCCTGGGATATCATGGCAGGGTTTTCTGTATTAAACTGAGGAACAGGCATGACGACCATTTCAAAATCAGCCTTTTCATCCTCGGGGATGTCTACCAATGGGGCATCGCTGCCCATCCATGTAGCGCCGGCAGTGGAGTCAATGCCAAAAACACATTGTCCGCGATTAAGGAAGTTTCCGGGGTAGCCGGAGATTTTAAAAGTGGAAAAAGCGCCCAATTCCGTATTTTCTGCTACGGTTTGCAAAAGCGCAGTGGTGGTTTCATGGAAAAGACCGATTTGCCCTAAATCGTTGGAGTACGCTGCATCCAATTGCTTTAGCTGTGTAATCATCATATTATCTGTGGACTTATAGATGAATGGCAGCATCACATTTTGTCCGTTCAGCGCATAGGTCCCGTCATCATTCTTTTTGGTAGCAGCCTGAGAAACTTCCCATATAAAATCCCAAGTCAACACATCCGGCAACTGGTAGCCCAATTTTTCCACAAAGGTTTTGTTTACATAACATGCCTCGGTAGACCGCATGTAAGGCACTGCATAGTATGCGCCGTTCAAATAGCACTCGCTGAGAAATTTTTCGGTCATTTCTGCCCGATCCGGACCGTCAAACCGCAATTCCGATCCGCCAAGACCGTAACGGGCGTCTGAAAACAACCCGTCCAAGGGAACAACACTGTCTTTTCCGGTGAGATAGGTTGCGATGTGGTCCGGATAGGTGATACATACATTGGGTGTTGTGTCCGTGGAAATGTTGGTGATTACATCGTTATAGATTTTTCCGTAGTCCGTATACAGCCGTAGGTTCACGGTAATATTGGGGTAAAGCGCCTGAAAATCTGCAATGGCCTTCTGGTAGATTTTCACTTGGGTCACGTTGGTATCATTTTTTGCCCAGAAGGAGATCTCGTAATTACGGGAGGTGTCAAAGCTGTCGGGGATAGAAAATTCTTTCCGCTCAACACTTCCGTGACATCCGGACAAGAATAAACAAAGGATCAGCAAAAGGCAAAGTGTTCTTTTCATCCTTTAGTACCCCCTCTTGCCACGCCTTCCATAATACGGTCACGGAAACAAAGGAATAACACGATCAGCGGCAGACAAATTGCCACCACTGCTGCCATCATGGCAGGGATATTATCTCTGCCAAAGCCGTTCTCCCGAATCTGCTGGATGCCTACGGATACCAGAAAATAATCATCCTCATCCGTAATAAGACGGGGCCATACATAGCTGTTCCAACACTCGATCACTTTTAAAATCGTGATGGTCACCACGGTGGGCTTGCACATAGGAACCATGACCTTTAAAAGATATTTCAGATCGGAAGTTCCGTCCACTTTGGCAGCGTAATACAGCTCATCGGGGATCTGCGCAAAGCGTTCCCGGAGCAAATAAATATAAAACACCGAGGTCACAGAAGGTAGGATCAGACCGGCAAAGCTGTTGCGAAGATCTAAATTGGTCATAGTGACAAAATTGGTAATAACCACCAGTTCCGCCGGAATCATCATTAAGGCGAGAAAAATGGTGAACAGCAAATCTCTGCCGGGGAATTCCAACCGGGAGAAGGCAAATGCAGCAAGGATCGTCACTGTCAGCATAAGCGCCGTGGTTACCACAGTAAAGAAAAGGGTGTTAAAAAAGTAACGGCCCAGGGGTACTGCAGAAAATGCTTCAAAGTAATTTTCTGCAGTGGGAGCAAGGGTGATAATGCTGGGGATAAATTCTGCGTTATAGGCACTGTAGCTCTTAAAGGAGGTCATGACCATCCAGTAAAAGGGAAACAGCACAAAAAGCGCCCAGATACTTAAAAGGCAATAGGTGGTGCCTTTGGTGACGGTTGTCCGCAGCCGTTTTTTTCGGCCTGCTGATGCATAATCCATAAATATTCCTCCGTAGACAATCAGGCGTAATGCACGTGTTTACGACTGACAAGAAGATTGATCACAGTGATCGTCAGCACGATCACAAACAGGATCACCGCTGCTGCTGAGGCATAGGAGGGGTAACCACCTGAGTTGCCGTAAAGCATATCATAGACATAGCCTACGATGGTGTTCATTTTGGCAGCATTCAGATCCGTGCCAAAAATAGCAACAGCATCGGAATATGCTTTAAATGCGCCAATGAAACCGGTGATCACCAGATAAAACACGGAGGGGGAGATCATAGGCAGGGTGATCCGGGTAAACTGCCTCCATTTGGATGTGCCGTCAACGGCAGCGGCATTATAAAAGTCCTGCCGCACGGATGCCAGCGCTCCGGTGAGCACCAGGATTTTGAAGGGCATGACCACCCAGACTGTGTAAAAGCACAGAACAAACATTTTTGCCCAATAGGGTCCGTCAATAAAATCCACAGGTCCTGCGCCGAACAGGCTGAGAACAAGATTCACAAGACCGTTGGTGTAAGGGGTTTTGCGAAACAGCAGCATAAACACCAGACCTACCGCCAGTGTGTTGGTCACATAGGGCAGGAAATAGACGGTCTGAAACAGCTGCCGCAGTTTTTTGATAGAGCTGAGTCCGAGAGAGATCAAAAGCGCCAGACCGGTAGAAAGAGGCACAGTGATCATAACCAGAATAAAGGTGTTTTTCAAAGCTTGCAGGAAATAGGGATCCCGCAGGATGTAGCTGTAGTTGTATAGACCTATGCCATAAGAGGTCTGGGAAGCGGAGTTATAGCCTTCCTCAAACGAATAGACAAACACATCGATCAGCGGGTACACCAAAAATACACCCAGGAAGATCAGTGCCGGCAACAGATACAGCCAACCTTTAAAATTCTTCTTTTGCAGCAAATTTTCACACCCTTTTGTTAAATTACGATTTATCGAGTTGTATCGTTCTTTCCTGTCATTTCGAGCGGAGCAAAGCGGAGTCGAGAAATCCGTAAATCCTATTGTAAAAGAACGGATTTCTCCACGCGCCGTGGCGAAGCCACGGCTTGGTCGAAATGACAAACGTTGTTAAACAGCTTTTGCATTCATCGTTATTCTATAGTGCTATTATATGCGCTTACTCGGCAGTTTTCAAGGAAGAATTCGCCAAAATGTAATTGACTTACCGTTTTTTGTTGCAGTATAATGGTATGACTATGAAAGGAACGGAAATTATGATGAAAAAGATATTGGCGCTGATTTTCATTTTTGCACTTTTGCTATGCGGTTGTTCAAAAAAATCGGAACAGACAGAAACAACAGCTGCGCTGGGTGCAGGCAATACGGTTGGTATCTGCTTGCCGGATTTTGCGCTGCATGAACAGGGCAAAGCATTAGCGGAGCAACTGGAGAAGGCAGGCTATCAGGTGTTGATAGAGAATGCAGCTGGAGATATGCTACGACAGCACGCTCAGGTGCAGGCATTTGTAAACATGCAGGTGGCTTGCCTTGTGGTGGCGGCCATTGATGCAATCACGTTGGGAGACGTTCTGGAAGAAGCACGGCAGGGAAATATACCGGTCATTGCCCTGGATAGAATGTTAATGTATACACAGGCAGTTACCGCCTGCGTAGCGCCGGATACATATGCCATAGGTCAGCAGCTTGGAAAATATATCTTGGAAGAAGAGCAGTTAAAGACTGCAACGGAGCCGGTGAAGATAGAGTTCTTTATGGGTGCGCCGGACAATAACAATTCCCTTTTGTTCTATAATGGGGTCATGGAACAACTGCAACCGTACATTAATAGTGGTGTGCTGCAGAGCTTGGCAGGACGAAAGGAATTTGAAGATGTCTGTCTCCGGTCGGCAACCATGGAACAGGCCTCTGATCGCTGTTTTGATTACTTGACGGAATATTATTTAGATGATTTGCCGGATGTGTTTTGCGTTGCGACAGATGCCTTAGCGGCAGGATGTATTGATGCATTGGTCAGCTTTGCCTTAGAGCCGGGAGAGGATTGGCCGTTGATCGTCAGCGGTCAGCTTATGGAAGAAGGGGTGGAAAACCTGCTTCACGGATACCAAAGTGTTAGCGCCTATGCAGATGAACAGAGTTTGGTGGATACATGTGCCCAATGGGTATGCGCCGTGATGAAGGGGGAAACGATCACCGGGAGCGAGGTTTCTAACGGGTTGATACAAGTACCTTCTTATTTGCAGGAGCCTGTGCTGGTAACAGAGGAGAATTGCAGAGAAATTTTCCCGGAAGAACAATAAAAAGAGTGTGCCGTAAATAGATACGGTGCACTTGTCAAGAAAAAGTAGACACTAAAAAGCATAATTACACGAAGCCCAGTTCGGTCTTGTACTGAACTGGGCTTTTGTAGCCCAAGGCGGCAGCTGGTCTGTGATTATTGAAGAAATAAACATACTGATTCAGTAGA
>JAZRUM010000068.1:0-2303 GCA_045652545.1 Faecousia sp. | reverse complement strand
CTGCTCCACCACAGACTGGGGGTAGAGGACCTTGGCCTTGGCGCCAAAGCCAATGACCCAGCTTAAGAACATGGGGGAAACGGCCACCTTTACAGTGAAGTTAAAGTGGTCCGGGCCGTCGGGGATCAGCATGGTGTCCTTGCCGAACCGGTCGATCACCACATTAATCAGATCCCGGTGGAACCGCAGCTTCACATCGGTAGCATCGCCGGCGTACATTTGGAACAACTGATTGGCGTGCTGATGGAGGGCCTTACCGGTCAGTTCCGGGCAGGGTGTCCGTTTGTCCTCCAGCAGTTCAATGCCGGTCATTCGGTCCACCCGGTAAGAGGTAATGCCGTGGCGAGGAGAAAAAGCAAGCAAATAACAGTTTTCGTGATCCTGGCAAAGCCCATAAGGGCTTGCCAGGTATTCTTTTTCTCTGTAGCGGCGTTGTCCGCCCAGATCCCAGTCAAAATAACGGAAGCGGATCATCCGGTCTTTGGTGATGGCCTCCTGGATGGTGTCTACACTAATGAGGATGGTTTCGTTCATGCTCTTCACACGACCGGACACCAGCATATTCCGGCGCATCAAAGCCGCATCGTGCTCGTTGCATTGGGCGCAAAGCTTCTCAATCAGTTCCTTGGATTTCTTCTCGGTCAGATACCGGCTGGACAAAACGGCGTCGATCAGCAGCTTTAGTTCAGAAAGTTGAAAGCTTTTGGGAGAAGCCAGATAATAGCCGCCGTTTCTGCCGGGGATGGATATGATATCCAGTCCGTATTCCTGCAAAGTCTCAATATCGGAGTAGATGGTCTTCCGATCGCAGCGGATGCGGTGTTCCTGATCCAGCATACGGATCAGTTCTGCCGCGTTGACAGGGTTTGCCTCGTGGGAGTTTTTCTCCAGATAATCCATGATATATAGGATCTTAGCTTTTTGGTTGTCGGATTTTGGCATGATCACGCCTCCTTGCACCCATTTCTTGCATTATATCACAGGGCAGGGGAAAAGGGGAGATGCGAATTGCATTTTTGTGCAAAATATGATATGGTATAGAAAATCTGTGAGAAAAGGGAAGGATTGTTTTATGCTTTACGCCGGATGCCACCTGTCTGCCAGCGGTGGGAATATGGAAATGATCAACACAGCCCGTTCCATCGGGGCCAACACCTTTGCATTCTTCACGAGAAACCCCAGAGGCAGTCAGGCCCGAAAGGAAGACCCGGTGGATTGTGAAAAGGCTGTCCGGGTCTTGCAGGAGGAGGGCTTTGGTCCTCTTGTGGCCCATGGCGCGTATACCATGAACCTATGCACCAAGGAAGCTGGAGCAAGAGCTTTTGCTGCAGGTCTGCTCTGTGACGATCTGCGGCGTATGGCAGCGCTCCCCGGCAATTACTATAACTTTCATCCCGGCAGCCATGTGGGTCAAGGTGTGGAGACTGGTATCGGTCAGATTGTAGATGCGCTGAAGCAGGCATTGGCACCGGGTTATCCTGTCACTGTTTTGCTGGAAACCATGGCGGGTAAGGGCAGCGAGATCGGCGGTCGGTTTGAAGAGCTCAAGGATATTATCGACGGCGTGGGAAGCGATGCTGTGGGTGTTTGCCTGGACACCTGCCATGTCCATGACGGCGGATATGATGTTGTGAACGATCTGGAGGGGGTGCTCCGGGAATTTGACCGGGTGATCGGCTTGGACCGATTAAAAGCACTGCATCTAAACGATTCCAAGAATCCCTTCTCCAGCCATAAGGACCGGCATGAACTGCTGGGAGCGGGAAGTCTCGGCGTGGAGACCTTCCGGGCAGTTGTGAACCACCCGGTGCTGAAGAAGTTGCCCATGATTCTGGAAACCCCTAATGAATTGCCGGGCTATGCCCGGGAGATCCAGCTTCTGCGGGATCTGGAGGAATAATGTTTTTACCGGGCAAGGAGGTGAGGACATGCCCAATGTTGTTTCAGCGTTGCTGGAGGCCCAGCCTGTTTATTTGAATGTTTATATTGCTGCGTTCCGGTGGCTGGCACCTGTGATGATCGCGGTTTTGCTGTTTCGGTGTATTAAGCCCTTGCTGACCTTCCGCAGAGAGCCGGAGATCTGGGCGTGGCTCTGCCTGAGCGATGGCAAGAAGCTGCCGGTGACCCACTGGGAAAATGTGATCGGCAGGAGCAAAAAAAGTGATATTGTCATCGATTTTCCAACGGTGTCCAAGACCCACGGCGTGCTGACCCGGTATGACGACGGCAGCTGGACTGTTGCGGACGCGGATTCTAAGGACGGTGTGTATGTCAACGGAAAGCGGATTCGGGTGCGGGCGCTG
>JAZRUM010000067.1:0-1957 GCA_045652545.1 Faecousia sp. | reverse complement strand
ATGTTGTGGTTGGCGCCCTGCATCAGCTCAATAGCAGCGCGGGGGCCCAGATAGCTGCCGCCGATGCCGATAACCACGAATACATCGCTGGTTTCCCGGATCTTCTTAGCTGCAGCGCGGATGCGGCGGATCTCATCGGTTTCCTGCTCCACGGGCAGATCCAGCCAGCCCAGGAAATCGCTGCCATCACCGCTGCCGTCGGTCAGGGTCATGTGGGCATTGAAAACTTCCTTTTCGGTGGCCAGCAGGTCCGGCAGGGACAGCTGTCCCCAAACATTGGAAATATCAACTTTAATCATAAAAATATACCATCCTTTCAGAATTTCTTATATGTTACTCCAAAACGAAGAAAAAGACAACCCCTGATGGAAAATTTTGTTCCGGGTATAGCTTTTTTCAATAGAAATATGTATAATGAACAAAAATCCTTATGGAGGAGATACTATGAAATACGGTTTTGGTGTGGATTTGGGCGGTACTACCGTCAAGCTTGCATGGTTTGACGAGACCGGTAATATGCTGCATAAGTGGGAGATCCCCACAGTAACGGAAAATTCCGGCAAGCAGATTCTGCCGGACATTGCCGCAGCGATCAAAGGTTATCTGGCAGAAAATAATATCTGCGCTGATAGCGTACTGGGCATTGGTATCGGTGTGCCCGGTCCTGTCCGCCCTGACGGCACAGTGAATAAGTGCGTCAATCTGGGTTGGGGTGTTTTCAATATTGAAAAGGAGCTGCAGCAGCTCACCGGTTTTCCGGTAAAGGCAGGCAATGATGCTTCTGTGGCTGCCCTTGGCGAATGCTGGAAGGGCGGCGGCGCAGGCTGCGAAAATATGGTGTTTGCTACCTTGGGAACCGGTGTAGGTGGCGGAATCGTGGTGGGTGGTCAGGTGCTCCACGGTGTCCACGGTGCCGGCGGTGAGATCGGTCATATGGTTCTCAACCGGGAAGAAACGGAAGTGTGCGGCTGTGGCAAACGGGGTTGCGTAGAGCAGTATTGCTCCGCTACCGGTGTTGTCCGTATTGCAAAACAATTCCTTCGGGATACGGATACGCCCTCTTCCCTGCGGCAGCTGGATACACTGACCTGCAAGGATGTATTTGATGCCGGCGCTTATGAAGATCCCCTTGCGCTGGAGATCCTGGAAAAAGTATATGCATATATGGGTGAGTTTTTGGCTAATATCTGTAATGTAGTAGACCCGGAGGCTGTGGTTTTGGGCGGCGGTGTCAGCAAGGCGGGACAGCCGCTGATCGACGGTGTACAGCGCCACTTCGAAAAGTGTGTTTTCCATGCGGTATCCCCGGTCCGCTTCGCCCTTGCCACATTGGGCAATGATGCCGGCGCTTACGGCGCATTTAAGCTTGCACTGGATGCATTTGGAAAGTAACGGAGGTCATTATGGATAACAATGCATTGTTTAAACTGAGCTATGGTCTGTTTGTGCTCACCGCCCGACAGGAGGGCAAGGACAACGGCTGCATCATCAATACCGCTATGCAGATCACCGATACTCCCAAGCAGATTCAGGTGGTGGTAAACAAGGAGAATCTGACCCACGATATGATCCTTGCCACCGGGCAGTTTAATGTTTCCGTACTGAGTCAAGAAGCGGTGTTCTGGATCTTCCAGCACTACGGCTTCCAATCCGGAAAAGATGTGGATAAATTTGCAAATATCCCGGAAGCGCGTACCGCCAACGGTCTGCGGTATGTGGAAGGCTGCACAAACGCGGTGATCAGCGGCAAGGTGGTGGGCACAGTGGACTGTGGCACCCACACCATGTTTATTGCGGAGGTTACCGAGGCGAAAACCTTGTCCGAAGCGCCCAGTATGACCTATCAGTATTATTTTGACCATGTGAAGCCAAAGCCGGAACCGGCGAAAAAAAGCAGTTGGGTCTGTAAGATCTGCAACTATGTTTACGAAGGCGAAGAGCTGCCGGCAGATTTTGT
>JAZRUM010000066.1:0-4157 GCA_045652545.1 Faecousia sp. | reverse complement strand
CATGTCCAGAAAGGAATCTGTCAAAGCAATCAGTTTTTCAAACATAAATTTCTCCTAAACAATGCCGCCGAACAGCAAAAGACACAGTGGTATGGTCAGGCAGCATAAAATAGTAGTGATAAACGCCAGGGAAGCGCCGGGGGCGCAATCTTCTCCAACCAGCTTGGGGAATATGATGGTATTCATGCCGCAGGGCATGGCAAGAATCATCAGCGTGGGGATTACCAGACTATCCAACTTCAAAAGCTTTAGCGTCAGCGCTACTGCGCAGGGGATCACCAGCAACCGCAATGCGGCAATAAGATAGACCTCCTTGTTTTTCAGCAGGTCTTTCAGTTTGTAATCAGAGATTACAATGCCCAGCAGGAGCATGCTCACCGGACTCATACAAGCTGCGGATTTACTCAAAAATGTATTTACAAGTGTGGGTATTTTCAATCCGGACAGTCCCATTACAGCACCCAGAACCATGGCGCAAGTTACGGGATTGAGCAACTTTTTCCAAGGATTGCTGGACTTAGACAGCATGCAGTAGCCAATGGTGTAGGTGTAAAGGCTTACAGGGAACGCAAACATCATTACATCCAGCAGCACATCGCCGCCAAAGATGCCCTCTGCCAGCGCATAGCCGATGTAGCCATAGTTGGAAATGGTCAGACTGTAATGATAAACATTTCTGCGGTAGCTGTTTTTTGTCAGCAGCCGGGATGCAGGAATAGCCGCCAGAGCTGCCACAGCAATGATTACCGTCGCTGCGATCAGCAGAGGGTATTTTTGGGTCAAATATACCGGTGTGAACCGGGTTGCAAAGGTGCTGAACACCTTGCTGGGTAAAAACAGATACAAACACAGTGCGCTGAGCAGCTTGCTGTGGCTGCTGTTTGCGATTTTTGCCTTACTCAGGCCGTAGCCGGTGGCGGCAAAGACCATCAGCAGGAAAACCTGTTCCAAAACGATTATCATAATCAATCACCTCATAGGGATTGTAGCATTTTGGCGGTTTTAGTAAATGGAAGTATCATAACAATATGGAATTTTCAAAACAATGCTTGCAGGGGAACTTTTCGTATGCTATAGTTAAATCGGTGATAACATGATTGGAAATATAGAAAAACCGGAATTCCTGAGCATTCTCCAGAGTCCCTCGTCGGATCACGGTGTTGTCTCCGGGCGTCCCAGCCACGCCTTTGTATTCAAGATTAGCGGCGAGAGTGTCTATACCTTTGCCGATGCGGTCATTCACCTGTCTCGGGGGGAGATGCTGTTCATTCCCCAGGGCAGTATCTACACTGTGCGCCGGGTATCTCCGGGGGACAGCCGGTATGTGCTGATAAACTTTCGGGGGGAGTTGACTGCGCCCCGTCCGGAGATCTTTCGTCTGGAGGACCATAGCAGCCTGTGCGCCCGGCTTTGCCGGATCAGCCTGCTGGACACCCTAGCGGATCGTTATCGGGCGCAGGCAGTATTTTATGAGGTGCTGGCAGCCGTCTGCGAACGGGCGAAATCTGAATATCTCTGCGGATCCACCGCCGCCGGGCT
Source organism: Faecousia sp. (assembly GCA_045652545.1). Lineage (GTDB taxonomy): Bacteria > Bacillota > Clostridia > Oscillospirales > Oscillospiraceae > Faecousia. Next base: position 2,618 of record JAZRUM010000066.1, on the reverse strand, counting down.
GGACCCTGCACTGGAATACCTGCGCCGGAAGCTGTATGACCCGGAGCTGAAGGTGGGACAGCTGCACACCCTGTGCGGCATTTCCGACACCTACTTCCGAATGCTGTTCCAGGCACGGTTTGGGGTCAGCCCCAAAAAATACATTCTTCAAAATCGGCTGCGCCATGCCAAGGCGCTGCTGGATCATGGCGAGTATGGCTCTGTTGCTCAGGTAGCGCTGCAGTCCGGCTTCGACGACCCTCTGTACTTCAGCAAAGTCTTCAAGCAGACCTACGGCTATCCGCCCTCCCAAGGCAGTCGTATGAACCAGACTTCGAAATGATGATACTCGCCACAATCGTATTATACCCTCTGCCCTATTGTAAATCAATTGCAATTGTTATCAAAAGATCATTGCAAAAAGGCGCATAGGATATTATGATATTTGTAATGTAACTATTTCGTGGAAGGAAAGGTGTAACTGTGGTTCACTTGCTGGTAGCAATCATTTATCTTGCTTTTATCGGATTGGGACTGCCCGACGGCTTGCTGGGTGCAGGATGGCCTTCTATGTATCCGCAGCTGAATGTGCCCGTGTCCTATGCCGGAATTTTATCAATGCTGATTTCCGTCGGCACGGTAGTTTCCAGCTTGTTGTGTGACCGGCTGTTGCGAAAGCTTGGTGCAGGAAAACTGACGGCATTGAGCACATTGCTGACGGCTTTGGCGTTGATCGGTTTTTCTGTCAGTGATAGCTTTTGGCTGCTGTGCCTGCTAACCATTCCCTACGGCTTGGGCGCAGGCAGTGTAGATGCGGCGCTGAACAATTATGTGGCGGTGAATTATTCCAGCCGGCATATGAGCTGGCTGCATTGTATGTGGGGTGTTGGCGCTGCCATTGGTCCGTATATTATGGGTATTGCGCTGTCCGGCGGACATGGCTGGGAGGCTGGCTATGTCTATGTGGCGGTGATTCAGATCGTTCTGACAGCTGTGCTGTTTATCAGTCTGCCTATGTGGAAAAAGCAGATCGCGGAGCAGGCGCAAACGGAGAAACCCCTGTCGCTGTTGCAGATTTTCCGGATTCCCGGCGCAAAACAGATCCTTACGGCATTTTTCTGCTATTGCTCTGTGGAACAGACAGCGGCGCTGTGGGCAAGCTCTTATCTGACGCTTTTTAAGGGGGTTGCTCCGGAAACGGCTGCGTTTTTCTCCGGCCTTTTTTATTTAGGTATTACGCTGGGGCGGTTTTTTAACGGATTTCTTACCATGAAATTTTCCGACGCTGCGCTGATCCGGGCAGGCAACGCAATTATTCTGGTGGGCATTGCGGCCATGCTGCTGCCTTTGGGACAGATCGCTTCCTTGGCAGGTCTGCTGCTCATCGGCCTCGGCTGCGCGCCGGTGTATCCCTGCATCATCCACTCTACACCGGAGCTGTTTGGAGAAGAAAATTCGCAAGCGCTGATCGGTGTGCAGATGGCAAGCGCCTATTTGGGCGTGTGTCTGATGCCCACGCTGTTCGGACTTGTGGCGCGGCATATTACGGTGGCACTGCTGCCGGTGTTTTTGCTGGCGCTGACAGCGCTGATGATCCTGATGTACGAGCAAATGCGCAAGCGGACAAGTAATAATGTTATAAGGGGGGGTCAATGACCCTCCCTTAGTTCCAATTGTTTGTCCAAAATGGGATACAGCGCCATTGCAGCAAGGCTTATGGGAATCCACAGCAGACAAAAGGGCAGGCAGATTTGTCCCCGGTAATTTGCCGGCAATTTTCGGTAATCCCAGACTTTGTAATCCCGATTGAAAAGTAATCCCACTGCCAGCTCCACCCCGGTGATAATGCCTGCACCTGCCAATGCACGCAGCGGTAGTGGTAAACGATATTTGTTCAGTTTACCTAAAAGCAAAAAACAACTGCCGCCGGCAAGAAACATACTGCCGTGGCTGCGTCCCCTCCACAGCAGCTCCAGACCCATATAACCGCAGCCACCAATGGCGAAAAGTACCGATTTTTTCCACAAAGACATAGAAATACCCCCTCTTACTTTCAGCTTTCCAAAAAAATATTGAAAAATACCCATGTTTCTCTTGACAAATACCATTAGGGTGGATATAATAACAAAGCTGATTTCGGCATTGCCGGAATTTTTGACCACATGGCGGCGTAACTCAGTTGGTAGAGTACCCGGTTCATACCCGGTATGTCACCTGTTCGAATCAGGTCGCCGCTACCAGGCCCGTTGGTCAAGCGGTTAAGACACCGCCCTTTCACGGCGGTAACATGGGTTCGATTCCCGTACGGGTCACCAAAAAGAAACGCGCTCGGAAGTTTAATTCCGGGCGCTTTTTGTTGCTTTTTCCTGTATATGCTAGGGTTTTCTGAACTTTTTGCTGTGGTTGTTTGCGTTCACTTGTTCGCAATTCCGGACAAATAGCTATTGAGAAATACGCAAAAATGGCAATGAAAATGGCAATGAAATTATTGCGTAGAATCGGCTTTGCTGAAATAATTGGTAAAGTCTTGTGCTCTCTTAGCTATGTCCTTCTTTGCTAAGTGGGTATAGATTTTGTGCATTGTTCCTGCGTCTTTCCAACCTCCTATTTCCATGGCGATTTTCTCCGGGATCTGCAGA
>JAZRUM010000065.1:0-23119 GCA_045652545.1 Faecousia sp. | reverse complement strand
AGAAAGATACATTGCCCCTTTAGGGGCGGCAGTGCAGTTAATGCAGACGTCAGAAATTCAGTGCATCTTTAGATGCCCGCCAGTAAAAAGCCCTTCTAGGGCTTAATCAAGCCTCCGGCTTAGCCGGAGGTTTTGACTTATTCACCCATAGTGGATGCAAGCAGCTCTTTATTGATCTTTAGCTGCTTTTGATTCATGACGATCACGTCTGCGCCACCCTTTTTGGCAAACTCATATTGTTTGTCTGTAGGAATACGCTGGGAGACAATTTTCAGATCTGACAACGAAGGAAGCATCTCCACGATCAGACCCAAAATCTGATTGTTTGTCATATCGGTGTAGGTCAACGGCATCAGCTTTTTTGCCAAGTCAAACAGTTCTGTGGTGCTAAGTGTTTTGACTTTTTCGATCAGTGTACTCAAAACCGTTCTCTGGCGATTCGTGCGTCCAAAGTCCGTGCCGATCTGACGAATGCGGGAATAGGCAAGCGCCTGAGAACCGGTCAGCAAATTCACGCCTTCTTTCAGTTCCCAATGCTGATTCGTTTCAATATCCCAGTTGCCACGCTTATTCAGATACTTGGCCTCTGCTGCGGTCAATTCGATTTCCACACCACCGATAGTATCGATCGCTTCCATGAAACCGGAAAAATCGATCTCCACGTTATAATCTACAGAAACACCAAAGTTATACTCCAGCGTCTTATTCAGCAGAGGAAAACCGCCCAACTTGTAGGGCATATTCAGCCGCTGATTATAGCGATCCGGAATGTACACCCACAAATCTCGCATAAAAGACGTCATGGTCAATGTTCCGGTAGCTTTATTAATGGTGCACAGAATCATAGCATCTGTTCGCTGGGGCGCGTCACCCTCATTGGCCCGGCGATCTTGTCCTACAAGGAGTATATTAATAATATCTTCGCCTTTGAATATCTCCTCTGCCTGATCTGTAATAGGGTCCATTTCAATAGGTTCGTTTTCTTCAAATATATCGCTGGGATCTTGTTGGGAATAGGTCTGGTTGGGATCTAACTTATTGATTCCATCCAAAATCGCATCGGCAACAAAATACAACGCCACTGCACCTACCAACAGGACCGCCAAGATAATACAGAGGGTTATTAACAGTTTTCTTTTCACTTTCCTATCGTCCTTTCCAGAATCTGCATACACGCGCTACCTGTAAACCGCTTTTGCAAATTGCAATAGGGCGACCTTAGGTTGCCCAAATTATGTAAGCAAAATTACTTTTCGACGATTTCCAAAAGCTCCATGGGGCATACCTTAACACAGATGCCGCAGGAAATGCACTTACTGGTCGTGCCGCCTTCCGGCATAACCATAACCTTCATAGGGCAGGCTTCCACACACTTGCCGCAGGAAGTGCACAATTTCTTATTGATCATGTAGACACCAGTCTTGGGGTTCTGGGTAATCGCACCGGCTTCGCAAGCTTTCATGCACTTGCCGCACTGGATACAAGTCATAGGCTTAGCACCTGTTCCCTTTGCCACGATCTGGATGCAGGACAGGTCAGGATTGAACTCTTTGTAAAATGCATTCGAGCAAGCACGAACACATTCAAGACAAGCCATACATTCTATATTCTTTTTTACAGACAGTCTTTTCATTAGGATAACTCCCCCTTGATTATTTCCAGACTATTATAGCGGAAGAAATTAGAAATAGCAATGAAAAAATTAAATTTCGACAGATTTTATATTATGTTTAATAATTTCGGTGTGTTAATTTCGATAAAAATGGGAATGCTAGTGCTATATCAATATTTCAGGAGGCATTGAAATGAAAAAAATTTGCGCATTTGTGCTTGTTTCCCTTTTAACCCTCAGCCTGACTGCATGTGGCAGACGAAACGACACCACAAACAACAACACCATTCTTCCCACCATGGATCCTACAATCGCAACCAACATTCCCGATCCTGATGTGGACACCAAAATGCCAATGTATACCGATGGCGCCGGGGAAGATATCATGACAGTACCTTCTATGGATGGCAACACAACAGGAAACGGCACCGGCAACGGACAATAAAACCGGAACATTGTTCCGGCTACATAAACGAAACATAGATTATTTTCCAAGAGATTTCTGCTGCATTTCGGGGATAATAATGATAACCCCGCGAAAATTGTCACATTGTAAGGAGTGTGTAACCATGAGTGTAAAAGGCTGGGCTGTTACAATGGGAGTTGGTGCTGCAGCAGGTGCGGTAGGAATTTTGATGCTATCCAAAACAAATCCTGCAAGAAGATTGGCTGCGCAAGCTGCAAATCGCGTTGAAGACGCCGCATGGAAGTTTTCTGATAAAATCACAAATTCCTTTGATATGTAATCGGGCACATCCGGAGCAAAGCTCCGAAAAGGGCGTTCACACTTGTGAACGCCCTTTTGTGTTTATTGCGTTGTGATACAGAGCTTATCCTCCCGCGCATCCACAGTGATCTGGCTGATGGGATTTTCAAAGGAATCAATAATCATTTCTGAAATTGGATCCTCCAGTTCCTTTTGGATCGTCCGGCGAAGATTTCTTGCACCGTAGGTAACAGAGTACGCCTTAGTCACCAGATAATCCCGGGCAGAAGCGGACCATGTAAACTTAAGACCTCTTGCTTCCAGACTTTCTTTCAGCTCTTTGAGCATAATGTCAGCAATGCCGGCAAAATTCTCCTCGGTCAAATGATTGAACGTAATGATCTCATCCACACGGTTGATGAATTCAGGACGCAGGAACTCCTTCAGTGCTTTCATCGTCTTGTCCCGCACTTGATCCTGTTCCGTTCTGCCGAAACCAAGACCGCCTACCCTGCCCTCAGAGCCTGCATTGGAGGTCATAACAATGACGGTGTTTTCAAAGTTCACCACCCGCCCCTGTGCATCGGTAATTCTTCCGTCGTCAAGGACCTGCAAAAGCGTGTTCAGTACATCGGGATGTGCCTTTTCGATCTCATCGAACAGCACCACGCTGTACGGTCTACGGCGGATCTTCTCTGTTAGCTGTCCGGCTTCATCATAACCAACATATCCGGGAGGCGAACCGATCAGCTTAGATACTGTATGCTTTTCCATATATTCCGACATATCCAAACGGATCAAAGAATCCACGCTGTCAAACAAGTCATCTGCCAGTCGTTTGACCAGCTCTGTCTTACCAACACCGGTAGGTCCTACAAAGATAAAGGATACAGGCCGTTTCTTCGGACTGATACCAACACGGTTTCTGCGAATGGCTCTGGACACTGCATCTACCGCCTCATCCTGACCCACAATGTGTGCCTTCAGCCGGTCTTTAAGACCCTTGATCTGCGCATACTCCTGCGCCTTGATCTTGGTTGCAGGAATTTTTGTCCACAATTCAATAATGCGGGCAAGGTTCTCCATTGTTACGGCAGGCGCAGGAATCTGATCCAACCGTTCAATTTCCGTGGCCAGTTGGCACAGCTTGCTGCGGATGATCGCCAAACGTTCATAATGCTCATTTTCCGTATCGTCTGTGAGCATTTTCAGTTCCAGTTCGTAGTCATCCCGCTCTTTTTTCAGCTCTGCCAGCTGGGATATCTCTTTGCACCGCAGATTCACATCGGAACAGGCTTCATCCAGCAGGTCGATGGCCTTATCCGGGAGGAAACGGTCTGTAATATAGCGCTCAGAAAGAATCACGCACTGACGGGCAATTTCAGCAGAGATGGTTACACCGTGAAACTGGGCATAGGCTTTTGCAATGCCCTGCATGATCTTGCATGCTTCCTCGATGGTAGGCTCTGCCACGGAAACAGGCTGGAAACGGCGTTCCAAAGCTGCATCCTTTTCAATATATTTCCGGTATTCATTAAATGTGGTAGCACCGATTACCTGGATCTCGCCTCTGGAAAGGGCAGGCTTTAGAATGTTGGCAGCATTCATAGAGCCTTCCGCATCACCGGCACCAACCAGATTGTGCACCTCATCGATCACCAGAATAATGTTACCGCATGCTTTGATCTCACCGATCAGGCTTTTCATTCTGCTTTCAAACTGACCCCGGAACTGGGTGCCAGCCACCAATGCTGTCAAGTCAAGCAGGAACACCTCTTTATCCCGCAGCTTATAGGGCACTTCGCCCGCTGCGATACGCTGCGCCAATCCCTCTGCGATAGCAGTTTTACCAACACCCGGCTCACCGATCAGACAAGGATTGTTTTTCTGACGGCGGTTAAGGATCTGGATCACACGTTCGGTTTCCACATCCCGGCCAATCACCTTGTCCAATTTTCCTTCTCTTGCTCTGCGGGTCAGATCCATGCAGTAGCTATCCAGGAACTTGTGCTTATTGGTTTTTTTCTTAGGTGATTCTTCAGAGGAACCCTCTTCCAGCTGTTCTTCCTTACGGGCAGGCAGATTACCGGCGCCAAAAAGTTGATTCAGCAGTGGGAAAGTGGCAGTTTGGCTTTCCACCTCATCCTCCTCACCCTCCGGTGCATCCATCTGACCAAACATACTGCTCATTTCATCCGTCAGGGTATCCAAATCGTCCTCAGAAATGCCCATCTGCTTCACCGCAGCGTCGATCTGGGGAATTCCCAGACCCCGGGCGCACTTTAAGCAGTAACCTTCATTCATGGAAACGCCATTTTCAATCTTTGTTATAAAAACAACCGCAATATTTTTCTTACATTTTGTACACATTTTAGGTTGCATACGCGATCACACCTTTCTTCCGGACAATATATCATACATCTGCCGGAAAAAGAAAAACATTTTATTAACTTTGCTATAGGAAATATTGTCAGCCGGGACATTCAAATTTTTCAATCCCGTCATCGTACCACAGGTGGGTCATGTACAGTCCCCCAGGAGGCACAGTAGGCCCGGCTGCCGTGCGGTTTCCGGAATCCAGAATTCCACCGATCTCATGAGGGGCAATTTTTCCCTCCGCCGCATAAACAACCGTGCCTGCCATAGCACGGGCCATATTATACAGAAAACCGTTGGCGCAGACTTTCAGAAGTATGATGTCTCCCTGACGCTCTACATTATAATAATATACGGTTCGGACTGTAGATTTGACATCAGTACCAACAGAACGTACTGCAGCAAAATCATGTGTGCCCACAAATTGCTGCGCAGCCTCCTGCATGATCTTTTCATCCAGATGTTTTGGATAGAACCATGCGCGGTTCACGTAAAACGGATCCTTCAATCGGCTGTTGTAGATCATATAGGTGTATTCCTTTTTTACGCAGGAACCGATGGCATTGAAATTTTCATGTACATCGAAGGCTTTTGTCACAACCACATCCACCGGCAAGTGGGTATTTAGCGCATAAGGAAGGCGCTCTGCCGGAATCGTGGAGGTAGTCTTAAAATTTGCCACATAGCACTTGGCGTGGACACCGGCATCGGTACGGCCGCAGCCGGTCACGTGGACGGGGTGCGCGACCACCATAGTAATGGCTTTTTCTAATGTTTGCTGTACTGTAGCAAGATTTTTCTGCATTTGCCAACCGTGGTAGCCGGACCCTTCATAGGTCAAAAACAAAGCAATATTACGCATACTTACCTCACAGGCCATATCCGCGAAACACAAATACTGCCACCAGCAGCAAAATCCCGATACCAAATGTCTTAAAATCCAGCAGCTTATATCGCAGAAGCTTCATCTTGGTACGCCCTTCCCCACCTTGGTAGCAGCGGCATTCCATAGCGGTTGCCAGTTCGTCGGCACGGCGGAACGCACTGATAAACAGCGGGACAAGAATAGGGATCAGCGCCTTTACCCTGGCAATCAGATTGCCGGATTCAAAATCTGCGCCTCTGGCTTTCTGGGCAGACATGATTTTATCCGTTTCCTCGATCAGTGTAGGGATGAAACGCAAAGCAATGCACATCATCATAGCAAGCTCATGGACCGGCAAATGAATCTTTTTTAACGGTCCAAGCAAAGACTCCAGTCCGTCTGTCAGCGCAATGGGAGAAGTGGTGTAAGTCAACAGGAACGTTCCGGTAATCAGCATTATAATACGCAACATCATAAATACTGCGCGGATGATACCTTCCCAATAGACCGTAATGACCCACAGCTTAAAAACTACCTTCTCACCCACAGTGAAAAAGATGTTTAAAATACCGGTAAAGATCAAGATCATGACCAGTGGCTTCATACCGTTAAGAATTGCCTTCAGCGGAACGCGGGAAATAGCAATGGACACCGCAAGAAAACAAAACACCACACCATAGGATACCCAATTTGAAGCAGAAAACAGTGCTACAATATAAAAGATCAATAAAACGATCTTTGTTCTTGGATCTAAGCGGTGTACAGGAGAGTTCCCGGGGAAATACTGACCCAAAGTAATGTCCTTAAGCATGGGCAGTGCCTCCCTTCATGGCAGTCAAAACCGCAACAGCTTGCTCCACTGTGTAGACCTTCGGCACATCCACGCCCAACTCACGCAAACGCAGAAAAACTCTGGTGATCTCCGGAATATCCAAGCCCATGTCCAAGAGCTCCTGCGCCCGTGCAAATACTTCATCGGGCGTTCCGTCCATAACCAGTCTGGAATGATTCATCACCAAAAGCCGGTCCGTCAAACGGGCAACATCCGTCATGGAATGACTGACCATCATTATTGTCGCATTTTTAGTTCTGCGATAATCGTCAATATTTTGCAGGATCTCCTCCCGCCCTTCCGGATCCAATCCGGCTGTAGGTTCGTCTAAAATCAAAATCTCCGGCTCCATTGCCATAACACCGGCAATGGCAACACGGCGCTTCTGGCCACCGGACAAGTCAAAGGGTGACATCTCCAGCTGCTCTTCGGTGATGCCCACCAACGCAGCAGTCTCCCGTACCCGACGATCGATCTCATCTGCGTCCAGTCCCATATTTTTCGGACCAAATGCAATGTCTTTATAGACTGTTTCTTCAAACAGCTGATATTCCGGGTACTGGAACACCAAACCCACCCGGAAACGACACTGACGGGTCAGCGCCATATCGGACCAGATATCCTTGCCGTCCAGCAAAATGGTGCCGGCAGTGGGCTTTAACAGTCCGTTCAAATGCTGCATCAGGGTAGACTTACCGGATCCGGTATGCCCGATAATACCGATAAAATCCCCACGCTCAACACAAAAAGACACATCCTCTAAAGCAACATGCTCAAAGGGTGTCCCTGCGCTGTATGTGTGATGCAGATTTTTTACCTCTAAGATAGGTGCCACGTTTCATAACCTCCCGTGGTCAGGCCTTCAACATATCATAAAGTGCCTGCGCACAATCTTCTGTAGTAAGACAGTCAAGGGGCATTTTGATCCCCTGGGCGTTGAGCCGGTGACAAAGTTCAACGGTATCCGGCGCTGCCAAACGAATGCTGTGTAGCAGCTCCACCCGGGAGAACACCTCCTGTGGTGTGCCGTCAGCCGCAACCGTGCCGCTGCTCAATACGATCACACGCTGCGCCTGTGCAGCCTCATCCATGTGATGTGTAATCAAAACAACCGTAATGCCCTTTTCCCGATTTAGCTTGAGGATCGTCTCCATCACCTCACGGCGACCTTGCGGATCCAGCATTGCCGTGGGTTCATCCAACACAATGCATTTGGGCTCCATAGCAATAATACCTGCAATGGCAATGCGTTGCTTCTGTCCACCGGACAACAGGTGGGGCGCATGTCCCCGATATTGATACATACCTACCTGTTTCAATGCATTATCTACCCGCTGACGGATGACAGGACTTGCAATGCCCAGATTCTCAGGGCCAAAGGCAACGTCCTCTTCTACCACATTGGCAACGATCTGGTTGTCAGGATTCTGGAAAACCATTCCCACGTTCCTGCGCACAGCCATCAGCTTTTCTTCGTTGGAGGTATCCATTCCCCATACATAGACTTTACCGCCACTGGGCAGCAATATGGAATTGAAATGTTTGGCAAGGGTGGACTTACCACAGCCATTGCCGCCCAAAACCGCCACAAAGCTGCCTTCCTCGATGGTCAGGCTCAGATCTTCAAATACGGGAACACCGGGCGTGTTGTCCACGCCCGGATAGCTATATGCCAAATGTTCAACGCTGATCGCTCTATGCAACGCGATTCCTCCAATCAAAATTACGGAGTCCAACGGCCCGCTGCACCGCAGGGCAGCATCAGACCGGAGGATTTTACGGGCAGACCCAATTCACCCACTGCGGTGCTGCCGCCGGCAACTGCACCGAATACCACATCCGATGCATAGCCCACAGCAGAAGGGGCAAGACCCGTTGTATAAGAGTTGATAATGACAAACAAAGGATTGTCCGTCAGCAGTTTTGCCACCTCCAAGAGGAATGGGTAAAAACTGGTTTCCATCTTCCATATCTCACCGCTGGGACCCCTGCCGTAACTGGGCGGATCCATAATAATGCCGTCATAGCGTCGACCGCGGCGGATCTCACGCTGAATAAACTTTCCACAATCGTCTACGATCCAATGGATCGGCTTATCTGCCAGGCCGGAGGATTTTGCATTCTCCTTCGCCCAAGCTACCATGCCCTTTGATGCGTCAACATGATAAACCTCAGCGCCGCCTGCAGCTGCCGCAAGGGTCGCACCGCCGGAATAAGCAAACAGATTCAGCACCCGTATCGGTCTGCCTGCAGAGGCAACCTTGACCCGGATAAAATCCCAGTTTGCCGCCTGTTCCGGAAATACACCGGTGTGCTTGAAATTCATAGGCTTCACATTAAAGGTCAGATAATCCTTATAGCGAATCTGCCACCGTTCCGGAAGATTGTGATCTGTCCAGTGTCCTCCACCGGTGGTTGACCGAACATAGCGTGCATCATATTTTTTCCAAGCAGGATCAATATGAGGTGTATCCCAGATCACCTGAGGGTCGGGACGGACCAGAACATGCCGTCCCCAGCGCTCCAGGCGTTCGCCATTGGAAGCATCCAGCACCTCATAATCTTTCCATTCATCGGACATCCAAATCATGTTTCTCTCCTTAGATCAGTTCCCCATGGTAGTCGATCCACCGGGAACGGTAGTGCTCTCATTGGATCCACCCTGTTCGTTCCAGCTGGACTGCGTGTGCTTTGTGCAAACCTTATATGGGGAGGAAATACCGGAATTGATATTATTTTTAAATCCCTTAAAGTTAGCATCCTTGCCATCTGCGGTGACCAAATACACATAGTTATCCTGCAGGAACATGTCATCTAGACCATAGTTCTTTGCCTTCAGGATCTCAGTGACATCCTGCTGTGTTAACTTCAGCAAGGATTTCTGCACGACACTTACAGACTTATTCGTAGCGGCAATCTTCTTGCAGTATTCGTTTGCCACTGCGTCACCGGTTGCGCAATAATCTAGCGTTACATGCTTGTCGCATCTTGCACTGGGGCGGTCCTCCGAATAAACTGCTACTGTCTGCGTGCGGTTGCCGCGCACATCGCTCTTACAGGCATCTGTCGCCAATTTGTCGGAATCTAAGCAGACTGTGACACTGGACATTTTGCCCGCATCGTACAATCTTACGTTCTGCAGTCCCTTGTGCAAAGGCTGCATAACTTGTTTAAACAAACGGGAAGCAGGGTTAAAGCTCAAATTGATTCTCGCAGGGGTATCAAAGCCACACCACACAGCTGCAGTATAATAATTGGTATAACCGCAGAACCACCTGTCTCGGGCGCTGGAGGTAGTACCGGTCTTACCGGCAACATAGCCGGAAGCAAAGTTTGCGCCGGCACCGGTACCGCTTCTAACCGCATTGGTCAGACAGTAATTGGTATAGTCCACGGCCTTTTTGCTCAGCACTTCCCGGGATTCCTGCTGGTTCTCAAGAACCACATTGCCATTACGGTCATACACCTTTGTCCATGTTCTGCCGGTGCGGTAAACACCCTTGTTGGCAAAGGTCGCAAAGGCAGAAGCCATTTCCCGAACAGTCACGCCTCGGTACTGTGCGCCCAGCGCCAGAGAAGATATCTGAATATCGTCATCTACCAAAGTAGACAGACCAAACTTCTCTTTTGCAAACTCATAACCGTAATTCAGGCCGATCTTTTTAAGGGAATTAGCCGCAACAGCGTTCACCGAATCCTCGATGCCGGAGTAAATGGTTCTGGAATAGGAATATTTGCGGTTGTCATTCTTCGGCCATGCACCACCGTCATAGGTTACTGGCAGGTCCTTAATAATGGTGGCAGGAGTCAAAGTGCCCTGCTCGAAGCCAGGCGCGTAAACAGAAATCGGCTTGATAGAAGAACCGGACTGCAGTCTTGAGCCGGATGCACGGTTCAGGCCAAAGTGTTCCTTATTTGGGCCTACACCACCGGCAATACCAACGATGTCACCGGTTGAATTGTCGATAACAACAATGGCAGATTGCAGCTGCTCCGCATTTTTGACCTTGGGAATGTTGCTCAGGTCCTTATAGATCTTGTCCACCTGTGCCTGTACAGTGGGATCGATGGTTGCATAAATAGAATAACCGCTGCTGTTGATCAGGTCCAGATAGCGCTCCCATATGGTTTGATTCCATTCCGTAACACCGTCGCGCTTTGCCAGTGCCTTTGCCACATCCTGAACCACAAGGTCCACAAAGTAGGAATACACCTCCTGAGATGCGTCATTCACCACTTCGGGAGCCGCGCCACATTGGGGACACTTAACAGAACTACCGGAAACCACGTAGGTCTTACGCGCACCCTCATAACCACAGGATTCGTTGGGGCATTCCAACCAACGGTCTTCGTCTGCAATAGAGCTTTTCAGCACCAACTCCTGTGCCACAGCCTCATCGTACTCCTGCTGGGTAATATAGCCTTGCGCCAGCAGTTCGCCCAGCACCAATAATTGACGGTGACGGTTTCTCTGTTTGCCGTTCATGATCTCGCCGGCATACTTAAATTCCTTTTCGTTATATGGGTCGAACAAGGACGGGTTGTTTGTAATACTGATAAGGCTGGCACATTCGGCAATGGTCAGTGTCTGCAGTTCCTTACCGAAATAGGCCGCTGCCGCGCTTCGGACGCCTCGACAGCCCTGTCCCAGATAGATTGAGTTCAGATACTCTTCAATAATTACTTTCTTATCATAATTTTTCTCAACCAGTGTTGCGCGGAAGAACTCCTGCACCTTTCGTTGGACGGTGACACTGTCATCCTGGGTAATATTCTTAATTAACTGTTGTGTAATACTGGAGCCACCCACGGTGGATTCGCCAAAGAACATATTGGCAAAGGCCTTGATCGTAGTAAACCAGTCAACACCCTGGTGCTCATAGAAACGCTTGTCCTCAATAGCCACTGCCGCATTGATTAAGTGTTCGGGGATATCCTCATAGTCAGCCTTTTTCCAGTCGGTGCTGGCATACAACTCCTGCAAAACCTGGATCTGACCTGCATCGTTAACGCAGTAGACCGTGGAAGGAGCAGCAAGCTCATAACTCTCCAAAACCAGATTGGCATCCGGCAGAATGTCCCCTTCCAAATATTCGCCCAGAACCCCGGCAAAGGAAAATGCGCAAACCACACCAATAAGGACAACGGTAGCAATTGCTCCAATGATGACCTTAGAGGCGCTGAATACCGCCATCCAAATCTTATAAGCCAGCTTCAGCCCCCAATGGGGTATCCAGTTCTGGCGCTCCGGCATATCCTGCTTTTTATTTTTGGACATATTAAAACCTCCATTACAGCATTCAAAAAATCTGTACGGTAAAAAATCAAAGTCATTGTGCATATAAGCACAACTTTACTCATATCATTATAGCATACCCAACGCAAAAACGAAAGTACTATTTTATTAAGAAATAATAAATTCGGCAAAAAGCACGAAACTTTTTAAAACTACCAGCATTTCCCTGTTGCTCATTGCGTTTTCCTCTTGATTTCGCCATAGCTTTCCAGTACAATAAGAACAGAACAAAACGGAGGTAACTGCTATGTCTGATGAATACGGTTCTGATTTTATAACCATCGTGGATGAAGATGGCACAGAGTATGAGCTGGAGGTTCTTTCCACACTGGAATATAACGGGCAGACTTATCTGGCTGTGGTCCCGGCTGACGGCGAAGAACACGAGTCTCTGGATGTAAGCATTCTCAAATCCGTAGACGAGGACGGTGAACCTATCCTGTGCGCCATTGAGGACGACCAGGAGCTGGAGGCGGTGTATTCGCTGATGATGGATTCCCTTTACGAGGAAGATCCGGAAGATTAATTAAAATTACCTGCCTTGTGCGAGTGTGTCCTTTTGGACCCACATCTATTACTAGGGATGTTAGACTTCCTGCCCGGATTGCAGACCTCCCGCCTGCGCTTTGACGTACGGTGGACGTTGGGAGCAGCTAAGGTCAGGAGCGGCAACCCACCTGCCTTTTCGTGCAGGTCATAATTGGATACGCTACGGCTATGGCGGGTAAGGGTGCGGAAAGCTTCGGCTTTCCGCATTTTTTTGCCTAAAATTTGTAAACTTTTTTCCACACTGAATAATAATACTTGAAAATTTTAAAAAATCGTATATAATTGCATGTAATATGCATCGGTATCCGGTGCATGATCCTACGAATTCGGTTAATGAGAGGAATGTATTACATGAGCGCATCCGATAAGAAAAAGTTCCGCAAGGAACAATCTGCTACCATTCTGACTGAAAAGCAGAGACAAGAGCAAGCAGAAGCCAAAAAACTGAAAATCTACACCATTTCCTTTGTGGTTGCCATGATCGCCGTTGTGGTGATCGCTTTGGCTGTTTTGGGTGTCAGAGCTGTTAACAACAGCGGTATCATCCAAAAAAATACCGTTGCTGTGGTTGTGGGCGACCGGGAATTAAATTCCGTTGAACTGGGTTATTACTACAATGACGCCATCAACAACTACTATAACGAATGGTATAATAGCTATCAAGAGTATACCAACAGCTATTTGCAGGCAGTTGGTCTGGACGTTACCAAGCCTTTGAACGAGCAGATTCAGGACGAGAAAACCGGCAAGACATGGGATCAGTACTTTGTTGAGCTGGCCATCGACAACGCAAAGAGCGACTTTGCTCTGTACGATCTGGCAAAAGCAGAGAACTTCCAGCTGCCTTCCGACCAGCAAACATCACTTGATAACCTGGCAAACAATCTGGGCACTTATGCCACTATTTACGGCTACAGCAATGCCAACCAGTATCTGCGGGCTATGTACGGCTACGGTGCTGACGAGGACAGCTATCTGGCATACAACGAGCGCGGTGCCATTGCGAATGCTTATATGCAAGCACACGAGGATTCTCTCCAATACGAGGACGCTGATATCCGCGCATATGAGAAGGATAACCCCGACAATTACAATTCCTACACCTACTCCTCTGCTTATCTGAGCTACACCGACTTCCGTCAGGGCGGCACCGAGGATGCCGAAGGTAATAAGACATACACCGAGGAAGAAAACGAGGCAGCCCGCGCAGCACTGAAGGCCGCTGCTGAAAAGCTTGCCACTGCCACCACTTTGGACCAACTGAAGGAAATGAGTGGCACTGTTGAGGTTAACGATGAAAGCGATCTGGCTGTCAACGATTCCACAAACGTACTGCACAGCGCTCTGAACGCCACCTTGGCTGAGTGGCTTGCTTCTGCAGACCGCAAGGCAGGCGACATTGCAGCAATTCCCAACACCACTACCACAAAGGATGCTGACGGAAACGACAAGACCGTTGTTAATGGCTATTATGTTGCATATTTCGACAGCATGACCGACAACACGAAGAAGATGTCCAATGTGCGTCATCTGCTGGTAGAGTTTGAGGGTGGTACCGAGAACGAGGAAACCGGCGAAAAGGAATACACTGAGGAAGAAAAGGCTACCGCCAAGAAGGAAGCCGACGGCTATCTGAAAACTTGGAAAGAAGGCGCTGCTACCGAGGAAAGCTTCATTGAACTGGTCAAGGAACACAGCGACGATTCCTCCGCTGAAGACGGCGGTCTGTTTGAAGACATCCACCCCGACTCCGAGTATGTTCTGAATTTCCGGAACTGGGCCATCGATCCCCAGCGCAAGGCCGGCGATGCCGAAGTGATCGAAACCGAGTATGGCTACCACGTGATGTACTACGTTGGCGATGATGACATGAGCTACCGCGACTACATGATTACCAACGAGATGCGTGCTGCCGACCAAGAAAAATGGTATCAGGGCATTCTGGAGCCTATCACCACTGCTGTTAAGGACACCTCCAAGCTGAAGCTGGATATAGTCCTGTCCGCTGCTTAATACGCAATCCCCTGCACTATGGCGTACTGCCCTTGTGCAGGGGATTTTTACGCATAAAAATACCTCCCCGGGAAAAAATTCCCACAGGAGGTGTTGCGCTTGCTTAAGAAAAAACATTTACCAATGATTATTTGCGGCATTTGTGCAGGAGCAGTCAACGGTCTGTTCGGCGCAGGAGGCGGCATGGTTCTCGTCCCGTTACTGGTGTGGCTGAGCAGGCTGCCGGAGGATGAGATCTTCCCTGCATCCGTGTCCATTATTCTTCCCATTTGTCTTGTTTCCTTAAGTCTGACATTACAGCCTGGTACTGTGCCCTGGAATATAGCGGTCCCATATCTGCTGGGAAGTTCCGCAGGTGGGATTTTGGCAGGATTGCTTGCTAAGCGGATTCCTACACTGTGGTTGCACAGACTTCTTGGCATTTTGATCTTATGGGGTGGGGTGCGTTATTTATGCTGAACAGTTTGCCTGTCATGCTGATCGTCGGCTGCCTGCTGGGTTTTCTTGCAGGACTGGGTGTTGGTGGCGGCAGCTTGTTGATTATTTGGCTCACTCTGGTGATCGGTCTTGAACACAGCGCTGCCAGGGCCATCAATCTTTTGTTCTTTATCCCCACTGCCATTATCGCCTCGGTTTTTCGTTGGCGGCAAGGTAAATTGGATATCGGCGCTGTTTTACCGGCAATCTTAGGAGGCTGTGTCAGCGCCGCATGTTTTTCACTTCTCAGTAAACAAATAGATATTTCCCTTTTAAAAAAGCTCTTCGGCGTACTACTGCTCATCACAGGTATAAAAGAAGTTCTTTATAAGAAACAGAAAAATGAGCGGTCAGATTGACCGCTCATGCTTGCTTTGTACGAAACGAAAGATAACCTTCAAGGATCAAGGATGCTGCTACCGCATCCACTGTATCTTTGCGTTTTTTTCCATGATAATTATGTTGGGAAAGAATATTGTGCGCTTCTACGGTGGTCCTGCGCTCATCCCACAATTTCACAGGAATGCCTGACGCCGCTTCCAAGCGGTTTGCAAAGCTTCTGCATAGCTCTGCCCGGGCACCTTCCGTGCCATCCATATTTTTCGGCAGTCCCATAACCAGCTCCGTCACTTGATTTTTCTGAATCAATTCCAGAATCTGCTGGATGGTCTTTTCGGAATTTTTACTGTGGATCACCGTGGTGCTGCCCACAATGGAACATAACAGATCCGACATAGCAATTCCGGTTCTGGAATCGCCATAGTCAATGCCCATGATTCTCATAAAAGCCCGTTCCTTTCGGTTCGTTGTATTTTGCCCTATTATAAACCAAAAAAAGGAAAAAATAAAGAAAAAAATTGTTGACGAAACAAAATCCCTGTGGTAGAATGGTTCTACCTGTGAAAACGGGCTATTTTTGTGTGCCCATTTTCAGCTCCGGAGCGGCAATTGTAGTTGGCCGCTTCCTAAATTTTTACTAGCCGGGGTGATACAGGGAGGCAATTTTAAGGAGGTGCCGTTATGCGCGTTAAAGTCACTTTGAGATGCTCTGAGTGCAAGCAGAGAAACTACAACACCATGAAGAACAAGAAGAATGATCCCGATCGTCTCGAAATGAAGAAGTACTGCAGATTCTGCAGAAAGCACACCGTTCACAACGAGACGAAGTAAGGAGGCACACACAAGATGGCAGAAGCTAAGAAGAAGAATTGGTTCGCAAGAGCCTGGGGCGCCATCTGCAGATACTTCCGTGAGCTCCGCAGTGAGTTGAAGAAGGTCGTGTGGCCCACCCCGCAGCAAGTCCTGAAAAACACCTTGATCGTGCTGGCATGCGTTCTCGTTGTCGGCGTATTCATCTGGCTGTTCGACTTTGTTGCCCGTGTTGGCATCGACACTCTGATCAACGCCTTCAAGTAAGAGGTGATTGAATCATGGCTGAAGCTGCAAAATGGTATGTCGTCCATACCTACTCCGCTTACGAAAATACCGTAAAAGCCACCATCGAAAAAACGGTGCAAAGCCGCGGTTTACAGGATCAGATCTTGAACGTCACCATTCCTATGGAGACAGTTACTGAGATCACAGAATCCGGCGTAAGCAAAACTTATGACCGTAAGCTGTATCCCGGTTATGTATTCGTAAAGATGGTGTACAGCGACAACACCTGGCATGCGATCAGAAGCGTGCGCGGTGTATCCGGTTTCGTAGGCCCCACAGGTGATGATCCCGTTCCTCTGACTGACGATGAGGTTTATCAGATGGGTGTTGAGAAGCGTGAGATTGTTGTCAACTACGCAGTTGGCGATACTGTCCGCATTCTTGACGGTCCTTTCAGTTCCTTCACCGGCATCGTCGAGGAAATCGAGATCGACAAAAACAGCGTCAGCGTGGTAGTTACCATGTTTGGACGTGAGACCTCCGTCGAGTTTGAGCTCGATCAGGTAGAGGTCACAACCCCGTAAACGCATCAACCGGTCATCCGGTCGAAACGGTGGGAGGGGCTGCTGCCCCGCAAGAAATGCGCAAAGCGCATATTACCACATTTTATTCAGGAGGTGCTTATTATGGCACAGAAAGTCACTGGTATTATCAAACTTCAGATCAACGCCGCTAAGGCTACCGCTTCCCCCCCTGTTGGTCCCGCTCTGGGTCAGCACGGTGTTAACATCGCTGCATTCATCAAGGAATTCAACGATCGCACCAAGAGCATGGAGGGTTACAAGATCCCCGTTGTTATCACTGTTTACGCAGACCGCAGCTTTACCTTTATTACAAAGACCCCTCCGACCCCCCTGCTGGTTTTGAAGGCAATCGGTCTGGACAAGGGTTCCGGCGTTCCCAACAAGACCAAGGTTGGTCAGATCACCCGCGCTCAGATCACTGAGATTGCTAAGACCAAGATGCCCGATCTGAATGTCAATTCTCTCGAGGCTGCTGAGCGCCAGGTTGCCGGCACTTGCCGTTCCATGGGCGTTGTCGTCGTTGACTAATTAACTTTTCTGTCCGGGAATTCCCCGGAAATGTGGGAGGATTTTTCCGCATCACCACTATATAGGAGGATATAACAAGTGTTTAGAGGTAAAAAATATCAGGAGAGCGCCAAGCTGATTGACCGCTCTGTTCAGTATGATCCCGCTGAGGCCCTGGATCTGGTTGTGAAGGGTGCTTCCGCTAAGTTCGACGAGACCGTCGAGCTGCACATCAAGTTGGGCGTTGACTCCCGTCACGCTGACCAGCAGGTTCGCGGCGCTGTGGTTCTGCCCAACGGCACCGGTAAGACTGCTCGCGTTCTGGTTTTCGCTAAGGACGCTAAGATTGAGGAAGCTCAGGCTGCTGGCGCTGATTTCGTCGGTGGCATGGAGCTGGTTGAGAAGATCACCAAAGAGAACTGGTTCGAGTTCGACGTGGTTGTTGCTTCCCCCGACATGATGGGTGTTGTCGGTCGTCTGGGTAAGGTTCTGGGCCCCAAGGGTCTCATGCCCTCCCCCAAGGCTGGCACCGTTACCCCCAACGTGGGCGCTGCCGTTCAGGAAATCAAGGCTGGTAAGGTTGAGTACCGTCTGGACAAGACCAACATCATCCACTGCCCCATCGGCAAGGTTTCCTTCGGTACTGAGAAGCTGACCGAGAACATGGATACCCTGATGAACGCTGTTGTTAAGGCTAAGCCCGCTGCAGCAAAGGGTCAGTATATCAAGTCCTGCACCGTGGTTTCCACCATGGGCCCCGGCGTCAAGGTCAATACTACCAAGTACGCTTAATGATTGGCATGAAAAAATGCTCCGGATTACTCCGGAGCATTTTTTCAGAGTGCCAGAAAAGGTCCAAACCGTCAAAACCATATTGAGCGGTTTGGATTTCTCATTTTTATGATATTTTTTTGAAATAGGATACACTTCAAAATAAATAAAATAGTTAAAAGCTTGCTACACAAGGGTTTTGACTTACTTCGCAAACCGGTCTCTACCGTACCTATGTACGCCGACGAGTCCGGTTTCCTCGTCTTTGGGCCTTTATTGACCTCTGCAGTCTGTAAAAAACAAGTTTTTTACAGACTGAAAAATGCTCCGGATTACTCCGGAGCATTTTTTGTATTTAATTGCCTTCACGTTCAGCCTCTACTCGGTAGGATATCTGTATTTTGACCGTATTTGTATCTTGAATATACGCAATATTTTCATCCAGATAAAGCAGGGCCGGTCTTACCAGATAACCATGAACATTTCCTTCCCAGTCTTCAGAAGTCTCCAGCGTTTCCAAATATTGCCTCAGTGCTCCAACCAGTTCAGAAGGTGTTATATCTACGCCGGTTTTAATCTGCAAGTCATTTCCTTGACCGAGATACTCTCTCAGCGTTTTCCTGTTAACCTCAATCGGCTCTGCACCATCTTCCAGTGTGTAGGAATCGATACGCAGATCCACCAGAATATTGTAGATATCCTTTGCCGCCTTTTTGGTATCTGCTTCATACTCAGTAGTATAAGCAAATCCGCTGAGCACACCGTCATCTACGTACAGTTGCAGGTCAAACGGAACACCATCTATCTTAACGTCATCTTCTAAGGTATATACGCCGGTATCCGTTTCCGTCAATTCCGCTGTTTTCAAGCCCGCATTTACCAATGCTTTTTCCATCGGCTGTCCAATAGCACTGTGCAGCTTGGTTTCGTAAGGGAACCTTGTCGGATCTTTTCCCGCAAGGAACGTAGCCACCAGGATAATTGCCAGCACCACCGCAACTGCAACGATCACAACCCGTTTGGTAACCTCTCTCGGGTTGTCTGATCCCAAAAATTGAATGCGGTATTTCCCCTTGCCGGTGTACACTGCGCCTTCATTATAGAAAGCAGGTCCTCCAATATGCCCTTGTTGCATATCCTGATACATATGTGCCCCTCCCTTCTTTATTTTATTTTAGCATGATAAATTCTGTTTGTGAATAGTCTACTTTTAACATATTTTTCGATATGTTTTTATTTATTTTGCCTAATTTATAGCTCATCTGTGTTACCAGTCCGTTTATGGGAATATATTGGCAGTGTGCTTGACAGAATGAAACAATAGTGTTACTATAATCAAAAAATAAGAGGAGAATTGTTATGTTTTCAACAGCTCGTAAGCTTGGTGCCCTGTGTTTTATTCTTGCCGTGGCCAATATCCTTGGTCTAATTATGGTCACAATCTACTTCATCGATCAAGGGTTGGGTTTTGGCTGGATGTTCGCATGGATGATGTACTTAATCACCATTACCGTCATCGGACTTCTGCTCACCATATCCATCCGAAGCTTTGTGCAGGATGCAGAATTGGAATCCAACAGCACGTCCATCCAAATCAAAAATCTTAAGGAGCGTATTACGGACCTGGAGCGTATCGTGAAATAATTTACATATTTCCAAAAAACATCTTGACATTTGGCATCTTTGGTGATATCATGTCTAAGTTGCCAAAGACAGCAGGTTGGGTAACCAGTAAATCCTGCCGAGGTGCGCTGATATGATTTAAGCGTGTCTTCCTGTCTTATGGCAGGAAGACATTTTTTTCGGAGGTGAAACACACATGCCCAACGCAAAGGTTCTTGAGAGCAAAAAGGCCGCAGTTGAGGTCCTGTCCGGAAAGATCAAGGAAGCTACTTCCGTTGTTTTTGTGGACTACAAGGGCATCAACGTTGCTCAGGATACCGCTCTGCGTCAGCAGTTCCGTGAGGCTGGTGTTGAGTACACTGTTGTTAAGAACACTCTGACCCGTTTCGCAGCTAAGGAAAACGGCTACGATTTCGACGAGGTTCTCAACGGCACTACCGCAATGGCCAGCACCACAGGCGATCCCATCGCTCCTGCTCGTATCGTTTGCGAGTTCGCCAAGAAGAACAAGCTCCCCCTGGCTATCAAGGGTGGCGTTGTTGAAGGCAGCGTTCTGTCCGCTGCTGAGCTCAACGGCTTCGGTGAGCTGCCCAGCAAGAATGCACTGGTTGCTTCTGTTCTGGGTACCTTCCTGGCACCTATCTCCAGCCTGGCATTCGTTCTGGACCAGATCCGGATCAACGTCGAAAACGGCGCCGGAATGCCTGCTGCTGCAGCTGAGGAAGCTCCCGCTGCTGAAGCTGAAGCTCCTGCTGAAGCACCCGTTGCAGAAGAAGCTCCTGCTGCTGAATCTGCAGAATAATCCGTATACAAACAAACACACAACAAACATTTATATTTAGGAGGAAATTTACAATGGCTAGTGAAAAAGTCACTGCTCTCGTTGAGGAAGTAAAGGGTCTGACCGTTCTGGAGCTGTCCGAGCTGGTTCACACTCTGGAGGAAGTTTTCGGCGTTCCCGCCGCTGCTGCTGCTGTTGCTGCTCCCGCTGCTGGCGGTGCTGCTGAGGCTGCTGAGGAGAAGACCGAGTTCGACGTCATTCTGAAGAACGCCGGTGCTTCCAAGCTGAACGTCATCAAGGTTGTCCGCGCTGTTACCGGCCTGGGCCTGAAGGACGCTAAGGATCTGGTTGACAACTGCCCCAAGACTCTGAAGGAAGCTGTCTCCAAGGAAGATGCCGAGAAGATGATTGCCGAGCTGAAGGAAGCTGGCGCAGAGGCAGAGATGAAGTAATTTTTACTTCACTTATACACACAGAACAGCCGCCAGCAATGGCGGCTGTTTGCGTTTTAATTTGGAGGTACTTATGGAATTCATCGAAAAATACTTTCCCTCCGTCCCCCTATCCTTCGATAGCGTTTGGAAAGCTGCGCTCATTTTGCTTTTAGGGACTTTTTTGCTCAGTGTTTTCGGAAGATTTATTTTTGGAAAACGATCTGCCCTAAACAATGCAGTCTCCTCAGCAATCGGAATTTTATTTATATATGCCGCAACGGTGGTGCTCACAAGCGCAGGCGCGCAATTTTCTTCATTTGTTGCTCCCCTGCCCTTTGTTGCCATCTCCGGTGACAACATGACATTGTTCTCTTTTGTGGATGCCCACTACACAGTTGTTTGCACCCAGGTCCTCAGTATGATCATTCTTTCTTTTCTGGTCAATTTGGCTGACGGCTGGCTACCCAGAGGCAAAAACCTGTTTTCCTGGGTTTTCTTTCGGTGTCTGACAGTTGTTATCGGCTATATGCTGCATCTGGTGGTGGTATGGTTGTTCTCTGCCTATCTGCCGGAGGGCATCGTCACCTATGCGCCTACGATCCTTTTGGCGCTTTTGATCCTGTTGTTGCTCACCGGCGCACTGAAGATCCTTGTAGGCGCGATTTTGAGCACTGTGAATCCCATTATCGGCGGTCTGTATACCTTCTTCTTTGCTACCATTATCGGCAAGCAAATCACAAAGGCTGTACTGACCACCGCAATCCTCATCGGCATTGTGATCGCTTTGCAGTATTTAGGCATTGGGGTGATTTCCATTGCTTCCGCTGCCTTGATTGCATACGTGCCCATACTGGTTCTTTTGATCGTCCTTTGGTACGTAGTTTGCAAATTCTTTTAACATTTAAAACCCCACGGTCACCGTGGGGTTCTAATTGACTTTTCCCGAAGGAATGGTATGATAGAATCATCTGAAACCGGTGGTGATCTGATGAAAAAAATATTTTGTTTATTTGTCTGCCTTGTCATAACGCTTTCTGCTGTGGGCTGTAGCTCCGGCTACAGCGTTCCGGAGCCGATGCAGTATCCGGATTACACCTTTGATTCTCAGCCGGATTCCATGGAAATGCGCATGATGGCTGTGCAAGCTATGCGGGACATCCTGTGTATCCAATGGCACACAGAAAAGGAGATCAGTTACCGAAAAAACGGCTCACTGAGCCATAAGCAATTCCTCTATGAACCAAACAAAACCTTCGCAGGCCTCCTGTACTCCACCGCAAGCACGGGAATTTTTCAGTTTCTTGAGTATTACAACACAGAATCGGGAGCACTGGAATATCCAGGCACAGCCGACGAGTTAAAGCTGGAAATCGGCAACTCCTGTGCGGATTCGCTACTTTGGGGTTGGAGCGCAGTTTGCAACTCCATTACCGGAGGGTTTTATCCCGCAACTATGGTCCCCGCCAATGGCTACAAAATCGTTGGTTCCTATACATTCAGACAAAATATTCAGACCTATACTGAACTGCCCACCAATGCGATCATCGACATCAACCCGAAGGAAGTCATGCTGGATGCTTACACGAAAATGCTCCCGGCAGATGCGTTGATCTCTTCCACAGACAATCATGCTCTGATGGTAATTGAAGCGCCGGTGGTTACATATCTTGCCGACGGTACAATCGACGGCACTAACAGCTACGTAATGATCCAAGATCAAAAAGCGGGCGGTTCTAAGTCCCTTAAAGATGTGGTGAACGGAATTCCCATACAATATAGCGGACGGCTTAGCGCCAAATACACCTTTGACACGCTGCTGGAGCGAAACTATATCCCGGTTACGGCCGCTGAGTTTACCGGTGAAAAAGCCTATGAGCAGTCAAAGGTAACCGTCAGCGATCCCCAATGCAGCAGCATATCCGCGCTGAAGGATATAACAGTGGAAGCAAATTATCCCCTTGCCGTTATCAACATTCTCAGCATTAACAATTCCGGTAAGCAGACCGTTTTGAAAAAGGCTATGTTCGGCGGCGCATCTATGTACGGTGTCCCCCGGAGCTATGCCCTTTCAGAAATAGACGGCATAGAGAACCTCTCCCCTGCTGCCGGCTGCACTGTTAAGGTGGAAGTAGTGGTGTCCACCGGGGAACGCTTTTACCCCATTGAATTTAAATCATAAGTCAAAACCTCCGGCTAAGCCGGAGGCTTGATTAAGCCCTAGAAGGGCTTTTTACTGGCGGGCATCTAAAGATGCACTGAATTTCTGACGTCTGCATTAACTGCACTGCCGCCCCTAAAGGGGCAATGTATCTTTCT
>JAZRUM010000064.1:0-2138 GCA_045652545.1 Faecousia sp. | reverse complement strand
CTTGATAAAACGTACTCAGTTTTCGTTGTGTCTGGGTACGGTCGAATTACTTTGTCCACGCTATCGTGCGTATCATTCTGAGCCAAGAAAAATGGCCGACGCAAGGCCGACCTTCCCCCTGCCGCAGCGATATACGCAGCGCTAAACAGAAGCAATTCAGCCGCCCGATGACCGGACATACTCCGCAGAAGTTACCGCTTTAGGGGCGCAATCTCCTGCATCATCGCAGTGCGCAGCGCAGACTTCGCCTACACGCGCTCGATTATATTAGCATTTATGGTGGGTTTTGTCAAGCAATTTTTTAATAAAATTTGCAATATTTTTCGCAAATAAAAAGCAGCTGCCGAAGCAGCTGCTTTTATTACGATTACTGTTTGATCTCGCCCAGCATTTTCACATACTGGTCTGCCAGTTTTTCACCTGTGCCCCGGACGTAGTTGCCGGTAAGGGCCTCGTAGCTCGGGTATGTGTAAGCGATGTCCGAGGCAATATAAGTGTTGCAACCACAGATCACAAAGGTAGTTTCAAAGGGAGAATTCTCCTTCACGAACAACGCATTGGTGGAGAACATCTCATAGGTGCCGGTGGTAAAACCGATGTCACCAATAGAGAAGACGTTCATTTCGATATCTTCAGTCTTGCCCATAGAGGCTCGCCTACGAATGGCGCTTGCATGTAAAGAACTGGACATGCCATAAGTCTTTGCCAACGCAGCACCCGCATCACTTCCAACAGTCTTTGACAGGTTATAGACCTCATTTGCCTTGTCGAGCATGTGATCCCAACTGTGGTCCACTTCCGCCGGAATAAGGTAACGGCTGGTCTTGATGGCAGTGCCCTCCACAGGCTCCAGCTTCTCGATCATGCTGTAGGCACAGTCAGCAACTGCTTCGCCGTATTCTGCATAAGTATAGTCCGCTCTGTTTTCTGAGGAAATCCTGCTTTTCCTGACCAGGTTGCCGGCTGCACCGGTGAAGTAGGCAACGTGCATGCCCGTATCTTTTTCCAACTTATTACGCATAGGTCCAATAAAGCCGGGAGACATCTGGTTATAACCAATCTCTTTAGCGTCGTCCGGGTGGGCCTGCCAGTTAACCATCAGGATATCCTTTTTGCTCTCGTCAACGCGGTCGAACTTCAGCATGATCATCTGAGGGTCGGTCTCCATGGGGTGACCCACCAGCCTATCAACACCCACAGTACCGGCAGTGCTACTGTCCACATTGGTGCCGTCATCCAGGGTGTAGTGACGGACGGCATTCATTTTTTCATGATCCATCTTGGCTCTGGAGAGAGTCGCAGCGCTGCGGTCTTCCAATGCCTTCTGGGCTGCCTCAACTGCGCCTGCGTGGAAATCAGTTATATATTTAGCATAAGTGCTATAAGCGTTAGTTAGCGCAGGACAGTTGTGGCCGTGGGTAGCTCCGATGAATATTTTTTCACCGGCAATTCCGGTCGCCTGCGTTACCTTGTCTCGAATCTTTTCCGCATTCTCGTGATCTATGCCAACATTGTCAATAGTGTAGATCAGAATAGTCTCCTCGCCGGAGGTAACAGCAATGCAAGTTGAATAGATGTAATCCAAAAAGCCTTGACTTGCACGACTTGCCGTATCACCATAGCCATGCAATCCCACCGTATAGCTAGGCGTAATATTAATCTTGGCATAGCCTACCTGCAGGCCCTCGACCTTTCCAGCATCTGTCTGCTGCGCATCACCGGAACCGGCGCAAGCGCACAGAGAAAGGGTCATGACCATTGCCAATAAAAGTGTAATGATTCTTTTCATATGTAAATTCTCCTTTCGTATTTGGTCGCATTTCCCATGTGCCCATTATATTGTATACAAGAACAAAACACAATACGCAAAACAAATTTTTACCTTTTTGCCAAATTTTATTGACACTTTTTGTGCAATCCCACAACGCCGCCAAGCGACACCCCTCGCCGTTTCTTATATGTTACAAACTTTTTAATGAACTTCCCAATGTTTTTGCTAGTCAAAACCTCCGGCTAAGCCGGAGGCTTGATTAAGCCCTAGAAGGGCATTTTGCAGACTATTGCCCCTAAAGGGGCCCCGAACGGTTTGCCGACCGCATTCCTTTCTCGGGCCGCCCCTTAAGGGGCATTTTCTGTGC
>JAZRUM010000063.1:0-13700 GCA_045652545.1 Faecousia sp. | reverse complement strand
TTTATAGAGCGGTTTCGTTCTTGGATGTAGGGGCGACCATTGTTTAATTTAGGTATGATTGCCCCCGGCAATCATTAATATTTTAGATTCGCTGCGCGGAGCACCACGCCCGTGCAGAGAAACATTACGAATTCGCCCGCAATTTCTGCGTATACGCAACATTGTGCCGCCGGGCGAGCAATGCTCGCCCCTACGAATTCTATCGATAGACAGCTCGTTAAACTGGAATTTGAATATTTACATTTGTGCCGCAGAGAGAAACTGCGGCACTTTTTATGCCTATCGATATTGTTTTACTTTTTGGTCAAAATGCCGGATTTCCACGGAAATCCTGTGGACAATGTTGCAAAAATGGTGTATAATTTCTGCATCTTGATTGAGAGGTGATAGACATGGCGTTTTCCTTTTTTGGAGGAATTCACCCCAAGGAAAACAAGAGCTATGCAGAGGCCTGCCAGACCCAGGCATTCATGGCGCCGGATATTCTGGTGATCCCAATGTCCCAGCACATTGGCGCCCCCTGTAAGCCGCTGGTAAAAAAAGGCGACAGAGTGCTGGTGGGACAGAAAATAGGTGACGGTGAGGGCCTGTGCGTGCCTGTGCACAGTCCGGTGTCTGGCACCGTTAAGGCGGTGGAGAGCCGTTCCCACACCAGCGGCACAATGGTGCAAAGCGTAGTGATTGAAAACGACTATTTGGACGAAACGGCTCCCCAGGTGCAGCCACGCAGCGCTGCACAGGTAGAAGTCATGACAGCAGAAGAACTGATGTCCGTGATTCGGGAAGCAGGCATTGTGGGCATGGGTGGCGCTGCATTTCCCACCCATGTAAAGCTCAGCTCTGGCATTGGCAAGGTGGATACGATCATCGTCAATGTTTCTGAGTGTGAGCCCTACATAGTAGCCGATGACCGGCTGTGTCAGGAGTACCCCCAGGAAATGCTCAGCGGACTTCGTCTGGTGATGAAAATTCTGGGACTGACTACCGCCCATGTGGCAATGGAGGACAACAAACCTGCTGCGGCCCGGGCGATGAAAAAGGTCATTGGTGACAGCGCAGATATTACTCTGGATATTCTGCCTGCCAAGTATCCCCAGGGCGCGGAAAAGCAGCTGATCAAGGCAGTTACCGGCAGAGAGATCCCGTCCGGGGCGCTGCCGGCAGCCGTTGGCTGCGCAGTATTCAATGCTGCAACCTGCAAGGCGATCCACGACGCGGTGTACGAGGGCATGCCCCTAATGTGCCGCATCGTCACAGTTTCCGGTGACATCGTCATGGAGCCGAAAAACCTGTTGGTTCCCATTGGTACCAGCTTCGAGGCGCTTTTGGATGCGGTGGGTCACAGGGAAAACCCCTATAAGGTCCTGTCCGGTGGTCCTATGATGGGCGTAGCCCAATACGATTTGGCAGTTCCGGTGATCAAGGGCACCAATGCAGTGACTGTTTTAGGCATAAAAAACCGCTTTGCAGTGGAGGAATCCCAATGCATCCGTTGCGGCAAATGTATCGATGCCTGCCCCATGAAGCTGATGCCTGTGCTGATGTACAAGGCAGTGCTTTCCGCTGATGTTGCGGAAATGAACGCTGTGCACCTGATGGATTGTATCGAGTGTGGCTGCTGTGCCTACACCTGTCCCGGCAGTGTGCCGCTGGTGCTGGCTTTCCGTGCCGGTAAGCATGCGGTGCGGGAAGCGATGAAAAAGTAAGGAGGCGACGAAATGGCACAGATGAAATATTTTTATGAGCTGACCATTTCCAGCTCTCCCCATGTCCATGCCCCTGTAAGCACCCGAACCATCATGCGGGATGTGCTGATCGCACTTCTGCCGGCACTGGTGGGCAGCGTGTACTTTTTCGGCCTGCGGGCGCTGCTGGTGACACTCATCAGCGTAGCAGGCTGCGTGTTCTTTGAGTGGGCATGGTGCGCTTTGATGAAAAAGCCTTCCAAGCTTTATGATATGTCCGCTATGGTCACCGGTGTGCTCATTGCCTTTGTGTGTCCCCCTACCATTGCTTACTGGTGCATTCTGCTAGGTGACTTCTTTGCCATTATCATCGTCAAGCAGCTCTTTGGCGGTATCGGCAGAAACATTGTCAATCCTGCGCTGGCGGCAAGAGCGTTTATGTTCAGCTGGCCTGTGCTGATGACAAATTGGGTAGCGCCCGGTGCAGATGCGGTATCCACCGCAACGCCCCTTGCGGCTATGCACCAGGGGGCGATGCCAAAGATTGGTATTTTAGATATGTTTTTGGGCAACATCGGCGGTTGCATTGGTGAGACTTCCGCAGCGCTGCTGCTGGTTGGCTTTGGCTATCTGCTGCTTCGCAAGGTCATCTCTGCCCGGATCCCTGTGGCATTTTTGGGAACTGTGGCGGTGCTGTCCTTCCTGTTCCCCCGGGGGAACGATCCGTTGCTGTGGACAGCTGCGCAGTTGTGCACCGGCGGCGTGATGCTGGGCGCGATCTTTATGGCGACAGATTATGTGACCAGCCCTGTGACCCGTTTGGGACAGGTGGTTTTTGGCATCGGCTGCGGCGCGCTGACGGTTTTGATCCGCTATTTTGGCGGCTACCCCGAGGGGGTCAGCTATGCCATTTTGGTGATGAACTGCTGCGTGGTGCTTTTAGATCGGATCGGCAGACCCAAACGGTTTGGCGCACCGAAAAAGGAGGCGGCAAAATGAAATATGTTTTGAAGCTTTCTTTGACCCTTTTGCTGATCACCGGTCTTGTGGAAGCTGCGCTGGCAGGAGTCAACGCAGTGACAAAAGACCGCATTGCCGCCGTGCAGGTGGAGAAGATCAACAAGGCGATCGGCACGCTGTTTCCTGAAACCACCCAGGTACGCCAGATGGAAGCCGCAGAATATACCGACGAAACCGGCACTGTCACGGCGGTTTATGCTGCTGACGGCGGTTGGGCAATGGAGGTGCACCCCTCCGGCTTTGGTGGCGAGCTTACATTGATGGTGG
Source organism: Faecousia sp. (assembly GCA_045652545.1). Classification (GTDB taxonomy): domain Bacteria; phylum Bacillota; class Clostridia; order Oscillospirales; family Oscillospiraceae; genus Faecousia. Next base: position 10,728 of record JAZRUM010000063.1, on the reverse strand, counting down.
GCATCTCCAACACATTTGAGGTGACCGGTGTGCAGGTGATCTCCCACGCAGAGACTCCGGGCCTGGGCGCAGTGGCGGCAGATAAGACCTCCGCCGGCGAAGCCTTTCGAAATAGCTTTGTGGGAAAGTCCGGTACGCTGCAGGTAGGGGATATCGATGCCATTACCAGCGCGACCATTACATCCCAGGCTGTGGTGAACGGCGTAAATGCGGCCCTTGCCTGTGAGATCGTGCAGAAGGAGGCTGGAAAATGAACATCAAAAAACAGTTCTCTGAAGGCCTTTTGACGAAAAATCCGGTACTGGTGCAGCTTTTGGGCATGTGCTCGGTTTTGGCAATTACCACCAGTCTTTTCAATGGCATTGGCATGGGTCTGTCTGTGACTCTGATCCTGATCTGCTCTAATGTGCTGTTCTCCGCGCTGCGGAAGGTGATCCCTTCCCAGATCCGAATTGCAGCCTACATTGTGATCATTGCAGGCTTTGTGACTGTGGTGGATCTGCTACTGCAGGCGTTTTTGCCGGCGCTGGCAGAAAGTCTGGGCGTGTTTATTCCCTTGATCGTGGTCAACTGCATGATTCTGGGCAGGGCAGAAGCCTTTGCCTCTAAAAACGGCGTGCTGGCCTCTGCGCTGGACGGACTGTTTCAGGGCATGGGCTATACCATGGCGCTGGTGGTCATGTGCGTCATCCGTGAGCTGCTGGGCAGCGGCACCTTCGGTGGCGGCATCTTAAACGGCGGTGAGGGCATCCGGCTGATCCCTGCAGGCTATCCGGCTATGCAGATGATCATGCCGGTGGGCGGCTTTTTGACCTTAGGGTTTGTGATTGCCGGCTATCAGTGGCTGACCCGTCCGGGTAAAAAGAAGAAGAAAAAGGAGGCCGGGAAGAAATGAGCTATATGCAATCGCTTTTGGGAATTTTGATCTCGGCGATCCTGACGGAAAATTTCATCTTGGTAAAGTTCTACGGCATTTGTCCCTTTATGGGCGTTTCCAAGAAGATCGATACGGCTCTGGGTATGGGCATGGCGGTGACCTTTGTTATGGCGCTGGCATCCGCTGCCTGCTGGGCGGTGGACTGCCTTGTGCTGCAGCCTTTGGAGCTGGGCTATATGCAGACAGTGGCATTTATACTGGTCATCGCGTCTATCGTACAGGTGGTGGAGATGTTCCTGAAAAAGAGTGTACCTGCCCTTTACAAGGCGCTGGGCATTTTTCTGCCACTGATCACCACCAACTGCGCTGTGCTGGGTGTTGCTCTGGTGAATGCCCAGAAGTCCTACGACTTTTTGCAAAGCGTGGTAAACGGCGCTTGCGGCGGCATCGGCTTTACAGTGGCCATCGTGCTGTTTGCCTCCGTCCGGGAACGGGTGAATAAGGCAGATTGCCCCGCTGCATTCCGGGGCTATCCCATTGCGCTGGTCTCTGCAGGACTGATTGCCCTTGCCTTTATGGGCTTTTCCGGTCTGAAAATATTTTAAGGAGGTCAAAGCATGGAAATTGTAATTGCAATCGCCATTTTGGGCGGACTTGGTTTGATTTTCGGACTGGTGCTGGCTACCGCCTCCAAGGTGTTTTATGTGGAAACCGATCCCCGGTTGGATGCGCTGAATGAAGCGCTGCCCGGCGCAAATTGCGGCGGCTGCGGCTATGCAGGCTGTGGCGGCTATGCAGAGGCGGTGCTGAAAGGGGAGGCGGCCATTGGCGCCTGCGCCTCCGGCGGTGAGGAATGCGCCCGTGAAATGAGCGAAATCATGGGCGTTGAGATGGGCGAAATGAAGCGGAAAGTGGCCTACGTGCGTTGCTCCGGTTTCCACCGGGTCAGCGACGACGGCAAGGAGAAAGGCTCGAAAAAGAAAGCCAAATACGAAGGCTTTAAGAATTGTCTGGCAGCCTCCAAGGTAGGCGGCAACGGCCCCACTGCCTGTAAATTCGGCTGTCTTGGCTTTGGCTCCTGCGTCAAAGCCTGCCGATACGGCGCCATCTCCATTGTGGACGGTGTGGCGCTGGTGGACAGGGAAAAGTGCGTCGGCTGTATGGCCTGTGCCCGGGCTTGCCCCCGGAAGGTCATTGCCCAGGCAGACTATGATAAGAAGGTCTACGTTCCCTGCGCATCCCGCGCAAAGGGCGCAGTGACGGTGCGAGGCTGCTCCGACGGCTGCATCGGCTGCGGCATGTGCGTGAAGATCTGTGAAAGTAAGGCCATCACGCTGGACGGAAGTCTTGCCCGGATCGATCCGGAAAAATGTACAGACTGCGGCCTGTGCGCCACGGTTTGCCCCAAAAAGCTGATTATTCATCTGGAAGAAGCGCCGGCGGAAGAACCGGTGAAATAAAGGAAAGCACTGAGGTTACCCTCAGTGCTTTTTCACTTCCAACCCGCGGATAAATTTAAAATAGGGCGTGCTGCAACACGCCCTTATGCTTATTCGTAGGATACGCCGGCAGCACCGGAAACGCCGATCACGGCTACATAGCTTTTGCCAACGCCCAGAGTAATGGGTGTGCCATCGGACAGGCTGTAGCTGAAGGGATCGCTAACAGATTTGCGACTCCACTGGATGGGAACGATCTTGCCGTCGCAGGCAAAGTAGCCTTCGCCCTTGCCGGTGAGGGTGTAGTAGGAACGGAGGTAGTAGCCGTCGTTGCTGCGCTTCTGGGGAGACTGGAGCACCAGCACATTCCGGTAGGCCATGACCTCGCCTGTGCCGCCGTCCACATGATCTTTCTTGTATTGGGAAGCTTTGTAAAGACCGGTGTCGGTGTCCAATTTAAAGGTAGAGGTTTTCTTGCCGGTAAAGGTGACGGTGACGGTGGTTGCAGCTTCGCCTTCCAGGGAAACCTGGTCAGCGAATTGCAGACCGTAGCTGACCTCGGTATCGGAAACGGTATCGAATTTTTTGGCTGCCACTGCTTTGATCAGATCTTCACCGGTGGTAAACAGGGTGTGCTCATAAGCATAGCCCTGCTTTTTGCGTTGTTGGTCTCTGTAGAAATATTTGCCGTTGAAGCGCTGGTCGATATGTTCCCAGTTTTTCAGTTTGCTGTTAAAATCGTGCATACCCTGCAAACCCTTCACACTGCCACCGCAGTGGATGGTGGGGCTGTCGTAGGATTCGGCAATGCTGGTGAAGAAGGTACGCAGGCTGCGTACAGGACCGATTTCTTTCACGTCACTTAGGTCAGAGTAAATGGCCAAAAAGCGGGTAATGCCGCCCTCGGTCTCCACCTCGTACATCATATCAGCCTTAGAGATACCATACTGGGGCAAGCATTTTTTTAAGTTGTTGATGACCACGGATACGGGGCGGCCGGTATAGGGCTCGGTCAACGGCTCACCGGTCAACGGATGTCTGTACAGCACAGGGGGTTCTGTTGGCTCGGTGGTGGGCGCCGGGGTAGGTTCGGTGGGTTCAGGAGTGCTCTGCGTGGAGGTGGTAGCAGGTAGTTCGTTGGCAGGTGCACAGCCACACAGAAGCAGCAGACACAACGCCAGTGCGATAACAGCAATACGTTTCATAGGTATGTCCTTCCTTAGTTTTTCTAACCAAAAGTATAGCACAATTTACATAACATTTCAATAGCACAGGGAAAAATGTCACCGTTAAATTTATCCAACGATCGGGGCTTTAAAAACTATCCTTTGGTCAGAGACTGTATCATGCGGATGGTTTTTTCCAGCGGCAACCGGTTTGCCCGGTCGTCCATGATGGTAACGGCCTTTCGCATCAGCGCTGCCCATTGCAGCGCAGTCATGTGACCGTCCATGCCGGTGGTCAGATAAGGACATGGGTCCAAACGCATCTGTCCAAAGCCTTTGGCGAATATTTTTTCCCGTCCCAATGCCAATGCAGCAGGGGCCAAACGGAAGAAATAGTCCGGGTCGTTGCGGCAAATGCGCAGCAGCTCTGCATTGCTGACTCTGTGCAGATACCGGGCAAAACCTCGGGTCTGCATCTGTGCCAGACGTCCGATAGGGGTTCGACGTCCGCCCCATGCCAGCAGCACACCGGCCACCAGCAACGCTGCGCACATAATCAAGGCCACATCGGTAGCGCCGCTGAGTAGTCCCAGCAGTAGCCAAATGCCGCAAAGGCCAAGACTTATTTTCAGAAGCCGCTGGGAGCGCAGGAGAAAACCTGCACCGAACAGCTGGATATACCAGCCGCTGAGGGCGCCCAGTCCACCAAACAGCACCAGCAAAAAGCCCTGCAGCGCTGCGCCGTCTGCCATCGCCACGGCAATGGCCATGCCTCCGAACAGACCAATCAGACCGGAAATTCCCCGGAAGATCCTGGGATCTCCTTTAAAACGGCGGAACAGGCCCATAGTGTCCTCGTTGCTTTTCGCCGCCTTGCGGCACAGCTGCGCGTACCGAAAATCGGTAGTATCTACCCGATCCCGTTTTCCAAATACCTTCCGGAACCAGCGCACCTCTGTTTCACTGCGTTCATTGCCCATATCCATTTTTCGATACAGGTAAACCCGTTTTCCTTTTACATGGATCAGCACATAGCCAAGCTGCGCCCAGGACAGCACCATCATAGTCAGATCCATGCCGGTACCGGCCATAATGCTGCCCAAACTGCCTGCGGTGTAACCGTGAGGCGGCTCCGGTTGGGTACGGGCAAGACCGGGGCGATTCCACATGACCACGATCCAGTACAGCAGCGCCACTGCAGCGCATACCCCTATGGCGGTCAAGGCCCACTGATAGTCGTGGGTGTGGGTCAAGGTCCGGGGGAACATCTGCTCTGCGACCGCAAGGGTCATGGTCAGTGTTTCATGGTCCTTTAATGCCCGGACAGAATTGCCGGTAATGGTAGCGCCGCTGACGCTGTAGACCAGATCTTCCTCGATGCGCGCTTCGTGATAGCCGCTGATAAAACCGGGGAGAACCTCCACCGCACCGGGCAAAGTCACGGAAAAATCCAATTTTTCGATGGGATATTCAAAACCTGACAGCATGGGCAGCTGCATTTCCAGCGTATTTGCGTCTGTGGTGACGATCACGTCGTACAGGGAATACTGCAGATTTACCGTCACATCTCCCACCACGTTCCGGACCACCCGGGACAGATTTACTTTTCGCACGTCACCGGATTTGGAGGCACTGACACGGCTGCCGTTGAGGGTGACGCCGGTGGCTTCTTCCGGAATGGGGAAGTACAGCTTGTCCGTAGCCTGTTCCAAACGCAGGGTCACAGTCAAAGAGATCTGACAGCCGCCGTCTGTGTTCACGGTGGCAAAGCCGGACATGGCGGAAATGCCCGTAGCGGCACTGACACCCAGACCCAGATATGCAGTTAAAAGCAGCGCCAAAAGGCAAAATACGATCCGTCGCACAGGCAAATCCTCCTTTCCGGAACAAAAACCCAGAATTTTTACTCTAGTAAGTCTATCATAGTTTGCATAAAATATCAAGGCATCAATAAAGCCGCAAAGAGCAAAATTTGCCCCCCGGTTTCTTGTCACTAGGCTAAACCAATTGTCATTTCGACTGAGCGGAGCGAATGGAGAAATCCGTATCCCCACAGAGGAAAAACGGATCTTTCGACTCCCCTTCGCTTATGCTCAGGGTCGCTCAAGATGACTGTGGTTTTTTAACCTAGTGATATTGCGGAAACCGAGGGGCAAATGCGGTTATGGATTTAAGCAGTGGGCTGGTTGGCAGCTTCGATGATCTGGACGAACTTTGCAGGATCCAGAGAAGCGCCGCCGATCAGACCGCCGTCCACGTCCGGCTGTGCCAGCAGCTGGAATGCGTTCTTCTCGTTCATGGAGCCACCGTACAGTATGGAAATGGCGCGGGCGTTCTTGGAGGAATACAGCTTGCGCACCACACAACGGATGCTCTCGCAAACCTCCTGAGCCTGCTCGGCAGTAGCGGTCTTGCCGGTACCGATTGCCCAAATGGGCTCGTATGCAATGACCACCTTGCGGATCTTGTTTTCCGGCACGCCCTGCAGACCCAGCTTGATCTGCATAGCAATGTGCTCGTTGGTGACCCCAGCCTCACGCTGCTCCAGGCTCTCACCGCAGCACATAATGGGAATCAGACCGGCTTCCAGTGCAGCCAGAACCTTGGCATTAACATCTGCATCCGTCTCGCCCATAGCACGACGCTCAGAGTGACCGATGATTACATATTTACAGCCGGCATCTACCAGCATATCCGTTGCGATCTCACCGGTGTATGCACCGGAAGGATTTGCGTTGCAGTTCTCAGCGCCGATGCCCACACGGGTCTCACGCATAGCGCGGACAGCCGCAGGGATGCACACAGCAGGAACACACAGTGCAATGTCACACCACCGACCCTTAGGCAGGATCGCCTTCAGCTGCTGCATAAACTCCTTGGTTTGAGAAGGCGTCTTGTTCATCTTCCAGTTGCCTGCGATCAGAGTCTTGCGGTACTTTCTGTTCATTTTTCTTCTCTCCTTATATATGTAGGCACCTTAAAAAACTATCCTTTTGCGGGTTGGTCGGATCTTTTGGCCTGACTCTGCCTTTTGAAAAGCTTACAATACACAAAGTATTCCAAGCTTTCCAAAACTTGATTCAGTCCAAAATCTCTCGCCCAAATCATCAAAAAACAGTTTTTCAAGATTGCCGGTTGCTTATTTTAAACCTATGTCACCTTAGTTGCAAATATTACTTGTCTTGCAGACAAGCAATGCCAGGCAGTCGTCAGCGCAAGCATACAAACGCTCGTTTTGATGCAAGCATCAAAATTCGCACTGTATGCTGCACTTCCTCTTCCCCACAAAAGCCATTCGCTTTTGCGGGGTCCCCGGAATTGCCTGTCCTTACTTGTCTTGCAGACAAGCAATGCCAGGCAATTCTAAACCTTCCAGGAATTCCAGGGAGGCGCCGCCGCCGGTGGAAATGTGGGTAATCTGGGAAGCGAAGCCCAGCTGCTCGCAAGCAGCAGCGCTGTCGCCACCGCCCACGATGGTCACTGCGTCGGAGTCAGCCAGAGCCTGTGCAACAGCGATGGTGCCCTTTGCCAAAGTGGGGTTCTCGAACACACCCATAGGACCGTTCCAAACCACAGTCTTAGCGGTCTTGGCAGCGGCAGCAAAAGCAGCGCATGCCTTAGGACCGATGTCCAGACCCATCTGATCTGCAGGGATTGCAGTGCAGTCCACATAGTCAACTGCGATTTCTGCGTCAATGGGATTGGGGAAGGAAGCGGCAACTGCAGTATCCTCCGGCAACAGCAGGTTAACGCCCTTGGCCTGCGCCTTTGCCAGCATTTCCTTGCAGTAGTCCAGCTTTTCAGTGTCCACCAGAGACTTGCCTACAGTGTAACCCTGCGCAGCCAGGAAGGTGTATGCCATACCACCGCCGATGATGAGGGTATCTACCTTTTCCAGCAGGTTGTTGATTACGTTGAGCTTATCGGAGACCTTTGCGCCGCCTAAGATCGCAACGAAGGGACGCTCCGGGTTAGCCAGAGCCTTACCCATGATGCCAATCTCCTTCTGCACCAGGTAACCGGAAACAGCGGGCAAATAGTCAGCGACACCTGCGGTGGAGGAATGGGCACGGTGTGCAGTGCCGAAAGCGTCGTTAACGAAGATGTCAGCCAGATCGGCAAGAGCCTTAGAAAGCTCGTGATCGTTCTTGGTCTCGCCCTTAATGTAGCGGGTATTCTCCAGCAGCATTACGTCGCCGTCGCGCAGGGCAGCGGCCTTAGCCTTAGAGTCCTCACCGGCAACGTCGGTTGCCATGATAACTTCCTTACCCAGCAGCTGGGAGATACGCTCTGCCACCACCTTCAGGCTCAGCTCAGGCTTCCATTCGCCCTTCGGCTTACCCATGTGAGAGCACAGGATGACCTTGGCACCCTTGTTCACCAAATACTCGATGGTGGGCATGGCGGCAACGATACGCTTGTCGGAAGTGATCTTACCGTCTTTGGTGGGCACATTGAAGTCGCAGCGGCACAGAACGCGCTTGCCGGCTACGTCAATATCCTCAATGGACTTTTTGTTGTAGTTCATAATTTTCCTCCATATTTAAAGGGATTGATCTCCCATTTTTCCGTGATCCAACAAATTGGGATACCCCAGCTGCCGCAGCGCCTCAAAAACGGTAATGGCGACACTGTTGCTTAAGTTCAGGCTGCGGGCCTCCGGGCGCATGGGGATGCGGATGCAGCTTTCTCTGTGGGCTTCCAGAAAGTCCTCCGGCAGGCCCTTGGTCTCCTTGCCGAAGAACAGGTAGCATTCCTGGTCAAATTCCGCCTCGGTGTAGCATCGGGGCGCTTTGGTGGACAGACACCACATCTGCTTTACTTGGTTTTTGGAGAAGAAGTCCTCTAAGTTTTCGTAGTCATAGACTTCCACCAGATGCCAGTAGTCCAGACCCGCCCGCTTTACTGCTTTTTCAGAGATGTCGAACCCCAAAGGACGGATCAGATGCAGCCGTGCGCCGGTGGCGGCACAGGTGCGGGCGATGTTGCCGCAGTTTTGTGGAATTTCCGGCTCTACCAGTACGATATTCAGCATAACGGACCTCCAAAACCAATTGTACCTATTGTATTGCAAATCAAAGCTAAAATCAATCTATAAAATACAAAAATTGCATTTTTTAATACTATTCACAGAATAAAACGCCTGCTAGAATTATTTTTGTTCATTTTTTCATACAAGTGTTACAGAAATGGGGCAGATTCGTCCGGAAGATGCTGGTGCTGCTTGACTTTTTGATACATTTATGAGAGAATAAATCGATAAAATTTACAAGCACAAGGAAGGATGGATTTTATGCTGTTCCAATCCAGAACCAATAACTGCGGCGAGCTGCGACTTGCCGATGCAGGCAAGACCGTAACCCTGGCCGGCTGGCTGGAAAATGTCCGGGAGGTAGGCGCCAACTTTGCATTCTTAGTGCTTCGGGATTACTACGGCACCACCCAGGTCGTTGTGGAAACTCCACAGATGATGCAGATCATTAAGGGTATCAACAAGGAGACCACCATTCAGGTTACCGGTGTTGTCCGGGAGCGTGAGAGCAAGAACCCTAAGCTGCCTACCGGTGAGATCGAGGTAGTACCCTCCCAAATCAAGATTCTGGGCAAGTGCCGACACAATCAGCTGCCCTTTGAAATCAACAAAAGTAAGGACGCAGACGAAAACGTAAGACTTAAGTACCGTTATCTGGATCTGCGGAATCCGGCGGTGAAGCAGAATATCATTTTGCGCTGCCAGGTGGTGGCTGCCATCCGCGCCGCCATGACCGAAAAGGGCTTTTTGGAGATCACCACGCCCATTCTCACTGCATCTTCTCCCGAGGGCGCCCGTGACTATCTGGTGCCTGCCCGTAACCACCCGGGCAAGTTCTATGCGCTGCCCCAGGCACCCCAGCAGTTCAAGCAGCTGCTGATGACCTCCGGTTTTGACCGCTATTTCCAGATCGCACCTTGTTTCCGTGACGAGGATGCCCGTGCCGACCGCACCCCCGGCGAGTTCTATCAGCTGGATATGGAGATGGCCTTTGCCACCCAGAATGACGTGTTGACCACGTTGGAAGAGGTGCTGCAGCCCATCTTCTGCAAGTACGGCAAGTACGAGCGGGTTTCTTCCTACCCCTTCCGGCGCATTCCCTTTAACGAGGCTATGGAGCGCTACGGCTCTGATAAGCCGGACCTGCGTATCGATCTTCAGGTGCAGGACATCACCGATGCCGTTGCCGGCTGTGAATTCGGACCGTTCCAGAATGCGGTTGTCAAGGCTGTGGCCGTTGACAACTTTTCTGAGGGAAGAAAGTGGATCGATAAGCTCTTAAACGATGTGGAGGTCCAGACCGGCAACAAGTGCTGCTGGTTCAAGGTGGACGAAACCGGCGCACTCACCGGCGGCATCTCCAAGTTCCTGACCGAGCAGACCGCCGCACTGACCCAAAAGCTGAATCTGAAGCCCGGCAGCTTCGTTTGCATGGCTGCAGGCAAGAAGCTGGCCGCCCAAAAGACTGCCGGTGTGATCCGTACCATGATGGGCAAGCGTATTCCCGGCCACTTCGACGAGGAGCAGTACGCAATGTGCTGGATCGTGGATTTCCCCATGTACGAAATGGGCGAAGAATCCGGCGAATTGGAATTCTGCCACAACCCCTTCTCCATGCCCCAGGGCGGCATGCAGACCCTGCTGGATGCCGAAGGCGATACGGACAAGCTCCTTGCCATCAATGCCGACCAGTATGACCTGGTGGTCAACGGCTACGAAAGCGCTTCCGGCGCTGTCCGTAACCACGACCCCGAGATCATGGTCAAAGCCTTCCAGATGGTAGGTCTGGGCGAAGAGGACGTGAAAGCCAAGTTCCCCGCTATGTACAATGCCTTCACCTACGGCGCACCTCCCCACGCAGGCGCAGCCCCCGGCATCGACCGGATCGTGATGCTGCTGTGCGGCGAGGAATCGATCCGCGAGGTCATCACCTTCCCCATGAACAAGACTGCCCAGGATCTGATGATGGATGCGCCTACCACCGTTTCCCAGAAACAGCTGGACGACGTGCACATCCTGATCAACGAAGCACACCTGCAATAATGAAAAAGACCGATGCATTGCGCATCGGTCTTTTTAATTGGTTGACCAAAGTTAACCCCCGGCTCTGCCGGGGGCATAAAAAAGCTTTAGCGGAGAACAAAGAAATCAAAAAGAATCCCCCAATAGAGCAGAAGTGGTTTGCCGACCACACGTCTACAATAGAGAGGGATT
>JAZRUM010000062.1:0-10848 GCA_045652545.1 Faecousia sp. | reverse complement strand
GTTCTATATCGGCGATGTCCGGGATCTGGCATCCGTTAAGAACGCTATGCACGGTGTGGACTACATTTTTCACGCTGCTGCTCTGAAGCAGGTGCCTTCCTGCGAGTTCTTCCCCATCGAGGCAGTGAAAACCAATGTGATCGGTACGGAAAATGTGTTGACTGCTGCCATCGAGGCCGGTGTAAAAAACATCGTCTGTCTGTCTACCGATAAGGCGGCTTACCCCGTCAATGCTATGGGTACCTCCAAGGCTATGATGGAAAAGGTCATCGTGGCAAAGAGCCGCACCGTTGCACCTGAAAAGAGCAAGATCTGCTGCACCCGTTACGGTAATGTTATGTGCTCCCGCGGCTCTGTTATCCCCCTGTGGATCGAGCAGATCAAGGCCGGCAATCCTATTACCATCACCGAGCCTTCTATGACCCGGTTTATCATGAGCCTGGACGAGGCTGTGGATCTGGTGCTTTTTGCCTTTGAAAACGGTATTTCCGGTGACATTTTGGTTCAGAAAGCCCCCGCTTGCACCATTGAAGTGCTGGCGCAGGCGGTTACCGGTCTGTTTGCTCCCGGCCATGAGATCAAGGTCATTGGCATCCGCCACGGCGAGAAGATGTACGAAACTTTGCTGACCAATGAAGAGTGCGCCAATGCTATCGACATGGGCGAATTTTACCGCGTCCCCTGCGACAACCGGGGTCTCAACTACGACAAGTATTTTAAGGATGGCGACAAGGAACGCAATCCTCTGACCGAGTTCAACTCCCACAACACCGAGCTGCTGAATGTGGAGCAGGTGCAGGAGAAGCTGCTGAGCCTGCAGTACATCCGCGACGAGCTGGATAAAGCCGGTATTAAGTACTAAACGTCTAAGGAGAGACAGAGACATGAAAGCGTTGATTTTAAATTCCGGGTTTGGCTCCCGGATGGGCGTGATCACCAAGGAACATCCGAAATGTATGACTGACCTGAATGAGCATGAGACCATCCTTAGCCGGCAGCTGCAGCTTCTGTGCGACACAGGCATCACCCAGGTGGTGATTACCACAGGCTATTACAACACAGTTCTGGAGGAGTATTGCGCCGGTTTAGGACTGCCCCTGCACTATGAGTTTGTACTTAATCCCGTTTACGATCAGACCAATTACATCTATTCCATTTATTGCGCCAAAGCGCAATTGCAGGATCAGGATGTTTTGCTGCTCCACGGAGATTTGGTGTTTGAAGAATCCGTACTGCAAGACCTTCTGGCATTTCCTCACAGCTGTATGAAGGTCAGCTCCACCGTCCCCCTGCCGGAAAAGGATTTTAAGGCTGTTATCTGTGACGGCAAAGTACAAAAGGTGGGCATTGAATTCTTTGAAAACGCTATGGAAGCCCAGGCAATGTATAAGCTGAATTCCAAAGATTGGAATATCTGGCTGGACGAGATCAGTGCCTTTTGCGAATCCGACAACCGCAAGTGCTACGCAGAAGTGGCTCTGAATCAGGTCACTGAAAAATGCATTATTTACCCTTACGATGTACAGGATCGCCTCTGTGCCGAGATCGACAATCCAGAGGACCTGGAAATTATAAAGGCAAAGCTGGCTGCACTGTAACAGGACGGTGGCATATTCATAAAGGAAGTATGTATATGAATGTTTTAATTACCGGTGCAAAAGGATTTGTAGGCCGTAATCTGACGGAAAACTTAAAAACCATTCGTGATGGCAAAAACCGCACCCGGAATTTGGTAATCAATGAGATCTACGAATATGATATCGACACCGACCCGGTGCTGCTGAAGGAGTATTGCCAAAAGGCGGACTTTGTATTCAACCTGGCAGGTGTTAACCGTCCCCAGAATCAAGAAGAATTCATGCAGGGCAACTTCGGTTTTGCGTCCACGCTGCTGGATACTCTGAAGGAATGCGGCAATACCTGCCCGGTGATGCTGTCCTCTTCCATTCAGGCTACTCTCATTGGCCGCTACGGGCAATCCGACTACGGCAAATCTAAGCTTGCAGGTGAGGAGCTGTTCTTCCAATACGGCAAGGATACCGGCGCTAAGGTGCTGGTGTACCGCTTTCCCAACCTGTTCGGTAAGTGGTGTCGCCCCAACTATAACAGCGCTGTTGCTACCTTTTGCAACAACATAGCCAACGACCTGCCTATTCAGGTCAACGACCCGGCGGTTCAGCTGGAGCTTTTGTACATTGACGACCTGGTGGACGAAATACTGGACGCGCTGGAGGGGAAAGAGCATCACTGCGAATTTGACGGTGTGGACACGGTGCTGTGTGATACCGGCCGTTACTGCGCCGCCCCCATCACCCATAAGGTGACCCTGGGCGAGATCGTGGAACTGCTGAACGCCTTCAAGAATCAGCCCAAAACACTGGTTATGCCTGAGATCCCGTACAACAGCTTTGCCAAAAAGCTGTATTCTACTTACCTTTCCTACCTGCCCAAGGAAGCAGCATCCTTCCCTTTGAAAATGAATGTGGACGACCGGGGCAGCTTTACGGAGCTGATGAAAACGACAAATTGCGGACAGTTTTCCGTAAACATCTCCAAGCCGGGCATTACCAAGGGCCAGCACTGGCACAACACCAAGTGGGAGTTCTTTATTGTGGTCAGCGGCGAAGGATTAATTCAGCAGAGAAAAATCGGCTCTGACGAGGTGTTGGAGTTTCGGGTAAGCGGAGAAAAAATTGAGGCTGTACACATGCTTCCCGGTTATACCCATAACATTATCAACTTAAGTAAGACAGAAAATTTGGTAACCGTCATGTGGGCCAACGAGACCTTTGACCCCAATCATCCAGACACATTTGGAGAAGTTGTTTAATCAATGATGAAGCATAAAGATATAACGGTACAATGCGTAAATTGCGGCAGGGATTTTGTAATCACTTCCAACGAGCAACTGTTTTATGGGAGTAAGGATTTTGCACTGCCGAAAAGATGCAAGGATTGCCGTAAAAAGCGTAAAGAAGTCAGGCAGGCGCAAGAGAAAGTCTTGCAGAATAAAGCGCGCAAGGAGAAAAATGAGGAAGAGGAAAAGGAACTACACGCACTTCTGCAGGAAAATCCAATACAGCAAGTGGATTTCAAGCATCTTGAAAATCAAAAACCGGAAACTACACTATTCGCCATCGGCAACGGCTTTGATATCATGCATGGCGTTCCGTCCAGCTATTGGGATTTTCAAAAAACCCTTGGTAAGAATTCAGAGCTACGCTTTCATTTGGAAAACTATCTGAAAGTAGATGCGGACAAGCTCTGGTATAACTTCGAAGACAGCCTTTCTCATATTAACGCAGGTATAATGCTGGATGTGATGGATATGTGGCTGGATATCTATGATGTTTACCGACATGATGCTGCGTCTATGGCGGATCTGCACTGCGCAATCGACACGGCGATGCTGCCTATGCAGGTGATCACGGAGCAGCTACCAAGGCGGTTTCGCGGTTGGGTAGAGACATTGATTGGAAATGGAAACAAACCCTGTGAGCATTTTCTGTCTAAACAATCGTTATATTTGAATTTTAACTACACAGATTTTCTGGAAACATTGTATGGGATTTCCAAAGCGCAAATCAACTACATTCACGGTTGCCGAAAAAAGGTGAAATACCAACCCAAAGAGCAGCTGATATTAGGTCATGTCCCCAATGTAGATTATTTAAAAGAATATAAACCGAATCCTACTATGGTTCCCCGATATAAAAACAGAAGGAAACGCAAGATCCTGGACTATGCTATTGAGACCGGAATCAATCAATGGGTATCTTATTATGAAGAGGTTTTCACGAAGCATACTCCGGAGATCATCCAGGAAAATGCGACGTTCTTTAGCGGCACAGAGTGCGTAACGGATATATTTGTGATTGGCCACTCTCTGTCAGAAGTCGACTATCCTTATTTCGCGGAAATCATCAGGCATAATGCCAATAAAGCTTTTTGGCATATTGGCTATCACAGTTTAGGTGATTTTAAAAATCTTCTTGTATTTGTTCACGAAATGGGGATCAAGGATAACTGTTTTGAGGTGTTCAGAACATAGTTTCGGAAAGGAAGTATTATGGAGATAAAGCTAGATTACTCGGATATACAATTTAAGAATAACGGCAAGCTGAAGCTTTTGATTATTGTGGGCACGCGGCCGGAGATCATTCGGCTGGCAGCGGTCATTACCAAGTGCCGTAAGTACTTTGATACTTTGCTGGCCCATACCGGTCAGAACTACGACTATAACCTGAACGGCGTGTTCTTCAAGGATCTGGAGTTGGCGGACCCCGATGTTTACCTGGATGCCGTAGGCAAGGATCTGGGCGAAACCATGGGTAACATCATCGCAAAATCCTACCAGCTGATGGTGGAGGTGAAGCCGGACGCTGTGCTGGTGCTGGGCGATACCAACTCCTGCCTTAGCGTCATCGGTGCCAAGCGGCTGCATATTCCCATCTTCCACATGGAGGCGGGCAACCGCTGTAAGGACGAGTGTCTGCCGGAGGAGACCAACCGCCGGATCGTGGATATTATTTCCGATGTAAATATGTGCTACTCCGAACATGCCCGCCGGTATCTGGCGGATAACGGTCTGCCCAAGGAGCGCACCTATGTTACCGGCTCTCCCATGGCAGAGGTGCTGCATAATAATCTTGCCAAGATCGAGGCAAGCGACATCCACACCCGTTTGGGCTTAGACAAGGGCAAATACATCCTGCTCTCTGCCCACCGGGAGGAGAATATCGATACCGAGAAGAACTTTACTTCTCTGTTTACAGCAATCAATAAGATGGCTGAAAAGTACGATATGCCTATTTTGTACTCTTGCCATCCCAGAAGTCGCAACCGTCTGGAAGCTTCCGGTTTCCAGCTGAATAAGCGAGTGATTCGCCACGAGCCTCTGGGTTTTCACGACTATAACAGCCTGCAGATGAACGCCTTTGCGGTGGTGTCTGACAGCGGCACGCTGCCGGAAGAGTCCAGCTTCTTTACCAGTATTGGCAGGTCCTTCCCGGCGGTGTGCATCCGCACTTCTACCGAGCGCCCCGAAGCTTTGGATAAAGGCTGCTTTGTCCTGGCGGGTATTGATGAAAAGAGCCTTTTGCAGGCCGTGGATACCGCTGTGGAGATGGTTAAAAACGGTGATGACGGCATCCCCGTTCCCGACTACGTGGAGGAGAATGTGTCCACCAAGGTGGTCAAGCTTATCCAGTCCTACACCGGCGTGGTCAACAAAATGGTTTGGAGAAAGTTTTAACTTAGGAGAATGCTTATGAAAATTGCAGTAGCAGGCACCGGTTATGTCGGCCTTTCCATGGCTGTGTTGCTGTCTCAAAATCACAGTGTTACCGCTGTGGATATCGTGCCGGAAAAGGTGGATATGATCAATCGTCGCACTTCCCCCATACAGGATAAGGAGATCGAAGAATTTCTAGCGACTAAGCAGTTAGACCTCATTGCAACTTTAGACGCGGAAGCCGCCTATCAGGATGCAGAATTTGTGATCATCGCCGCGCCCACTAACTACGACAGTCAGAAGAATTATTTCGACACTTCTGCGGTGGAGGCTGTGATTCAATCGGTCATGTCCGTCAACCCCAGCGCCATTATGGTGATCAAATCTACCATTCCGGTGGGCTATACCCAGTCTGTTCGGGAAAAAACCGGCAGCCGGAAGATCTTGTTCAGCCCGGAATTTTTGCGGGAGAGTAAGGCACTGTACGATAATCTGTATCCTTCCCGTATCATTGTGGGAACCGATTTTGCTGATCCCCAACTGGTAGAGGCTGCTCATACCTTTGCCGCCCTTTTACAGGAAGGCGCCATCAAAGAAAATATTGACACCCTGTATATGGGCTTTACGGAAGCTGAAGCTGTAAAGCTGTTTGCCAATACCTATCTTGCCCTGCGGGTCTCCTTCTTCAATGAACTGGATACCTATGCGGAAATAAAAGGGCTCAATACCCGCCAGATCATTGACGGTGTTTGTCTGGATCCCCGGATCGGCAGCCATTATAATAACCCCTCCTTCGGCTACGGTGGCTACTGCCTGCCCAAGGATACCAAGCAATTGCTCGCCAACTATCAGGATGTACCGGAAAATTTAATCCAGGCCATCGTAGATGCCAACCGCACCCGTAAAGATTTTATTGCAGACCGGGTGCTGCAGATAGCCGGCTATTACAGCTACGCGGAAAACGCCTATGACCCGGGTCGAGAAAAGGATGTGGTGATCGGTGTATACCGACTGACCATGAAGTCTGGCTCCGACAATTTCCGCCAAAGCTCTATTCAGGGTGTTATGAAGCGGATCAAAGCCAAGGGCGCCACCGTGGTGATTTATGAGCCTGCTTTGGAAGACGGTGCTACTTTTTTCGGCAGCCGGGTGATTAACGAACTAGATACCTTCAAAACCACTTGCAACGCCATCATCGCCAACCGCTACGATGCCTGTTTGGACGATGTGCAGGAAAAGGTCTATACCCGGGATCTGTTCTGCAGAGACTAAACTATAAAAAGGACGAACATTATGACCCCAGAACAACAACTGCTTATTGGCACTGTAAAAGCCGCAGTTACTGGCGCAACCTTTTCTATGGAAGCGGAGCCCGACTGGTTGTCGTTTTACGCGCTGGCAGGCAGACATGGCCTGTTGCCCCTTGCCTATTATGGTTTGCAGAAAACACCCATCCTGTGGCAGCAGCTACCTCAGGATGTCCAAAAAGGGCTGTTTACCGCCTACATGCAGGCTATATATCGGGATGCCCAGGCAGAGCATCTGAAACAGCAGTTGCAAACAGCGTTACAGCGAGCTCGTGTTCCCCACATCTTCTTAAAAGGCGCTGTCTTGAAATACGACTACCCTGAGCCCGCTTTGCGTACTATGAGCGATCTGGATATTTTGGTGTATGCCAAGGACTTTGATGCTATTGCTGTAGTAGCCACTGACTTGGGCGGCAAGGCTGTCACTGGTGACGGCAACCACCGAAATTATTTGTTCCCCGGTAAGGTAGCTGTAGAGTTTCATCCGAATCTTCTGCACCATGCAACCCCTATCGGTACCGGCATCAATCCGGGCTGGCAGTATGCCAAGGATATGCCGGAATCTTTCTCTAAAGAACTGACGGAAGAGGGCTTTTATCTAAATACTATCTGCCACCTTGCTAGCCATTTTGTAGACGGTGGTGTTGGCGTGCGGTTTGTGTTGGATGTATGGGTCAGTCGTCACCTGCGAAAGACTCAGCCGGACAATGCCGTTGTGGAAGCGGAACTGACTCGGTTCGGCCTTTTGGAATTTGCCAAAAAGATCGAACATTTGGCTGACACCTGGTTCGGTGATGCGCCTATGACACCGCTTCTGGAGGAACTGGAAGAATACATCCTAACCAGTGGCAGCCATGGGACTACAGATAGAGCTATGCTCAATGCTTTAAGCCTTTCTCCCGGCGGCAGTCAGTTTTCGGCGTTGATGAAAAAAGCCTTTTACCCAAGAGCAGAACTGGAAGACCGATTTCCTTGGTGCAAGGGAAACCCTCTGCTTTTGCCTGCTGCTTGGTGCGCCCGAGCCTATAATGCTATAACACAGCATGGAAATATTATTATCAACTGGAGTAAGGGAACCGGAAAAATTAGCAAAACCGAAGTGATTGAAAATCAGGAAAGGCTTCGTCGATTTGGAATACACAAAACAAGCAAATAGAAGTAATTACATTGTGTATGTACTCTCGTTAATCATATGCATCTCCTGTATTATACTGGAGAAAATCTATATCAATGGCAAACAGTCCGCAGGAACCATGTTATATCCTGCGGACTGTCTATGTTTTTGTCTGCACCAATGGTTGCCGGTGAAATGAGTCTGGTGCAAATTACGACACCTCTTCCTTTCTAGGAAATTATCTCTATAAGCAGGCGAATATTATGATTGAGGGGATACTATTCCGGTAATTGAAGGCTTTCGGCCATTCGGAAGATATCTGCTTCATCGTTTACATCTGCGCTATACCCAATTACGCAGCTGATTTCCGGAGAGATGGTCCAGCACAGATATGTCCGACCATCGATCTCACATTGGAATGCGTCATACTCATTTACTTTGCATTCCTATCTGTTTTTAATCTGTGCAAAGTCGATTACCATACCAATTGCATCTGTATTCAGCCCGGTATATTCTCCAGACTCGTCTGAAACATAGGTTGTCTGGCAGCAGTAATACACGATGGTATTTCCCGATGAATCGGCATAAGTGTATGGTGTCACCTTCGAAATGGATTTGCATTCATAGTCCTCGTCCACTTCCTTCAACGCATTTTCCATGTTATAGATCTGCTTAGCAAGCTTCCAGTTGGGATCAGTCTGGCGATTTCGAACATCCAGATACCGACATATTCCCAGTATGATCAATGTGATCAATACAATAATTCCGATACACCATAGTAATTTCTTTTTCATAGATTTGTACCCATCCCCTCAGCAATGTTTGTAATTTGGATAAGTCCCTTTTTCTCCCGGCGCTGGGCATACTCCAATAGATTCCTGGAATTGCTGGCACCGTGACGCACATAGCAGACCAGCCACTCATAGCTGTCAACCATAAGCTGATTTACCTTAACAATTGCAAATGGCCTTGGTGTCTTCTCCAAGCCTTCCGGATGATAGGTCCCATCATAACCGGGTGGCTTTTCGATAGGACGCTCTGCGGGATGATACGGCAGCACCAACATCAAGGTGATGTCCGGATACTTCCGCTTTGCACGCTTTACTGCTGTTGCCGCAATCTGATCAAACCCACCGTATCCGCCTACGTAAAAATAGCGAACGTTTTCTTCTGCTATGAGCCGATCAATTTCCAATTCCAGTCTGGGGAGTAAACCCTCACCGGCCTCCCGATGGCCTATAAAGAAACAGCTCTTCATAGTGCAGTCACCTCATATCGTTTTGTTGTTTAGTAGATTATAGTTTAACATAACTATATCAACGATACAAGTCTTTAGTATATTACTGTCACTTTTAACGATAAAATAAGGTTACAAAAGAAAGGTGGCGGTACTATGGATGTTCACGAGAAATTGCAGTGCTTGTTGGATGAGCGTGGTTGGACAAAATATCAGTTGGCAAGAAAATGTGGCTTGAGTGATGCCACCATCGCAAACATCTTCCGCAGGAACACCATGCCTTCCATCCCAACACTGGAAGCGATCTGCCAAGGCTACGGGATAACCTTATCCCAATTCTTCGCTGAGGGAGAGATGGTGGAATTGACCCCTGATTTGAAAGAAGTGTTTGATTGCTGGGCATCCCTTTCTCCAGAGCAGAAGGTAGCGGCAGGACAGATGTTGAAAGCAATGAACCAGAAGTAAAGATGTAAGAGGATGCAGCCGGATTGGCCGCATCCTCTATTTAGGTGGATATCTCTCCCTTGACATATTTATGCTTTGTGGTAAAATAAACAGGTAGATATCGAAATAAAAAGCGGTCGAATTGCCGGAGTATTGCAACACACAATTTGATCTGTATCTCTCCTAAAATAGTGACCAACTTTTGACCAACAAACGACCGGTAAAAGAAAATAACTGGTATAATAGCACTATATCTCGAATGCTAATATACCAGCAACCGCTACATATCTACAAAGCCAAAAAACCGCCATCGAGTGGGAATAAATCATTGAGCGCTGCCGGTGGCAGATACAGCGAGATGATTTATTGCGCCGCGGTCGATAAAATCGAGGAAATGCGTAAGCCCGAAGATTTTATCGGGCACCGCAAGCGGGACTGCAGTGCCGATAGTGAAAGCCGTTGTTAAAGAACAAACCAAATCATTCCCAAAGGAACAATTTTGGCTATTCTCTAACCCAATAAAAATATGCCTTCTGCGTTTACTCGCAGAGGGCATTTTTATACTTATCCCCACTCAATAGTGCCAACGGACTTGGGGATCAGGCTAAACGGACAACTTTTTATATATGCCGCTATAGGATTGCTTGATGTATCTAAGGGAATGTTTTTTATTCTACTAATGAGATTAATTGTAGATATACGATGATACCAAAAGCCCACAGATAATGCACAAGCAGGGGAAGGACTATTAGATTTTTCATCTAACAGTCCTTCTTTTTGGGAATTTGCCAGAAAATAATGGGATCTAATGAACATAAAGGGATTGCAAATTCAAGAAAAATATTATATACTACAATTGTTGTATTTTACCCAAATTCTGTGAAAAGAGGGAAGCCTATGTTTAAGAAGCTGCTTGTAATCATTTGCGTACTGGCACTGGCGCTGGGCGTATTCTCCATGACGGCTGCGGCACAGACCAGCCAGGATGAGAACGCCTTCAAGGCCGGCTATGCCAAGGTGGATATCAACCCCTGGTGGTCCATCTGGGCTGAGGCGGGGGAAACCATCCCCTCCGATTATACTGCGGATCAGATCATGCCCTTGCCCATGGATGGCTACGGCGATGGAGCGGGCCGTTTGTCTGAACCTACTTTGAAGGACGACAACGGCGACGGCGATGTCAATGCTGACGACGGTTTGCATGCTACCTGTATCGCTATGCAAAAGGGGGGCAACACTCTGCTGCTGATCTCCGCGGATATCCTCCGGATTGATGACGGCTGGGGAAAGCTCGCCCGTGAGGCAGTGGCCGCTGCCACCGGTGTGCCCTATGAAAATATCATGATCTCCGCCTCTCATACCCACGGCGGTATCGATATGGACTGTGGGATCTCGGCTACAACCACCTTTACCGTCAAGAACAGCGGAATAGCACACACGGGTGCTGAAATCAGCGCCTACCGTGACGCATATACGACACACCTGTATGAGCAGCTGGTGGAAGCAGCCGAGA
>JAZRUM010000061.1:0-14163 GCA_045652545.1 Faecousia sp. | reverse complement strand
GAAAGATACATTGCCCCTTTAGGGGCGGCAGTGCAGTTAATGCAGACGTCAGAAATTCAGTGCATCTTTAGATGCCCGCCAGTAAAAAGCCCTTCTAGGGCTTAATCAAGCCTCCGGCTTAGCCGGAGGTTTTGACTTTTGCGTCAGGGAAATATTCTTTTACAAAGTCAACTTCCTTTACTTGAAAGGATTTTCCGTTGAGGTTTTCCAAGCTGCCGGCATCAGTCGTGAAGCAGAAAGTCAGCTTATAAGAGTACAGCGCTTGATAATTCCGATCAAAGCGCTTATCCAGCTTTCCGTATTTGCCATCGCCCAGAAGTGGATGCCCGGCGTGGGCGTACTGGGCGCGGATCTGGTGGGTTCTTCCGGTGATCAATTCACATTCCACCAGAGAAAGTCCCTGCCGGCTGGCAATGGTAATATAATTGGTTTGGCAGGATTTAGAACCGGGTTGTGGTGTATCGGACACAAAAACACGGTTTTTCTTGGCATCCTTGAACAGATATCCTTTCAGGCTACCTTTTGGCGGCTTCGGCGTGCCCTCCACAATGGCAAGGTAGCGCTTATCCAGCTCTCTGTCCTTGTTCTTTTGGTTCATCACCCGCAGCGCTTCTGCAGTTTTTGCCGCAATGACGATACCACCGGTATTGCGGTCAATGCGGTTGCACAGCGCCGGTGTAAAGGCGTTCTCCCCTCTCGGACTCCACTCCCGCTTTTGATACAGGTACGCCTGAATATGGTCAATGAGCGTTCTTCCGTATTCTGCTCCGTCGTGGGGATGCACCGCCAGACCGGGGCGCTTATCCACAAGCAGGACGTTTTCATCCTCGTAGACAATGTTCAGCTTAGGCGCAGCCACCGTCAGGTAAGCGTTATCCTCCCGGGGCTTATCAAAAAACTCGTCGTTGATATATAGCTGCAGCAGGTCTCCCTCCTGCAACCGCGTGTCCCGTTCCGCCCTGCCGCCATTGCGCTTGATGCGCTTAATGCGGATATACTTTTGCGCAAGGGATGCCGGCAACAATGGTACTGCCTTGGCAAGAAAACGGTCTAACCGTTGCCCCGCATCGTTGGCACCAATGGTAAATTCCTTCATTATACCTCCTGAGTCTGGGCAAAATGCCTGTCCATTTGCTCAGTGAACTCCAGTGCAGGATTGTAACCCATTTTCCGCTGGCGGTTATTCATAGCAGCCACCTCCAGGATCACAGCCAGATTTCTGCCCGGAGTGATTGGAATGGTATTCATCGGGATCTGCACTCCCAGAATTTCCATAAATTGATCTTCCAGTCCCAGCCGGTCGTAAACCTTCTGCTGGTTCCACGGAACGATGTTCACCACCAGATTGATCTCGTTCTCTGCCTTAACTGCGCCCATGCCAAACAGCTTTGCCACGTTGATGATGCCAATACCCCGCAGCTCCACATAGTTGCGGATCAACTGAGGTGCTGTTCCCACCAGCGTGCTTTCAGAGATCTTTCGGATCTCCACTGCGTCATCAGCAATCAGGCGGTGACCGCGCTTTAATAGCTCTACAGCCGCTTCGCTTTTGCCGATGCCGCTGTCGCCGATGAGCAAAAGTCCTTCGCCGTATACCTCCATCAGCACACCATGTCGAGTAATAGACGGAGCAAGCGCTTCTTTCAGCCACGCAATGATATCGGAAACGATGGTGCTGGTAGCCTCCTTGCTGCGCAGCAAGGTTACATTGTGTTTTTTCGCCATTTCCAGACACTGAGGTCCGGGGGCGATATTCCGGGCAATAAGCAGCGCCGGAGACCTGTAGCAGAACAGACGGTCAAAGGTCATTGCCCGTTCCTCTTCTGTCAGTTTTTGCAGGTAACTGATCTCCACATTGCCCATGACTTGCAGCCGCATAGGCTCAAAGTGATCATAATACCCTGCCAGCTGCAGACCGGGACGGGCCACATCCGGCACTGTCAAACGAATTTGTTCGTAATCTGTGGCAGCATAGACCACCTCCAGATGAAATTCCTTTACGAGAGTGGTAAGGGAAACACTGTGAATATCAAACATACGCCTCACCTCTTAATCCGTGGGGCTGCCGGTGTTCGACTCCCCACTGCTTATGATTCTTGCTCTCATTATAATGGCAGCGCAGGCGAATATCAATATTATTTTGAAAAAACAAAAAAATTTCCAAAAAAACACTTGCTTTTTTTAATAATCTCTGCTATCATATCTAAGCGCCTGTTTGGCGCAGATTGATTTGACTATTTCAGATAGGAGGTGCAATTATGGCGAAGTGTGATTATTGTGGCAAGGGCGTTACCTTCGGTATCCGTGTTTCCCACTCCCACAGACGTTCCAACAGAACCTGGAAGCCCAATGTAAAGCGGGTTAAGGCCATTGTGAACGGTACTCCGTGCCATGTGTACGCTTGTACCAGATGCCTCCGTTCTAACAAGGTTGAGCGGGCTGTCTGATTCCTGGCGACCAATAACGGCGTTGCAAAAATGCAACGCCGTTTTTTGTTTGCATAATAACACATCCACCGGTTTCCCGGTGGATGTGTTATTATTATCCAAAGATTTTACGGAAATAGTCTGTCTCCAGAACTCCGTCACAGTAGCTGATCTTGTTCTTTACAATCGCCTTGATGGTCTTGACATAGTCCTCGGGGATCTGCACAGCATCGCTCACCGGTACAAACTTGCCGGAAGATGCGTAGTAGGTGCCCAACTCTGTCTTCCAATCGTAATTGGTGCGGTATACCAAAGCAGGCGCATCGGAGAATACATCTCTGCCGGGCATCAGGCGAGAATCAAACTCAGTGCCAAACAGATTGGACAGTGTAGGCAGAATGTCAAGGCTGAAGGTAGGTGTATCCACCACAATGGGCTCCATATCCTCCAAACAGCCGCTCCACAAAATCAACCGGGAGTGGTCACGTTGGAAGTAATTGGTTACCTCATATCCGTACAGCTCAGACAAATAAGGCATCTTACCCAAAGGTGCATCAGAGTCCAAACCATAGGGGAAATGGTCACTGGACAGGCAGATGACAGTATCATCGGCAATACCTGCTTTTTCCAGCTCCGCCACCAGATGGGTCAATGCATCTTCCAGATCCAAATTGGCAGCAAAGTAACCTTTAACTGTTTCGGAATATGGCAGGTGCTGCACTCTGTCCCAATGCTTTTTGGTTTGGGAGTTGCCACTAGGACTGTAGTTGTTATGGCCGCTGACGGTCATATAATAGATATTGAAAGGCTGCTTGTCGATATAGGTGGGCAGGGTTCCGCTGATCATCTCGTAGTCACTCTGGGGCCATCCCTTTTTCACATACTCCTCCATGCCGTTGCCGTAACCCATGAAGCCGTCGGAATAGCCCAGATTGATATGGGTCTTGTGGCGATCGTAGTAGGTGTAGGAGTTGTTGTGATAGGCTTTGCCGTAATAACCCAGACGATCCAGCTGATTGCCCATGGTGTAATAGTTGAGGTGTTTTGCAGTATTTTTAAAGGACTTACCGCCGTCCATAGGCAGCATACCAAAGATGTTCTGATACTCACCGCCGGTAGTACCTGCGCTGGCAGGCTGATAATAGTCTGTAAACTGGATTCCCTTTGTCGCAAGGCGGTATAGTGTGGGTGTCAATTCCGGGTCGATCAGTTCGGCGCTGAATGCCTCTGCGCTGAAGAAGATCAAGTTCTTTCCCTTAAACAGACCGGTATATTCATTTTTCTTTGTAGGCGTCAAGTTCCGTACATACTCATTCAGTTTTTTCACCTTTGAGGATGCTTTGGAATTCAATGCGTCGAAATCAAGATCGATTGCATTGTCGCCGTAAACAACAGGTGGCTCTGTAGTCTCCACCGTGGCATCCTGATCTGTAGTATCAGGATTTTCCTGCTCCGGCATGTCCTGGATGGGAAATTCCGGATTGTCAAAGTTATAGTTCTCTCCAAAAATTGCTTTTTGGATATCCAGACGCAAGCCGGTCACCAATCCAAAATTGGAAACAGCGGATTGATAATTATACTGACTGTGATACACAGGTCCGTTTACAGGGTGCACCAGGACCAGCAAAATCGCCAGAACATGGCACAGCAGTCCCAGAGATGCCGCTAATGTTTTAATACGCACCGGTGTACGGCTGAAGTTGATAAACTTCCTACCGTAACGCAGATTCAGCACAAAGGGTGCTGCCATCAGCAGCATGATAAAAATACCGCCTCTAAGGAAGATCAGCACCAGCAGTTCTTTGAAATAGCTGGTAAACATATCCCCGGCACCACCGGTCATGGTGTTCAGATCATAAAACTGCTTGAACTGCTTGTAGATCAAATATTGGACAATATACAAAATTGTAGTTGCACCAAGCCAAACGTTGGAAATAACAAAATTGATGTTTCTGTTTTTTAAAATCGAGGAAAGCATATAGCCAATAATGCCGTAGACAATGCTGAACAGCGCTGTGTACAGAAAGCTGATGCCAAAGATTCCACCCACGGTAGCCAAGCTGAACACAAACTCCAGATACAGCACCACTGCGCCGAAGCACATAACCATCAGAATTGGACTTAACTGTTTTTTCTTTCTCATCTGTCTATCCTGCGCTTTCTCTATTTTTTGAAAAGATTCGTTTTCCGCTCCTGGCCTTTTACAAGGCGTAGAATATTCGGTCCGTGCATAATTGTCGCCAACAAGCACATGAAAATGCCACAATACATAACCAATGGCGTATCATAATGAAAAATCACAAAAGCAACGCCAAAGGTCAACGCTGCCATCACAGACCCTAATGATACATACCAAGTAACCAGATATACAACTGCAAATACCGCAAGTATCACAAGAGCGACGCGATAATCCGTTATAATTGCAATAAAAAATCCGCTTAAAATACCTTTTCCACCACGGAATCCCAAGAAAACCGGAAAAATATGTCCCAGCATCACCGCAGCTCCCCCCAAGGCAGAGCCTCCTTGAAATCCAAAATAGGGTTTAAGCAACAAACCGCCTATAACGCAAGCCATTACTGCTTTGCCGGCATCAATCAGGATCACCAGCATCGATCTTCCTGCGCCGTAGCTACGGATAAAGTTTGTAAGTCCTGCGTTTCCGCTGCCGTGGGTGCGAACATCATCGCCCAGTTCCTTGGACGCACAAACTGCACCATTCAGATTTCCCAGAAGATATCCTACGATTACGGTGATCGCAATCAAAAGCCACACAGTTTATTCCTCCTTGTCGCCCTTTTGACGGATGGTGATCCGCACCGGGGTGCCCTTCAGGCCAAACACTTCACGAATCTGATTCTCAAGATATCGCTGATACGAGAAATGGAACAATCTTGCATCGTTACAGAATATAACGAAGTGAGGCGGCTTTGTACCTGCTTGGGTCATGTAGTAAATCTTCAACCGACGGCCTTTGTCGGAAGGCGGCTGCACACGGGCTGTGGCATCTGCCAACACGCTGTTCAGCGCACCGGTGGTAATACGGCTGGTATTTTGGGTGTGCACCTCTTGGATAACGGAAAACAGCTTATCCACACGCTGACCGGTTAATGCCGACAGGAACACTACAGGGGCATAGGTCATGTAACTCAGCCCGTTGCGTACACCTGCTTCCTTATCGCGCATAGTATTGGTTTCTTTATCCTCTACTGCGTCCCATTTATTCACCACAATGATCGCTGCCTTACCTGCCTCGTGAACAAGTCCGGCAATCTTGGTGTCCTGTTCGGTAACACCGTCATTGGCATCCACCAAAATCAAACAAACATCTGCCCGTTCGATGGCATTAATGGTACGCATATTAGAGTATTTTTCAATAATATCGTCTACCTTACTCTTCCGCCGCATGCCGGCAGTGTCGATAAAGCAATATTTTCCCGTTTCATTTTCAAATTCCGAGTCAATGGCATCCCGGGTCGTTCCGGCGATGTTGGATACGATCACCCGCTCCTCGCCAAGAATTCGGTTCAACAGGCTGGACTTGCCCACATTGGGTTTGCCGACGATCGCAACCTTGATTACACCGTCATCCTCTTCCTCTCCCGCATCCTCGGGCATATTGGCAAGGCACCAATCCAAAAGATCACCGGTGCCGTGACCATGGACAGCAGACACCTCAAACAGGTCTCCAATGCCAAGTCCGTAAAATTCGTACACATCCGGGTTCACAGGGCCCACAGAGTCGCACTTATTCACAGCCAATGCAACAGGCTTTCCAGACTTGCGCAACATGGTAGCCACATCTACATCCGCTGCGGTCACACCGGTACGTACATCAGCAACCATCACAATGCAATCTGCCAGCTCAATACCGATTTCTGCCTGACGGCGCATAAACTTCAGCATATCGCTATCTGTACCCGGCTCAATACCGCCGGTATCCACCAAAGAAAATTGGCGGCCGCACCACTCACAATCGCCGTAAATTCGGTCACGGGTAACACCAGGGGTATCTTCCACGATTGAAGTCCGGTGACCGGTCAACTTATTAAAGAGCATAGACTTACCCACATTGGGACGTCCCACGATGGCAACTAAAGGCTTTGCCATATCGATCACTCCTTTCACCAAAACATACTTAGGTATATTATGCCACAAATGTTTCATTAAATCAATGAGAATCCACAGCATATTGAAAATTTACAATCAGTTTTTCCCATTAACGGAAAAAGAGGAAGGCTGTTAACCTTCCTCTGCGCTTACGCTTTTTCCTGCCTTAGTCAGCCTTGGCAGCCAGAACCTGACGACCGTTGTAGTTACCGCAAGCCTTGCAAGCTCTGTGAGGCATGACGGGCTCGCCGCACTTGGAGCAAACCGTTACGCTGGGAGCGGACAGCTTCCAGTTGGAACCACGGCGCTTATCGCGACGGGCCTGGGACACTTTACACTTAGGGACAGCCATGGATGACACCTCCTTGAAAAAACTGCTTCAACAGCATTTCTTTTACTTACTTATTTAGAAGCTGCTGTAAAGCAGCAAAACGGGGATCCAGCTCTTTCTGGCAGCCACAGGGGCCGTCATTCAGATTCTTTCCGCAGCGGCAACACAGACCCTTGCAGTCCGGCTTGCACAGCAGCTTGGAATCCAGATTCAGAACAAACACCGTCCGCACAATCTCGTCCAGATCTGCAGTGTCTGCCTCCAGGGGGAACACCCATTCATCCTCGCTATCTTCGTTGGAAAGCTCTTCCACCAACACCACATCAATAGGGATTTCCACATCCTGGATGAAGTCTGCAGCGCAGCGATCACACACACCGTGCAGGCGCGTGGTAATTTTACCTTTCATCATCAGGACATCGGCAGTGTTTCGCACCGTACCCTCTGCATGAACAGGCTCGCTGACCGGGTAGCTGTTTCCGTAACAAAGATCGCTCAGATCCACACTGTCAGAAAAGTTCAGGGTCGCTCCGGGGCAATGGATAATATCTCGAAGCTCCAGTCGCATAGTATCCCCCTCTTCCTAGTCGTGCCTAGCTATTATATAGGGTTTTATGTCATTTGTCAAATGTTATTTTTATTTATTATTAAGTTTTAGAACTGAAAATCAGTTCTATTTTTCATGCTGGGACATACTCTGTGGTAAACAGGAAAAGGAGGCAGGCTATGGAAACTATTTATGCCGACATTGCCGGACGTACCGGAGGCAACATTTATATCGGTGTGGTGGGTCCGGTTCGCACCGGTAAATCCACGCTGATCAAACGAATCATGGAGGAACTGGTAATCCCATGCATTGATGACCCATATCGTAAAGAGCGTGCAAAGGACGAGTTACCCCAAAGCGGCTCTGGCAGAACCATCATGACCAGCGAACCTAAATTTGTACCCGAGGAAGCCGTGGAGATCTCACCGGACGGAACTGCCGCTATGCGCATCCGGATGATCGATTCTGTAGGTTATATCGTAAGCGGTGCCACAGGTGCAGAAGAAGACGGTATCCCCCGGATGGTTACTACCCCCTGGTTTGACTACGAGATTCCTATGACTGATGCTGCAGAATTAGGGACACGCAAGGTAATGCAGGAACATTGCACCATCGGCCTGGTGGTTACCACCGACGGCACAGTAACAGACATCCCTCGCAATGACTATATTGCAGCAGAAAAACGGGCTGTTTGCGATATGAAGGCAACCGGAAAACCTTTTCTTGTGATCGTAAACAGTCGTAATCCTGAGGGTGAAGTCGCTCGCGCCATCGCAGAACAACTCCATAATGAATACAACGTGCCGACAATGACCGCTAACTGCATGACCTTGGATAGTAAAGGTATCCGGGAACTTCTGCGGCAGTTGCTATATGCATTCCCCATGCAGCAGTTACAGGTACATTTGCCCCGGTGGATGGATGCTCTGGAACATACACATCCGGTAAAAGCGACACTGTATGATGCATTGTTGCAAAAAGCCGATCAAATCACTTCCCTATCCCAAGCAGAAACCACACTGGCACAACTCAAGGAGTTGGAGCAGGTTCTGGATTTCTCTATACGCAGCATTGATTTGAGTACCGGAACGGTAATCTGCACTTTAGGCTTCCCG
Organism: Faecousia sp.; assembly: GCA_045652545.1. Taxonomy (GTDB): domain Bacteria; phylum Bacillota; class Clostridia; order Oscillospirales; family Oscillospiraceae; genus Faecousia. Next base: position 5,634 of record JAZRUM010000061.1, on the reverse strand, counting down.
GAAGCGCTGTTTTATGAAATTCTCAGCAATCGAACCGGGATGTCCATTCAAAACGATGCGCAGCTGCTGGCGTTGCTGACAGAGCTTTCTGCTATCAAGCAGGAATACGACAAAATTTCCGAGGCTCTCTCCTCTGTCAAAGCCACAGGTTACGGCATCGTTATGCCAACCGCTGATCAGATGCAGCTGGAAAAACCGGAGATGCTGCACAAAAACGGCTCTTACGGTGTAAAACTCCGGGCAGGCGCTCCCTCCATACACATGATACGGGTGGATATCGACACCCAGATCAGTCCTATGGTTGGTGACGAAAAACAATCTCAGGACCTTGTGGAGTATCTTTCCGGGGAAGAACCGGAAAAGCTATGGCAGAGCAATATTTTTGGCAAATCCGTCTATGCCATGATCCAAGAAGGACTAACCTCCAAGCTGCTGCGTACTCCTCAGGATGTGAGAGATAAATTCCGAGGAAGTCTCACAAGGATCGTCAACGAAGGCGCAGCCGGTCTGATATGCCTGATTTTGTAACAACAAAAAAATCCGAACCTAATTATATAGGTTCGGATTTTCTTATATTTATTGCTTTTTCATTTGCCGTAAAAAAAGCGCAACGGCTGCTGCAAGCAAAACCCCAGCATAGCCTAAAACCCACCATATATGAGGAAATATTCCGGCAAAATCCCCCGCCACTGCAGCCCGTTCCATATCAACTGCGTGAACAAAAGGCAGCATGTATGCGATCTTTTTAAACACGCCACCCACAAGGTCCAAATCAAACCAAATACCGGATACCCATGCCGAAAGGTTGGTGAGCAGAGCGCCGCAGATACCACCAACCTGCTTATCATTAAACACGCTTCCGCAAAGAAGTCCCAATGCGATATAGAGCAAGGAAACCGGGAGAATCAAAACGATGGCGTATACAATACCAGCCCTGATCTCCATTCCCAAAAGGATGGCCGCCATATAGGAAACCACACATTGTGCCACTGAGATAGGCGCAATAGGAATGGTATAACCTAGTATAAAATCTGCCGGAGTCATAGGCGTCGTGTACAAACGCTGAAGCAGGGCGCTGCCCCTGTCCTTAGCGATCAAAGTTGCGGAAAACAGCGTCATAAAGGACAATCCAAACACAGTAATGCCCGGCGCCAAATGGGATATCTCAAACATCGCCACAGGGATATTGGCCTGTATGGCGCTGAGCAATCCCATCAAAACAAGGGGAAATCCAAACATAAATGCCAAATTCAGCGGATCTCGCAATATCTCCTTGATATTCCGCTTTGCAAAAGTAAGCATCCTCATTTTGCCACCCCCTTGACGATCCGGATAAATGCCTGCTCAAAATTATCCGTCTGAGCAATTTTCTTAATAGCATCCGCTGTATCACAGATCAGCAATTTTCCATCTTTCATGATGGCAATACGGTCAGAAAGCGCTTCCGCTTCTTCCATATAGTGGGTAGTAAGAATAATCGTAACGCTGCCCTTCAATCCCCGTATAATATCCCACAAGTCACTGCGTGCCAGTACGTCCAACCCCAGCGTAGGCTCATCCAAAAACAAGATCTCCGGTTCACTGATGAGCGCCATAGCAATACTCAATCTGCGCTGCCAGCCGCCGGACAATTTTCCTGCTTTCTTGCTGATTACCGTTTCCAGATCCAGCAGCTCGGTTAACTCCTTGATCTTCGCCTGTCGTCTTTCTTTTCCAAATCCGTGAATACCGCACATTAGCTCCAGATTTTCACCGACTGACAGCCCAGGTGCCACAGCCGTTTCCTGAGGAGATACAGCAATCATAGTCTTCACCTCAGTGGTATCGTTGCAGATGCTTTTGCCTTTTAAATAAGCATCGCCCCTTGTAGGCCGGGTCAAGCAGGAGAGCATTTTGATAGTGGTTGTCTTACCTGCGCCATTGACTCCCAACAAAGAGAAAAGTTCACCCTTGCTCACCAAAAGGCTGAGGTCATCCACCGCCACCACATCTTTATATTCTTTTGTTAAATTTTGAATTCTGATAGCATCCATAATTTATCACTCCGATATGTGCCGTTGTCTCAATCCCTGATAGGAGTCTGTAAGCATTTTACTGACCAAATCCCAATCTAAATCGAAAAAATTTGTAGCAAACATAGTTGCAATTCCGTGGACATATGCCCACATTTCCAAATGAAATAATTGGGCATCGGTACCATCCAGTCCTGTGTTTTCATGGACGATATCTTCCATTTCCACTGTCAAAAGCGTTCCTTGTGGTACAGATTCACCGGTTCTGTCTCGCATATACAAGAGCTTGAACAGTTCCTTCTCTTCCTTTGCAAAGCGTATATATGCCATGCCACTTGCCTTATAGGCAGGAAACGCACCGGATTCAATCTCCTTTTGTATATATGCTTGACACAACTCATCTGCCCTTTCCACCACCGCAAGCCGCAACTCCTCCATCGTGGCAAAATTAGAAAACACCGGTTGCGTAGAACACTCCAAAGCTGAGGCGATGGTTCTTGCATTGATGGCTTGTGCGCCATTTTTTTGCACGATATCCACTGCTGCGTTTACAATATCTTCCTTAGTGATCTTGACCTTAGGCGCCATAACAACCTCCTTATATATCTGTTGTTATATATCATACACTATATTATTTTAAAATCACGCAAAAGTCAATAGATTTTTCTCATCCCCTACTCCCTAACCGCCTTCTTTTCTTTATATAAAATCTTTTTTGAATCCCTTTACCCCGGGGGAATAATATGGTATGATGTAAAGTAACAGATTTCAGGGGGAACACCATGAAACTTCAGAATGTTAAAAAATTCAAATGGAATTATACACTTTTAGCATTTCTGGCGCCTATGCTGGGAATGTTTTTCGTCATGCTCATTCGAGGATTTGAACCCTTTGGAAAAACTTCCATGCTGTATTCTGATATGTACCACCAGTACTACCCCTTCTTTGTGGCATTCCGGGATGCACTGCGCAGCGGTGACAGTCTGCTCTATAACTGGAGCGCGGGTATGGGCATGGACTATCTGGGTCTTATTTCCTATTACCTGGCATCTCCTTTGAATCTGCTCAGCGTAATCGTACCGGAAGCGCTGCTTTTGGAATACTTTTCCCTACTGATGCCCATTAAACTGGGCTTTGCCGGTTTGTTCTTTTCCATCTTTCTGAATAAGATTTTTAACAAAAACGATTGGTCCACAGTTTTGTTTGGCAGCTTTTATGCACTGTGCGCCTGGGCGCTGGGTTATCAGTGGAACGTCATGTGGCTGGACACCTTTGCCCTGCTGCCGCTGGTGGCTCTGGGAACAATTTCGGTCTTGCGGGACAGAAAATTTGTACTGTATATTTTCACTTTGTTTCTGTCGGTTTTTTCCAATTACTATATTGGTTTTTTCACCTGCATTTTTGTGGCGCTGGTGTTTATATGCTATGAGATCAGCCGTTGGGCAGGTTTCAAAAAATTCATTTCCGACTTGGCATGCATGGCACTGTACTCTGTTTTGGCCATTGGCATGACCGCCTTTTTGGAGCTGCCCGCCTATGCCGCGCTACAAAACACCCAATCCAGTGTTAACAAATTCCCCGAAGGCTTTAAGCTGAACATTGCAGACGAAAACACCTGGAAAGGCCTTTTGGACGCGATGCGGCAAGTCGCAGGAAATATGAATGGTGCATTGCCACCCAGTTTCAAGGAAGGCCTTCCCAATCTTTACTGCGGTGTGATCACAAACATTCTTGCTTTTCTGTTCTTAACATGTAAGCAGGTAAAACTGCGGGACAAGCTGTGCAGCGTATTATTATTGCTGTTCTTTAATGTCAGCTTTATCATACGGCAACTGGACTATATTTGGCACGGTTTTCATTTCACCAATATGATCCCGTACCGGTTCAGTTTCCTGCATAGTTTTGTGATGCTGTATATGGCTTATCGGGCATATCTGCTTCGTAACCGGTTCAGGCTCTGGCAAGTAATTGTAGCCATTGTGCTGGCCATTGGCCTTTCCCTGTGTGTCAACGACCTGACCGACCCCGTGTATTGGGCATATAACGGTGTATTCCTGTTTCTATACGGAACAGCACTGGTTTATCCCTTTACGCAAAAAATCCCAAAGCTTTCATCTGACTGGAAATCAAAACAGGCATATCGTGAAAACCGCAGCTATAAAAAACAGATGAGCGGCTATATTCTGCTGGGTGTAATGGTTATGGAACTGGCGCTGAATCTTGTCAATTTCGGCGTTACTTTTACCGGAACCATCGTATCAGATTATCCCCGTGGCACTATCTACTCCAAAAACCTGTTGAATTACATGGAAGAACGGGAGGAGAATACCCTGTTTTACCGTACGGAAACCACCCATTCGCAAACCTTGAATGACGGTGCACTGAACGGCTATAACGGCATTTCCACCTTTACCAGTTCCGCCAATGTGAATGTAACGCGATTTATGAAGGCATTGGGTTATGGCGCTAAGGACACCTATAACCGCTATTGTTTCGAGGAAAGCTCTCCTGTTTCCAATCTGTTTTTGGGCATCAAATATATGCTGGAACGGCAAGACAATGTGGAAGAAAACCCCTACTTTAATGAGATTCAAAGCTACGGAAAGGTCCACTTGTTGGAAAATTCTGCCTATTTGCCCCTGGGTTTTCTGGCGCAAAACCAACTGTTGGATGTAGATTTTTCTTCCGGAAAAAATACCTTTGAATTCCAAAATGAGCTGTTTCGTTCTGCCACCGGTATGCAAGAGGATGTTTGGTCACCTATTGTCGGCAAAAACCTCTCTATCACCGGCACAGGTGTCAATTTATCCGCCCAATCCCAAACAGGCTACTGCTCCTACACTACCGATTCTAACACCAATGGTACCGTTGTCTATAAGTATATTGCAGAAGACAGTGGATTCGTTTGCACCGCATTAAATCTATCCAAAAAGAATAAGTACACCTTCTATAAAAACGCAGAACCCTTATACAGTGAAACCTACAGCATCCCCCAATCTCTTGCAATCTGTCAAGTAGCGCCCGGTGACATTATTGAAGTGCGTCTGACCTGCTCTGCCGGTGATAAAGGAAGCATCACGCTAAACACATATATTCTGGATGAATCCCTGTTTTGGACAGGCTACGAGATTTTGAATGCTTCCACTCTGAACCTGACCACATTCCAGAACACCTTGGTGGAAGGCACAATAAACTGTAACCGTAACGGTGTGCTGTATACCTCTATCCCACAAGACGGCAACTGGACCGCCTTTGTAGACGGCAAACCTGCGCAGATTGTAGTCATTGGTGAAGCTATGATCGGTCTACTGTTGTCAGAAGGCACGCACACAGTCACCTTCCGCTATCACAATGCAGCATTTTCACTGGGTTTGAAAATCAGTCTCGCCTGTTGTGCGGTTTTTGTAGGTCTGTATCTGAGCATATATCATCCACGACGTAAAAAAGGCAAATACGAAAGCTAAATTTCATAACTACTTTCTCTTAAAAAGGCCTCTACATTTCTGTAGAGGCCTTTTTGTGTATAATGTAAATTCTAGAACAAAAAAGAACCTCCACATTTTAAGTGGAGGTCTTGTGTTCGCGTTACCTATCTTCCCGGGCAGTCGCCCGCCAAGTATTG
>JAZRUM010000060.1:0-4297 GCA_045652545.1 Faecousia sp. | reverse complement strand
AGGCCGGGATCTAAAGAAGGTTCTGATCTGTCTCCAGACTTCACACGTATGCACTCCGGTGCCGACAAGATCACTGCGTTCTACTGTGATCTGCTAAAGGACACCTGCGAAGAGGGCATCTTGATTGGGCGGGCCTGTGGGCCCGCGACAACTGGTAAGGAGAAATAGCGTGAAATTTATTGATCTGCATACCCATTCTTTAAAAAGTGACGGCACTCAGACACCGGCTGAAGTGGTGCGTACGGCTTATGCTGCCGGACTTTCTGCCATTGCTCTTTCCGACCACGATAATATCGAGGGCGTTCCGGAAGCTATGGTTGAGGGTCAGCGCCTTGGTGTCGAAGTAATCCCTGCGGTGGAGCTTTCCGTCCAGTCGGACACCGAACTGCACATCTTAGGTTACTTTATCGATATCCACAACAAACGGCTCAATGATGCCATGGCATATGCTTTGAAGGTTCGGGATGACCGGCAGGAGGAGACCTGCCGCAAGCTCAACGAGCAGGGCTTTCAGATCACCATGGAAGAGGTCCGGGAGGAAGCCCGCGGAAATCCCGTGCTGTGCCGCGCCCACTTTGCCCAGATTATGGTACGCAAGGGCTACGCCGAATCCGTAAAAGATGCATTCAATCGCTACTTAAGCGTTGGCTGCTATGCCTATTCCAACCGGCAGGCACTGACCGGACCGGAAGCGGTTTCTATTATTAAAGAAGCCGGAGGTATTGCTGTTGCGGCCCACCTCCATCTTATTAAACTGGAGGACGAGCCGCTGAAGGAATACCTGAAATCTTTGATCCCCTATGGTTTGGAGGGCGTGGAAGGCTACTATACCGACTATACCGCCGATATGAATCAGCGTTACCGTGCCATGGCAAAAGAGCTGGGCTTGGCCATCTCCGGCGGCACGGATTTTCACGGCGCCAACAAGCCCCACATTGCCATCGGCAAAGGCCGGGGCAATCTGGAGATTCCCTACACCGTTCTGGAGGGACTGAAGGAGCGGCACTGCAAAGTATGCGGATAGTTTTTTGAAACTAAAAACTTTTATAAAAGGAGTACTGCAAACAGGATAACACAGCAATCAGAGAAAGCAATTTCTGAAGAATCCTATGAAATTTATAACAAACATTGTATTGCAAAAAGGTTGCAACTGTGGTACTATGTAATAGTATACGTAGGATTATGTCATTTTTGTTGATATTTGGTATATATTGCTAAAAAACAGAACGCCTACATGAAATTTTTTGGAAGATTTCTCATCTGTGTGAAAAAGAGGTTTATCTGATTTCGGTCAATTACGTAACAGATTAACTGGAGGTAGACAAGTGAGTAAGAAAACAAATATATCTGAAGCAAAAAAAGAAATAAAAGAAACTGAATTTATCGAGCGTAAGAGTAATCGCTGGTTGATGGTTTTTTATGATACAATTATCTATTTGGTTTGTTGGTTGACAATTTTTGTAATGCATCTTTCTATGACAGAAAAGCCGCTGCTTCGAACAACATTTCTGTATTTCGCGGTAGGATATGTCTTGTTTTTCGGATTTCGGTTTTTACTGCGGTGCTACAAACAGATCTGGCGCTATGGTTCCATCCGCGCTTTCTCCCGGGAGGTTACAGCAGGTGTTCTGGGCGGCGGTGTCCTGGTAGTATCAGGTTTTGCAATCGGAAAGCTGTTTGATTCGGCCGCGGTTCCGATTACCTCGCTGATCTCTTTTGCGGCCATGTATTTTGCTTGTAGTATTGCAGTTCGGGTTTGTTACTGCTATCTGTACCGAGTGGCGGAAAAGAATATGGGGTTTGCACGGGTCATCCGTTTTGTTATCGAAAGACTTGCGTTTGTTGACTTCGATTCAAAGAAGCCGGGGGCAACGCTGCATTTGGCGCTGGAACCAGAGAAACCTGCTGCCTCTCCCATCAATGAAGTGCAGAACATCGCAGAGAAGTTTGCAATTCGCGGAGATGTAACAAAAATTACCCAGATCAATAAGGGTTATATCAACAGGACATATAAGGTTGAGACACTGTCGGATACCGGTCATGTGCATAAATATACCCTTCAGAGGATCAATACCAATGTTTTCCCTGATGTGGATGCGTTGATGAAGAACTTCAAGCTGACAACGGAGCATTTATACGGAAAATTTCTGTTGCCGGGTCATGGTAAAAAAGGCTCGGTGCAGATGTTCCGCCCCACAAAAGACGGCCGCGCATATCTGCCGGATGCCACCGGTTGTTGGCGCATGCTGACCCATTTTGACGGTGTGTATTCTCTGGATATTCCGGACAGTCCGGAAACCTTTTATCACGCCGGCGGCGCCTTCGGTAAATTCCTGAAGGAAATGTCCGATGTGAATGTTGAGGATGTGAAAGAGGTCATTCCCAATTTCCACAATACCAAGAGCCGTTATTTGGATCTGGAAGCGGCGATTAAAAAAGACCCCAAGGGTCGCGTTAAATATGTACAGGACGAGATTGATTTTGTGCGTGACCGTGTGGATATGTATGGTATGATCAGTGAGGCTCTGGTAAGCGGAAAGATTCCTACCCGTATTTGCCACAACGACTGCAACCTGAACAATGTTTTGTTTGACAAAAAGACCCATCTGCCTGTGGCGATTATTGATCTGGATACCGTGATGCCCTCTTCGCCACTGTATGACTACGGTGACAGTATGCGCATCGGAACCAATACGGCTAAGGACGATGAAAAAGATCTTTCCAAGGTTTCCTGTGATCTGCATCTGTATGAGCAGTATGCCCGAGGATATCTTGAGGCCTGCGGCGATGTGCTGACCAAAGAGGAACTGGAGCTGCTGCCCTACGCAGCCTTGATCATCACCTCTGAGGATGGAATCCGTTTCCTGATGGATCACATCAATGGCGATACGTACTATAACATATATTATCCCGGACAGAATCTGGACCGCGCGCGGACACAGCTGAAGCTGGTGGAGGACATGGAAAATAAACTGCCGGAAATCAAGCAGATTCTGCGCAAAATCTACAGCGAGCTGGGACTAAAAGCACACATTAAGTAAAACATAGATATTTGAGGTGTACAAGGTGAATGCGATAAGAGCAATTATTCCGGCAGCGGGAAAGGGAACGCGCCTGCAGAAACTGAGTGGCGATTTGCCCAAGGCTATGTTCCGGGTTGCAAACCGTCCAATGCTGGAAATCGTTCTGGAAAACATTCGATTCATTGATGAAAGGAATGTTTACATTGTTGTTGGCCACGGAAAAGATAAAATTATCGATTATTTTGGTGGGCGCTGCAACTATGTAGAGCAGACGCAGCAGCTGGGAACCGGTCACGCGGTGATGGAATGTGCGGATGCGTTTAAGGATTTTGACGGAAGTGTACTGGTCACATTTGGCGATATGCCGCTTTTCCGCCGCAACGAGCTGGAAAAAATGTGTTTGCAGCATGAGGAAAACGGCGCAGCCTGCACACTGATGACTGCAGAGAATCCGGAACTGGAAATGTGGGCCCGGGTGGTTCGGGATGAACAGGGCAAATTCAGCGCTATCGTCGAAGGCAAGGACTGCACTCCGGAGCAGGAGCAGATCAAGGAGCTGTTTTCCGGTGTGATGGTCTTTGACAGCAAGTCCCTGTTTGAGATCCTGCCCAAGGTTGGCTGCGCAAATGTCCAGAAGGAGTATTATCTTACAGAGGTGCCGGAGCTGATGGTGAAGCATGGCATGAAGGTAGAAACCTATTTTACAAATGACGGCGACGATCTGCGGGGAATCAACACACCTGAGGATCTGGAAGATTGCGAAAGAATACTGCTGAAGCGGTATGCAACCGTATAAAAGGAAACAATAAGGGCGCGGAAATCTTCCGCGCCCTTGCTTTATAGCAAAGAATATCCGTATATTGATGCAGATGCACTTGTGATTATACGCAATGACCTTTTCTGTGAATGGTGTTCACCACATAATCTACATACTCCTGACAAACTTGAGTGGTTTCAGCCTCCACCATGACCCGGATAACCGGCTCTGTTCCGGATTCGCGGACAAGGATCCGTCCAGCATCACCAAGCTTGGCGGCAACATCAGATACGGCCGATTGCACATCCTCATCCGCCTGTGCCTGGGCTTTATCCGCCACCCGCACATTCTTAAGGACCTGAGGATAGACCGTAAAGCCGCTGCACAACTGGCTCATGGTGGCTTTTTTCGCAATCATGGCCTCCATCATCTTAAGAGAGGTCAGAATACCGTCGCCGGTGGATGCATACTTGGAGAAAATGATGTGACCGCTTTGCTCACCGCCCAGACGGCAGCC
>JAZRUM010000059.1:0-13407 GCA_045652545.1 Faecousia sp. | reverse complement strand
TATCGACCACCAAAAAAGACCACCACCCAATCGGGTGGTGTTCTTTTTTGGTCTTGGCCGATAAGGACTCGAACAGGGCGGCGGTCGCTAGAGCGCAAAAAAGTGTCCGGGGGACACTTTTTTAGCCCGCGGAAGAGTCCTATTGCTTACTGGACGCAGGCGGAGTCTGTGGACAGGAAGCAATCACAATTTCTGCAACAACCCAATCGGGTGGTGTTCTTTTTTGGTCTTGGCCGATAAGGACTCGAACAGGGCGGCGGTCGCTAGAGCGCAAAAAAGTGTCCGGGGGACACTTTTTTAGCCCGCGGAAGAGTCCTGTTGCCTACCCACGCACCCCATTTTTATTAAGAATTTACACATTATTAATTGATTTCTCTGCTTGGTAATGATATGCTACCTCTATATTGATGTATTTATTTAAGGAGTATCGTTTATGTCCCAATTCAGTGTGAAAAAACCGCTGACTGTTTTTGTTGCGGTGATTGCGGTGATCGTGTTGGGCGTGGTGGCGTTTTTGAACATGACGCCCGATCTGCTGCCCAATATGAATTTCCCCTATGTTATGATCATGACCACCTATCCCGGCGCAAGTCCGGAGAAGGTGGAGGTGGAGATCACAAAACCGCTGGAGCAATCTATGTCTACCCTGGAGCATATTAAGGAGGTCACCTCCACGTCCGGTGAAAACTATTCTATGGTTTTGCTGGAATTTGAGGAGTCTGTCAATCTGGACACTGTGGGCGTGGACATTCAGCAGAGCATCAGCGCCCTGCAGGGCAGCTGGAGCGACATGGTCCAAGCGCCCTATGTGCTGAAGATCAACCCGTCCATGCTGCCGGTAGAGGTGGCGGCGGTATCCATGGAGGGAATGGATACGGTGCAGCTGACCCAGCTGTTGGAGGACGGTCTGATGAACAAGCTGGAGGGCATCGTAGGCGTTGCCCGGGTGAGCACCTCCGGCGCTGTGGTGCAGCAGATCCATTTGGTGATGGATCAGGCAAAGCTGGACAGCCTGAACAAGACCCTGACCCAGCAGATCAATGGGAAAATGGACGAGGCGCTGTCCGAGCTGAAGGACGCAAAGCACGACTTGGAAATCGCCAAAAAACAGCTGGAATCGGGAAAAAACCAGTTGGATAAGGGTAAGCAGGAGCTGACCGAGCAGACAGCAAGCGGTATGGCTGAGGTGAATTATCAGCTGAGCCAGCTGATCGCTGCCCGTTCTCAGCTGGACACCTTGCTGCAGGTGCTGGGGCCCATCCAGTCCGGTGTAAACACGCTGCAGGGGCAACTGCAGCAGACCCGGAAGCAGATCGATACCCTGAAGCAGCTGCGCACACAGCTGCAGGAAATACAGACCCGGCAAGCCGAAATGGACGAAAAGATCGCCCAGATTCAAGGCAGCGGCAAGCCTCAAGACCAGATCGACGCAGAGCTATCAGCGCTGAAATCCAGCGCAGGATATGTGCTTTTGGAGGCAGACAAGGCGGCGTTGGAGGCGCAGCTGAATGCCAACAATGTAACCGCCGAGACCATTGATGGGCGTATTGCCCTTTTGGAGACCACACTGAGCACCCTAAACGGTCAGGTCGAACAGCTGAAACAGCTGCTGCAGAAGCAGGGTGTGGAGCTGAAGGATCTGAACAGCACCGTTGCAGAGCTGGAAGCCGGTCTTGCCCAGATGGACGAGGGCATCGCCATGCTGAAAAATACCCAGCAGACACTGAACAAAGCCCAGATGGACGGTCTGCTGGAGCTGAGCAAGGCGGCCACAGAGATCACTGTGGGGCAGTCTACGGTCACAGCGGCAATGACCCAGATCGAGCAAGGCGAACAGACGCTGGAGGAGACCCGGGAAAAGACCTTGGCCCAAACGGATCTGAACAAGATCCTCACCATGGAAATGGTCACCGGCATCCTGACAGCGCAGAATTTCTCCATGCCTGCAGGCACGATCACCGATGCCGGCATCAGCTATATGGTCTCCGTGGGAGACGAAATGACCTCCGCCCAAGAGCTGGAGGAGCTGCTGCTGGTGGATATGAACATGGAGGGCGTTGCCCCTGTTTATTTAAAAGATGTAGCGTCGGTGATGGTCACAGACAACCGCAACGAGACCTACGCCAAGCTGAACCGGCAGGACAGCATTGTTCTGACCTTTGAAAAGCAGTCCACCTATGCAACCGCCCAGACCACAGACAATATCAATACCCGGTTCCGGCAGCTGGAGCAGGAGTATGAAGGACTGAAATTTGTTTCCCTGATGAATCAGGGCGACTATATCTATATGATCGTGGAGACCATTCTCAGCAGTTTGCTGCTGGGCGCGCTGTTCGCTGTGGTGATCCTGTTTTTGTTCTTGCGGGATCTGCGTCCTACCTTCATTACCCTTTGTTCCATTCCCATCAGTGTGGTCTTTGCCATTGTGCTGATGTATTTCTCCGGAGTGACACTGAATATGATCTCCCTGTCCGGACTGGCTGTGGCGGTGGGTATGCTGGTGGATAACTCCGTTGTGGTCATTGAAAATGTGTATCGCCTCCGGGCTAAGGGCGCAAATGCGGTGCAGGCGGCAGTCAGCGGCGCCAAGCAGGTGGCAGGCGCAGTCACCGCATCCACGCTGACCACCGTATGCGTATTTTTGCCCATTGTGTTTGTCACGGGCATTACCAAACAGCTGTTTACAGATCTGGCGCTGACCATGACCTATGCGCTGATGGCAAGCCTTATCGTGGCGCTGACGCTGGTGCCTGCTATGGCTTCCGGTATGTTGCGTAAGGAAAAGAAAAACACTGCCACGATGCCCGGCTGGTTTATGCGGGGCTATGAAAAGGCAGCGGCATGGTCGCTGGATCACAAAGCCATTGTGCTCAGCGCAGCGGCAGTGCTGCTGGTGGTGTCTACCCTATGGAGCTTGTCCCGGGGATTCATCTTCATGCCCTCTATGGATTCTTCCACTGTGACGGTGAGCATCGCCATGCCTGAGGAGGCCACTATGGAGGACTCTGTGGCTATGGCCGATGAGGTGCTTGCCCGGATCGATACGTTGGAGGGAATTGAGACCGCCGGTGCTATGATGGGCGGCGGACTTATGGGCGGCATGGGCAGCGGCGGCTCTACCAACGTTACCGTGTATGTGATACTGTCCGATGAAAACGGCTCCGGCGCAGCGGTGGGCAAACGGATCGAGACGCTGTGCGCCGGAATGGATTGCACCGTCACTGCCAACTCTGCTATGATGGATATGAGCATGCTTTCCGGCAAAGGCATCAGTCTGCAGCTGTACTGTAACGATATGGAAACGCTGCAGTCTGCGGCAAAAACCGCTGCCCAGGCGCTGGAAACATTGGAGGGTGTAGCCTCCGTTTCCGACGGATTGGAGGATACCACCCCGGCGCTGCACGTGGCGGTGGATCGGAATAAGGCCATGTCCAAGGGCATTACCGTTGCCCAGATCTACATGGAGCTCTCAGCTGCTTTGCAGAACTCTACCAATGCCATGTCCCTGATGATCGAAGGCAATGCTACCGACGTGATCGTGGAAAAGCCTGAGGGTGCGGAGCTGACCATTGAGACGCTGAAGAATTACCCGTTTGAGGTGCAGACCCAGACCGGGGAAACAAAGGAATTTATCCTCAGCGACGTTGCCACCGTGGAGGAAACCACCAGTTTGATGTCCATTCGCCGCGTGGACCAACGGCGGTATCTGACAGTGACCGCTGAGCTGGAGGAAGGAAAGAACGTGACCCTTGTGACCGGGCAGGCGGAGAAGCTGATAAAAAACACAGATCTGGGCGTAGGTGTCACATACCAATTCGCCGGCGAGAATGAGACGGTCATGGAGGCTGTGGAGCAGCTGGGACTGATGCTGCTTCTGGGCGTGCTGCTGGTGTATCTGGTGATGGTGGCCCAGTTCCAGTCCTTGAAATCTCCGTTTATCGTCATGTTTACAATTCCCCTTGCCTTTACCGGCGGCTTCGGCGCACTGATCCTGTGCGGTATGGAGGTAAGCGTTATCAGTTTGGTGGGCTTTGTGATGCTCACCGGCATTATCGTGAACAACGGCATCGTGCTGGTGGATTATGTAAACCAACTGCGTCTGGAGGGAATGGACCGCAGAGCGGCGCTGCTGGAAGCAGGCAAAACCAGAATGCGCCCCATTCTCATGACCACGGTTACCACCATTTTGGGTCTTTTGGATATGGCGGTGCGCAAAAGCATTGGCACGGCAATGATGCAGCCGGTGGCGGTGGTGTGCATTGGCGGCTTGCTGTATGCCACACTGATGACCCTGTTTGTGGTGCCCTGTATCTATGACATCATGAACAAAAAGGAACTGCGCAAGGTCAATGAGGAAGACCTGCAAATCCTGGACTACTAATAAAAAGCCTGCTGAGGAATTTTCCCCAGCAGGCTTTTGCTATCAATGCTTATTCTTCTGTCATGAAGTATTTCTTCACTAAAATTGCGGCCACGATGGGCATTGCGCAGGAAGCGGCGCTGGATACAATGAGCATAAAATCACCGGAACCCAGATTTCCCAGCAGGCCAAGACCGGAGCATACGGCAAAAACGATCAGCCATCTATAGGTGGCCTTTATGTGCTTTAACTCCAGCTTGCCGGATTCCACACTCTGATAAACCGACTTGGCAAAGCGGTGGATGTACCGGATGGAAAACAGGTTGATAACGATCATCATCGCACCTATCAGTGCGAAAATAATGAAGAAAATAGTGCCGGAGGCGGAGACCAGCAACTGGGCAGCCAAAGTGACATTGTCCGTTCCCAGATCCAATTCTGCCAAAATTTCATTTATGAATGCAGTGTCACTGACAAGGGCGCTGAAGCACAGCCCGATAATGCCGCCTAAGACCACCAGCAGGATTGCGCAAACATTGACAATCACATAGTGGGCGTAGACCGTACCACTGACCCGGCGCAAATGGGCGGCATCGGCAATGCCGTTGCGGCTCTGCCCGTACACCAACCACAGAAAGATGGTAAACAAAATGGACAGCACATCCGGACCGGTGCTCACAAGCGCCACTCCGCAGGAGACACTCATCAGAATGCACAGCACCAAAAACAGGGTATCTTTTAGCGCTGACAGCACCGTTTGCGCAGCGGTATTTACCGGCTCGATAGACACCGAAGCCTCAACCGTGCCGGGCTGCGCCGGTTTGCCGCAGTTGGGGCAATAGGAAAAATCCTGCGCGCTTTCAAATTCGCAAGTTTTACATTTCATATGGAACCCTCCTGTAAAAAATTGAGAATAGAGAATGGAGAATTGTCTTTGTTGTTATCTGTCATTTCGACTCAGCGTAGGGGCCGATGACCACATCGGCCCGGCAGAGAAATCCGTAACCCCATAAGGACGGATCTTTCGACTCCGCATCTTCGATGCTCCGCTCAAGATGACAGTAGAAGCACGATAGATGCAAGCATCCATCAAACTACCTCTTGTCATTTCGAGCGGAGCGTTAGCGCAGTCGAGAAATCCGTAATACCCAAAGAACGGATTATAATTCTCAATTTTCAATTCTCAATTTAATCTGCTGTCTGCTCCAGTGCCATCATCTTGTCGATTCTGCGCTGGTGGCGGGCCTCATTAGAAAATTCCGTACCCAGCCAGGTGTCTGCAATTTCCAGAGCCAGCATCTGACCCACCACGCCGGCGCCAATGGCCATCATGTTGGTGTCGTTGTGCTCCCGGGTCATCCGGGCGGACATCACATCGGAAAGCAGCGCGCAGCGAATGCCTTTTACCTTATTGCAGGTGATAGACACACCGATGCCGGTGGTGCACAGCACGATGCCCTTTTCGCATTCGCCGGAAGCCACTGCCTGGGCGGCAGGGGCGGCAAAGTCGGGATAGTCGCAGCTGTCCAAACTATGGGTGCCGAAGTCCTTGATTTCGTGTCCCTGCTTTTGCAGGTGGTCGATCATTTTGTTTTTCAGGTCCAATGCGCCGTGGTCACAACCAATGGCAATCTTCATAAGTAATTCCTCCTGATATGTTTATAAGAGAATGCCGCCGTTTACCGGCAGCAGCTGTCCGGTAACAAATTCTGTGTCTGCCAGATACAGCATGGCATGGGCAACGTCGGCAGGTGTGCCGTTTCGGCCTACCAGACTTTCAGCGGCAAGGTCAGACATGGTTTGCGCAGATACGTCTTTGCACATATCCGTTTCAATGACCCCCGGGGCGATGCAGTTGCAGCGCACACCGGACGGTCCTAACTCCTGGGCCAGGGCTTTGGTCATGGCGATGATCGCGCCCTTCGTGGCGGAATAGGCCACCTCGCAGGAAGCGCCAACCTGACCCCACATGGAGCTGACGGTGATAATACAGCCGGATTGCTTTTTTAGAAAATAGGGGGTAGCAGCATTGACGCAGGCATAGATGCCTTTGACATTTACATCAAAGATCCTGTCCCACTGCGCCTCGGACATTTGGCTCATGAGCCCATAGTGACAGATGCCGGCGTTGCACACAAGCACGTCCACGTCCGGGATCTGCAAAAACGCCTGCTGCACCGCAGCAGGATCCGCCACGTCACAGCAGATCGGGGTAGCGCCGGTTTTTTCTGCCACAGTTTTTGCTGCAGCATGTTCCTTTTCGTAAAGGAAAAACACCCGGTCGCCCCGGGCGGCAAAGGCCTCCACGGCGGCTGCGCCGATCCCTCGGCTGCCGCCGGTAATTACAACTGTTTTCATACTTATCTTCTGCGGCTCTTGGTCCGGTGGTCGGAATACTGACGGCAGGAGGAGATCTTGCTGTCGGACTCGGACATAAAGGCCTTCAGCTTTTCTTCAAAAAGCTGATCTGCGGTTTTGGGAGCTGGGGGCGGTGTAGGCGCCTTTGCCGGGCGGCTTTGGGGCGCTTGAGACCGGGGTGCGGTATCCCGGGCAGGCTTTGCTTCCAGACGCTTGATAGAAAGATTGACCTTGCCGTTTTCTGCGCCGATGACCATTACCTTTACGTCCTGCCCCTCGGTCAGATGCTGGCGCACATCGCTGACAAAGGTGTTTGCTACCTCAGAAATATGTACCAGACCGGTCTTGTTTTCCGGCAGGGCGATAAAAGCGCCGAAATTGGTGATAGATTTGACTTTGCCCTCTAAAATTGCTCCAACGGTTAACTCCATATGTGTATTGCTTCCTCCAGTTTGCTAGGCTGCTGAGGGTTTTCTCTCAGCCTTCAGGTTGAAAAATGACGGTGTCGGGATCTACCAGACCCAAAAGCTTTCCTGCCAGTTCGGTGACGCTTTGCACGGTGCCCAGCTGGGAGATGGAACGCTCCAGTTCCCGGTTCTCCAGCTCCAGTACGGCAGCCTGATCCCGCAGATCCTCGGTTTTTTCCTTTGCTTCCAGCAGGGATATGCGCAGCACCGTCAGGGCCAATGTGCATACCAGGAGCATTCCCAGCAGCGCGCACTTGAGCAGGGTGGAGCTGCGTCGATATACCAGCCGGATCCTGCGCGCAGGATGTTGCTTTGGTGCCATGGCGGATACCTCCGTCGTCTTTAGTACAGTTTATTTTAACCGCTTTTTTAGTACTTGCCAAGAGAAATTTTGCAGTTTTTCCAAATTTTTTGAAAAATATTTTCAATGGATGGAGAATTGCCCGGAAAAATTGTCCCACCAAACGCCAGAAACCGCGAAAAACCGGGCGAAGGAGTTTTCCAAAGGTTTTGTCCCAAAGCAGGATGCCGCAGGGAAGACCTGCGCTGCAGCCTAACCGCAGATCCCCTTGACAGATGCCAAAGCCAAGCGTCAGCCACACCCGGAAAAAACACACCATAAATATAAGGTCTGCCGGCCAGCTCCACCGGATACGTGTGGGGCGCAGAAATCCGTAAAGCACCCCCAGTCCAATTCCCATAACAAGGGCGATAGCGAAGTGCTGCAGCGCTTCTAACGGTGTGATCATTTGGAGAACCACTCCCGGAAGCTGCGTTTTTCCCGGGGTTCTTCATAGTAAAGGGCGCTGATATGTCCGTCCACTGCCACTTGACCGCCGTCTAAGGAAAGGGTTTTCAGTTTCAGCTGTTGTCCTTGTACCTCCAGCGTACCCAAAACCGTGTGGAGCACCACGGCGGTGTCGTCAAAACTGACCACCTCTGTGACGCCGGTCATGGTAAGCTTGCTCCGCTCGTCCAGAGTCAGCTTGTGGGGCAGCTGTAAGCTATGCTCGCTCATGCGTATCACCTCTTGATAAATGTATGCAGCAAAAACCAAAGCAGAACATTTGACACAGTACCGGTTTGGAGATATACTATAAAAAATTAAGAATTGAAAATTAAATTCCGATTTACCGAGCTGTTTCCTTTCCCCCTCTGTCATTTCGACCGAGCCGCAGGCGAGTGGAGAAATCCGCTGCGCTGCAATGGAAATTACGGATTTCTCGACTTCCCCTTCGACTACGCTCAGGGTCCGCTCGAAATGACATATGTAGTTTGAAACTACTCGATAAACTGGAATTTGTATGACAATAAAAAATTTTCAACTTTCAACTTTCAATTCCTAACGGGAGGTGGCGGTATGGAACTGCGGTATATGTCGCTGGACGGAATATCCGGACACGAGGCCGGACGGCAGCTGCTGGCGAAGATGTATCTGGAAAAAACCGGAAACCCCCTGCCGCAGATATGCACTGCCCAACGGGGGAAGCCCTATTTTGCAGACAGTTGCCTGTATTTTTCCATATCCCACACAAAGCATTATGCTTTTTGCGCGCTTTCTGAAAAGAACATTGGCATTGACGCAGAGGAAACTCAAAGAAAGATCGACCTGCGCCTGGCGGAAAAAATTCTTTCCCCTTTGGAAAAAAAGCGTTTTGACGCAGCGGAAGATAAACCTGCCGCCCTTTTAAAGCTGTGGGTGCTGAAAGAAGCGGCAGGTAAGCTGACCGGGGACGGCATCAACGGCTACCCAAACCACACCGACTTTTCCCCCGACGACCCCCGCGTTCAAGAGCTTGCAAATTGCTACGTGGCAGTAATAGAGGAATAAATCCCGATTTATCGAGCTGTTTCCTTTCCCCCTCTGTCATTTCGACCGAGCCGCAGGCGAGTGGAGAAATCCGCTGCCCTGCAATGGAAATTACGGATTTCCCGACTTCCCCTTCGACTACGCTCAGGGTCCGCTCGAAATGACATATGTAGTTTGAAACAGCTCGCTAAATGGGGATTTAATTCTCAATTCTCAATTCTTAATTCTTAATTTTTAATTCTCAATTATCCATTGGAGTGATACTTATGTTATTCGACACCCATGCCCACATGAATGACCCGGCCTTTGATGAGGATCGGGAGCAGATGATCCTGGGCTTGAAAGAAAAAGGCGTAGACCTTGTAATGAACGTAGGCTGCTGTCTGGATTCTTCTAAGGACTGCATCGCCATGGCGGAGCAATATCCCTTTGTGTACGCATCGGTGGGCAGTCATCCGGATTCCACCGACGAGGTAAACGAAGCGGTGATCGCCCAGTACCGCCAAATGGCGCAGCATCCAAAAGTGCTGGCCATCGGCGAGATCGGTCTGGACTATTATTATGAAACGATTCCCCGCCAAATCCAGCAAAAGGCGTTCCGGATGCAGCTGGAGTTGGCAAGGGAGCTGAATATGCCGGTGATCGTGCATGAGCGCAACGCCCACGACGATGGTTTGCGGATCGTGAAGGAATTTAAGGATGTGACCGGCGTGTTCCACTGCTACTCCGGCTCGGCGGAGATGGCGCGGCAGCTGGTGAATATGGGTTGGTACATTGGCTTTACCGGTGTTCTGACCTTCAAAAACGCCCGCAAGGCGGTGGAAACTGCCCAGAGCATCCCTTTGGACAGAATCGTGCTGGAAACCGATTGCCCCTTTATGGCGCCGGAGCCTTTCCGGGGCAAGCGCAACGACCCCGGCTACCTGTACCGCATGGCAGAGCGCCTGGCGGAGCTCCGGGGCATTTCGGTGGAGGAGGTTCACGCAATCACCACGGAAAACGCAAAGCGCCTGTATAGAATGTAAGAAAATCCTGCCGACCCATTTGGGCCGGCAGGATTTTATTAGAAGTATAATTCCAGTTTAACGAGCAGTTTCGTTATTGGATGTAGGGGCGACCATTGTTTAATTTAGGTATGATTGCCCCCGGCAATCATTAATATTTTAGATTCGCTGCGCGGAGCACCACGCCCGTGCAGAGAAACATTACGAATTCGCCCGCAATTTCGGCGCATACGCAACATCGTGCCGCCGGGCGAGCAATGCTCGCCCCTACGAACTCTATCGATAGACAACTCTATAAACTGGAATTTAATTCTCAATTTTTAATTAAACATCGGTGTACCATAGGCCGCCTTCCACGGTGGGTTGACTGCGGAGCATTTTTACCAGCCGTTCGCAGAAACCCCATACCGGCGGCCCCAGCCACTTATCATAAAGAATGCACATGTACAGCGCCTGGTGCCAGTTCTGCAGGGGGACAAAGAGCACGTCCTCCTGATCCCGGACACAGCTTGCCGGCAGGAAACAGAAGCCGAAACCTGCCGCCACCAGACTTAAAGCGGACTGGGCAGTGTTCACTGCGCAGACGATTTTTCTTTCTGCGCCGGATGCCCATTGCTCGAAGGCGCTTTCTGCGTCATAGTGGAAGGACACCTGTGGCTGTCCTTGCAGATCCTGATACATCAGGCTCTTTCGGGAGGCAAAGGGGTGGTCTGCAGGCAGTGCCACATAAAAATTCTGCTGACACAGCTTCCGGAAGTGCAGGCTTCTGTCCCGGTTGGTGGTGTCCACCAGCGCCATATCCAGCTTCTCCTGCCGCACCATGTCCATCAGCTCATCGGCAGAGCTTTCCGTCAGCTGAAACCGGATACGGGGGTTCTGCTTTGTATAATCGGTGATCTCCTGCGCAACAAGACTGTCCAATGCGCCGGACACAAGACCCAGCCGCACCAGCACCGGGGCGCTCACTTTACTTTCATGGAGGGTCTGGGTAGCGTCGTGCAGCCGACGCAACGCCTCGTCCACCTGTTCCCGGTAATACCGACCCTCTTCCGTCAGCCGGATATTTCTGCCGACCTTTTCAAAAAGCTTCACACCGCCCAGCTCATCCTCCAAATTATGGATAGCACTGCTCAGAGAGGGCTGAGAGATTCCTAAGCGCGCCGCAGCCAGAGTGTAATGCTCCACCTGCGCCAGCACAGAAAAATAACGTAAGTAGTTGTAGTTCATAGCAAGCTCCAATCTATAGGTAGAAACTATAAATAAAATATCATAACTATATTGTTTTTTGCAAGTGTTTTTTGTAAAATCCTTTTGTGCTTGAAAGAAATGTATATTTGTTGTATTATATTTTAGGATAAAGCGCTCGTAAGCATCAAGAAAATCAACAAGAATAGATGTCGTGGATTTTTTGAATAAAAAAAGGCAGAAAATCGCTGGAATACTTTGTGTATTTCAAGATTTGATAACGTATTTTCAGGCAAAAAAGACCGACAGCTATCGCAGGTGCATTTGCTTGATGTTTACGAAACAAAAGGAGCAAGGATCATGAGCTTTACTTACAAAGGCTTGCAGGCGACCTACAGCCGGCACATTGTTACCGAAGAAGAGGTAAACAAAAACATGGAGCGGTTGCGTCAGCAGAACCCCCGGATAACTGAAGTCAACGACCGCCCCACGGAGCAAGGCGATGAGGTGGTCCTCAACTACGCAGGCTTCTGCGACGGCGAGCAGTTCGCCGGCGGCACAGCGGAAAACCAGACCTTGGTGCTGGGCAGCGGCATGTTTATCCCCGGTTTTGAGGAGCAGCTGCTGGATAAAGTTCCCGGCGAAGAAGTTACCGTAAAGGTCACTTTCCCGGAAGCCTATCACTCCGAAGCGCTGGCTGGCAAGGAAGCAGAGTTTCAGTGCAAGATCCTTTCCATCCGGGTCAAAACCGAGTATGACCTGGACGACACCTTTGCCAAGGAGATCGGCAAATGTGAGACATTTGCTCAAATGCAGCAGAAGATGCACGAAAGCATGCAGGCCTATGCCGACGAGCGTGGGGAGATGGATCTGCAGGATCAGCTGCTGAATCAGGCGGCCCAGACCCTGGAGCTGACTGTTACCGACAAGATGCTGGACGATGCAGTGGAAGATCAGATGAACAATCTGCGTGCCCAGCTTGCCCAGCAGGGACTGAGCATTGAGATGTACTGCCAGTTCATGAACACCACCCAGCAGCAGCTGAAAGAAGATGCAAGACCCACAGCCGAAGCCGCCCTGCGTTGCCGGGCAGCCATCGACGAGATCGTAATGATCGAAGGTCTGAAGGCGGAGGAAGAGGACATTGCCAATGCTCTGGCAGTGATCTGCCGCCACAACAACATCACCATGGAGCAGCTGAAAGAGCAGTACGACGCCGCATTGGAGCAGGCAGTCATCAACAGTGTCCTCACCGGCAAGGTCATGCGTCTGATTCGTGACGCAGCGGTCATTACCGAGGAATAATAAAGGGGCACCTCAAAAAACTCCCCCTTTGCGCTTTGGACGTATCTTTTGCCTCAACTTCTCGTTTTGAAAAGTCCACAATACACAAAGTATTCCGGACTTTCCAAAACTTAATTTGATGCAAAATCTACTGTCCAAATCATCAAAAAAGAGTTTTTAGAGGATGCCAAAATACATCAATATTGTGCGTGTGCACTAAACATTAAGGAGGAAACATACTATGGCAATCGTTTTTGACGAAAATGGCAAGTACGTAGACGAGAAGGGTCTGGTAAAGCTGGATCCCACCAAGTTCGCTGACTGGCAGATCGCAGAGGAAGCAGAAAAGACTCTGCCCCCTGTAGATTACTTCCGGGAAAAGCTGGGCCTGCTGCCCGAGGAGATCATCCCCTACGGCAAGACCCCCAAGATCGATTTCATCAAGGTCATGAACCGTCTGGCCGACAAGCCCGATGGCAAGTTCATCGAGGTCACCGCTGTTACCCCCACTCCCTTTGGTGAGGGTAAGTCCACCGTTTCTCTGGGTCTGATCGAAGGCCTGGGCTACATCGGCAAGAATGCAGGCGGCGCTCTGCGTCAGCCCTCCGGCGGTCCTACCATGAACGTTAAGGGTACTGCAGCCGGCGGCGGTAACGCTCTGCTGATGCCCATGACCGAGTTCTCCCTGGGTCTGACCGGTGATATCAACGACATCATGAACGCCCACAACCTGGCTATGGTTGCTCTGACTGCCCGTATGCAGCACGAGCGTAACAACACCGACGAGTGGCTGGCAAAGAAGGGCCTGAAGCGTCTGGACATCGACCCCAAGCGTGTGGAGATGGGCTGGATCATCGACTTCTGCGCACAGAGCCTGCGTAACATCATCATCGGTATCGGCGGCCGTCTGGACGGCTTCATGATGGAGTCCAAGTTCGG
>JAZRUM010000058.1:0-11408 GCA_045652545.1 Faecousia sp. | reverse complement strand
GCTCAAATCATTTTCCAAGTAATTCGTCTAGCAAATTTACTCAAGAATTTTCGTTGGCTTAAATTCGATTAATCGAAACTTAAACATATCATTGTTCAAGGTGTTTGTTCGTCTTTGCGTTATTCAATTTACAAGGTACAGGTTTTGCCGTCCTCCCGGCCACGCCGTTCATCGGACAGCTTGCATATGATATCACTTTGCGCCTTATTTGTCAATAGGTTTTTTTAATTTTTTTCAACTTTTTCCGCAATCGTTTAATCGGTTAGTTTTGCCATTATTTACCGGGGATTTCTGTGCATTTTTACCAAGCAGTTACACCTGTAGAAATATCTGACAAGGCGTCTGCCGCATCCATAATACTGTCCTCCCGTTTTGCCAGATCTCCAAGGCTGACCATACCGCACAGCTTGCCGTTTTCCACCACAGGAAGTCGCCTGACCTGCAATCTTCCCATCAAGTGTGCCGCCACCGCCGCATCCATGTCCGGCTGCGCCGGCTCCACCTTACCCGTCATCACATCCCGGACCGTCGTTTGGGATGGTTGTCTGCCCGATGCCACGCATCTTGTCACCATATCTCGATCCGTGACCATGCCGCACAGCTTACCCTCTTCCGTGCACACCGGCAGCGCACCTATATTATATTGCGCCAGCGTCCGAGCTGCCACCTCCACAGATTCCCCGGGAGCTACATGGATCGCAGGGCAGCTCATAATATCACGTACTTTCATTTAACCCCTCCTTTTAGGGTGATTGTTTCCACCTTGCAGGAAAAATATACATGAAAATTAAATTTCTTCCCGGCAGAAAGATACATTATAATAAAAGCACGGTGCTGCATTCGCAGCACCGTACACTTTTACATTTTTTCAGGAGCGGAGAAGCCCAAAATATCAATGCAGGTCTCCAAGATATTCTTGGCAAGACCGATTAGGGCAATATAGCCGGCCTTCAGCTGCTCGTTTTCCTCCGTGAGGATACGGGTCTCGTGGTAGAACTTGTTCACCGCGCCAGCCAGTTCGTAAATATAGGCGCAGATCACATTGGGGGATGCGGTAGCCAGGGCATTTTCCAGATTGGGCGCCAGTCTGGTAATGGCCAGCATCAGATCTTTTGCATACGGGTTAGCTGCCGGTGCGATGGGCAGATTCTCCCAAGTGCCGTACTTTGCCAAAATAGACTTGATGCGCACGATGGTATACAGAATGTACGGACCTGTGTTGCCCTCAAAGGCAGCAAAGCGGTCCATGTCGAACACATAGTCCTTGGTGGGTTGGTTGGACAAGTCGCCGTACTTCAGGGCAGCAAGGGCGATCTTCTTGGTGGTCTCTTCCACCGCATCACCGGTGACGATCTGATTCTCCACAACCTTGGCACGGACAAAGTCCGTCATGTCCTTGATCAGCATTTCCAGACGCATAACGCCACCGTCACGGGTCTTGAAAGGCTTGCCGTCCTTGCCGTTCATAGTACCGAAGCCCAAGTGCTCCAGCGTGTAATCTTCCGGAACGATACTGCCCAGCTTTGCCGCCCGGAACACCTGCTCAAAGTGCAGGCTCTGGCGCTTGTCGGTGATGTAGAACATCCGGTCCGGCTTAAAGTCCTGCATACGCTGCACCATGGTAGCAAGGTCCGTGGTAGCATAGATGGCAGAGCCGTCGGATTTGACCAAAATGCAAGGAGGAACTTCCTTCTTATCGTCCTCCCGGGCAACGGGAATGACCCATGCGCCCTCGCTTTGCACCGCGATGCCACGGTTTTTAAAGTCCTCCACCATAGGGGGAATAAAGGGATCTGCATCGCTTTCGCCCAGCCATGCCTCAAAGTGCACATTCAGATCGTCGTAGATCTTGCGCATATCCGCTAAGGACAAGCGCATAATGTGCTGCCACAGCGCCCGGTAACCGGGTCTTCCGGTCTGCAGCTCATAGGTGGCGGTGTGTGCCTTGTCCGCAAAGGCTTCGTTATCCTTTTTCTTGGCAGAAGCCGCAGGGTAGATCTCCTCCAGCTCTGTTATGGTAAAGGGAGCTTCCTCCGGATAAGGACCGGTGTAATTTTCGTCAAAGTAGCACAGATCCGGCTGACGCTCCTGCAGCTCTGCAATGATCAGTCCCATCTGCAGACCCCAGTCGCCCAAATGGATATCGCCGATGGCGTTGTAGCCAAAGAACTTGAACAGTCGCTTGATTGACTCACCGATGATGGCAGAGCGCAGGTGGCCGATGTGCAGCGGCTTTGCCACATTGGGTCCGCCGTAGTCCACCACAACGGTCTTGCCCTCGCCGGACTTCTGTACGCCAAAATCCGGTGCGGTGCGCATGGCTTCCAGATAGTTCTGCAAGAAGCTGTCCGACAGGTCCAGATTCAGAAAACCGGGCATGACCGCCTCGATCTTGGAGAAATCCTCCTTGCACAATTTTTCCGCCACAGCGTTTGCGATCTGGATGGGCGCGCACTTATACTGCTTGGCAGCTGCCAACGCGCCGTTGCACTGGAACTGGCACAGGTCGGGACGGTTGGACACCGTTACCCGTCCGAAAGATGCCTCGTAACCTGCATCAACAAATGCCTTTTGCATTTTTTCAGAAATAATATCTAATATCTTTTCCATTTATTCTGCTCCTTTTAGATTGCCACGCCGGTGTGCGCACCGGCTCGCAATGACAATCAAGGTATTTACAGCGTTTTACTGCTGATTGTTCTTCACCCACTCCAGGTAGTCGTCGTAGGTGCCGTAGCGGTCCACGATGGTGCCGTCCGGCTGGAAGGCGATGACACGGTTACAGGTAGAGGTGAGCATTTCGTGGTCGTGGCAGGCCAGCAGTACCACGCCGGTGATTGCCTCAAGGCCCTTGTTCACAGCCTGAATGGACTCCATATCCAAGTGGTTGGTGGGCTGGTCCAGCAGCACCACGTTAGCGCCACTGAGCATCATCTTGGAGAGCATGCAGCGGACCTTTTCGCCACCGGACAGCACATTCACCTGCTTGAACACATCCTCGTTGCTAAAGAGCATTCTGCCCAGGAAACCACGCAGGTACACATCGTCCTTCTTCACGGAGTACTGACGCAGCCAATCCACCAGTTCCATGGAGTTGCCGTCAAAATACTCGGAGTTATCCTTGGGCAGGTAGCTGCGCACAGTGGAGATGCCCCACTTGATAGAGCCCTCGTCCGGCTCCAGCTCACCCATAAGAATCTGAAACAGCGCGGTCTGCGCCAGCTCGTTCTCACCCACAAAGGCGATCTTGTCGTTCTTGCCCACGGAGAAGTAGACCTTGTCCAGTAGCTTTACACCGTCCACAGTGACGGACACATCGTTGACGGTGAGAATGTCCTTACCCAGTTCCCGCTCGGGCATAAAGCCAACGAATGGGTAACGACGGGTGGAACAGGGCATTTCCTCCACAGTCAGCTTGTCCAGCAGCTTCCGGCGGGCAGTTGCCTGCTTTGCCTTGGACTTATTGGCAGAGAACCGCTGAATAAACAGCTGCAGTTCTTCGATCTTCTCCTGATTCTTCTTGTTTTTGTTGCGGATCATGGCCTGCACCATCTGAGAGGACTCGTACCAGAAGTCGTAGTTGCCCACATACATCTTGATCTTGCCGTAGTCGATATCCACAGTGTGCGTACAGACAGTGTTCAGGAAGTGGCGGTCGTGGGAAACGGCGATGACCATGCCGGGGAAGTCCAGCAGAAAGTCCTCCAGCCAGTTGATGGCTTCAATGTCCAGGTTGTTGGTAGGCTCGTCCAGCATAACGATGTCCGGGTTGCCGAACAGCGCCTGTGCCAGCAGCACCTTCACCTTCAGTCGGGGGTCGGTGGCGCCCATGATATCGCCATGCATCTCGGTGCCGATGCCCAGACCCTGCAAAAGACGGGATGCATCGGATTCTGCCTCCCAGCCGCCCATCTCTGCAAACTCCACCTCCAGCTCAGAGGCACGGATGCCGTCCTCATCGGTGAAGTCCGGCTTTTCATAGATGGCGTCCTTTTCCTTCATCACATCGTAAAGATGCTGGTTGCCCATGATGACGGTGTCCATGATGGAATACTCGTCATAGGCGTTCTGGTTCTGCTTCAGAACAGAAACACGCTTGTCCGGGTCGATGTGGATATCACCGGTGGTGGACTCCAGTTCTCCGGTGAGCAGACGCAGAAATGTAGACTTACCGGCACCGTTGGCACCGATAATACCATAGCAGTTGCCGGGCAAAAATTGCAGGTCCACGTGCTGGAACAGCCACTGACCGCCAAACTGCATACCTAAATTACTAACTGTGATCATTGCAATACTCCTTCTCGTAGGCACATAAATAGACATGATAACTATAGCACATAATTGCGAAGAATAAAAGACCTTTTTCCATTTTTAGGGGAAAGTGCAAGAAAAAAGACTGCCCATCCGGACAGTCTCATTTTTATTCGTTAAAAAACAGCAGAGAATACCATGTGATCACATCGCCGCCGTACTGGAATTCCAGTCCGTTTTCCTCCAGCGTCGGAATCAGGTTAATGCCGTGGCTTTCCACGCAGGGGTGCATTCTGCCGGGCATACGGCAAGGCATTCCGTCCAAAATAGCGCATCGTTCACAGACGGCGCAGGCCTCCGTGGATAGAATGTACGGCTCAACCCCTTGCTCCCGAAACAGATCCCGGATCTGGTTGGTAAGCTTTTCATGCTCCGGACGGGTCTTGAGGGTTTCCTCCATATTGGAAATATCGTCCGTTTCCGTAATAGTGCCCACCATCAGGCAATTTTGGTAACTGCGGCACTTGGCGGCACACTCCGCCACCTCCCCCACCCCCGGAGGGCATGCCCAAGTCTTGCCGTACATGGGGCATTCATGCTGACAGATCCACCGGATCCGATCAGAATACTCAATGCCATTGGGGTCAACATAGGTATAGACATACAGCGGCAATTCCGCCAGCTGCTGCTCTAATCTTTCTCTATCCATCAGGTCAGCTCCTCCAAGATCCGGGTGCAGCCTTCCCAAATATCCGCCCAAGTTTGGGTGAAATCGCCGGTGTACCAAGGGTCTGCCACATCCCGATTCAAGAACGGCTTAAACTTGATTTCCCCAGGGAACATTCTGCGCAAATAACGGAGATTCGAGCTGTCCATATAGAAAATGTGGTCATAGCTGTCCACATCCTTTTGGGTGATCTGCCGGGCGCGGTGACCGTCGCAGGCAACGCCGTGGCGATTCATCTCCCGCTTTGCCGGGGGATACACCGGATTTCCCAGCTCTTCTCTGCTCACCGCCACCGATGCGATACAAAACCGGTCAGCAAGACCCGCTTTGTTCACCATATCCTGCAGAACATACTGTCCCATTGGACTTCTGCAAATATTGCCATGGCAAACAAATAAGATT
Source organism: Faecousia sp. (assembly GCA_045652545.1). Classification (GTDB taxonomy): domain Bacteria; phylum Bacillota; class Clostridia; order Oscillospirales; family Oscillospiraceae; genus Faecousia. The sequence continues at coordinate 6,028 of JAZRUM010000058.1, read as the reverse complement.
TTAATCATCCTCTATATCTCCTCAAAAGTATCGAATTTCTTCTTAAATACTTGTATTTTGATATTGAATGTTCAGTGTGATTTTTGGATCTTCTCAAATCCTCTTAAATCTCCTCATTCTTTCTTGGCCCATCTTGGTAAAAACGTTGGTAAAAACCCCGAGTTTACCAAGTCTATGTAATAAGTATATCACAAGTTTGGTTCTGTGTATAGAGCAAAGCCTCCGGAAAATCCGGAAGCTTTAGAGATATGATACCAAATACCGTTGTTTTAGTTTTCTTCGGGGAACGCGTACTGTGCCTTGTACTGAGCGAACTGCTCTGCAAAGGCGGCAGACTCATGGAGTTCGCCAGCCTTCAGGGCGTTTAAGTATTCGTGTGCTTCCAGCTTGCCTTCGGCAACCTGTAGCATCTCAACAGCAACGTTGGAGCAGTGGTCTGCGGTGCGCTCGCAAGCGGTCAGCAGATCTTCCAACACAAAGCCATATTCCACTGTACACAGGCCATCTCTCAGACGGCGCACATGGCGGCTCTTGATCTCACGAACCAAGGTATCAATGACCTGCTCCTGAGGTTCGATTCTAACAGCCAGCTCGCGGTCAAAGCTACCATAGGCAACAACAGTGCGGTCTACGATATCCAAGACAGCTTGCTCCATGACAGCCAACTCAGCCTTAGCTTGCTTGGAAAATTCGATGTTCTTTTCGTTAATTTCCTGAGCAGCCTTAGCAATTGCCATAGCATGGTCTGCCATACGCTCAATATCGGAAACGGTGTAGAGCAAAGTATTCAGGATACGGTTATCGTGGACAGACAGATTCATAGTGGACAGCTTCACCAGGTAGGTATTCAGTGCGTCCTCGTAGCGGTCAGTCTTGTCTTCCAACGCCACGACCTGCTCCACAACTCCCTCTTCAAACTTTTTTGTCAGACCCATTGCCAGGTGCATTGCCTTAGCTGCATCCGCAGCCATCTCACCTGCAATTCTCTGGGCACGCTGCACAGCAACAGCGGGAGTAGCCAGCAGACGAGAGTCCAGCAGTTCGGTCTTTTCCGGCTCTTTAACTTCGGGAACCAGCAGATATGCCAGTTTTACCAGCAGACCATTCAGGGGCATCAGGACAGCCGTTGCAATCACGTTAAAACCGGTGTGGATTACAGAGATATCCCAAGCTTGTACGGAGTTGCCCAGGAAATTCCAGGGGACGAATATGTTGACACCGTAGAAGACTGTAGCAAACATGGTAGCGCCTACCACATTGAACAGCAGGTGAACCATTGCGGTACGGCGTGCGTTGCGGTTGGCACCGATTGCACCCATAATCGCAGTAATACACGTACCAATGTTCTGGCCCAGGATGATGGGGATCGCTGCACCATAGGTAACTGCACCGGTGACACACAGACCCTGCAGGATACCAACAGATGCGGAAGATGACTGGATGATGGCAGTCAGTACTGCACCGAACAGGATACCTACAATGGGATTGGTAAAGGAGATCATCAGGTCTGCAAACCATGCTTCACTCTTCAGGAAAGACATGGAACTGCTCATCAAATCCATACCGGTCATCAAGGCCATAAAGCCCAGCATGATGGTGCCGATGCCCTTTTTCTTTTCACTCTTGGTGAACATGTAGAGCACGATGCCAACGATCGCAATCAGGGGTGCAAGCGTAGAAGGCTTAAAGAATTTAATTAAGAAGCTATCGCCTTCCAAGCCAGACAGGGACAAAATCCAGGCGGTAACTGTGGTGCCGATATTGGAACCCATGATAACACCAACCGCCTGCTTCAGGGTCATAATACCGGAGTTAACGAAACCGACCACCATTACGGTTGTTGCGGAAGAAGACTGGATCACAGCCGTGACACCCAGACCCAGCAGGAAACCCTTGAACACATTGGAACTCATCTTGGCCAGGATGGTCTGTAATTTGCCACCGGCCTGACGCTCCAGTGCTTTGCCCATAATGTCCATACCGAACAGGAACAAAGCCAAGCCACCCAGCAGGGTGATGATCTTAAAAATGTAAGCTGTCATAATTTACTCCTTTATGGAAAGTTTTCTCATTTCGACAGTCTACATTATAAATTTTGCCATTTGTAAATACCATAGAAGGTTTGCAAAGCCTCTGTAAAATCTATGTAAAACGCAAAGAGCGCACCCAAACGGATGCGCTCTGCAATCAAAACTGTATGGTAATGGATGTGCCCTTTCCGGGAGTGCTGTTTAGTTCTATGTTGGCTTTATGATACTGCACTGCATGCTTAACAATGGAAAGGCCTAGACCGGTACCGCCAGATGCCTTGGAGTGACTTTTATCCACTCGGTAGAACCGTTCAAAGATCCGATCTTTGTGTTCTACGGGAATACCGATGCCAGTATCATTGACGGTCAATTTCTTGTTTTCAACATGAATTTTTATGCTGCCGCCGGGGATGTTGTACTTGATTGCATTATCACAGAGATTGCAGATGATTTCTTGCAACATTCTGCGAACGCCTAGCACTGCAAATCCGTTGCCGGAAATACAAATACTAACATTTTTCTCTGCAGCACTCTTTTCGAGAATACTTTTCACTTCTTCCGCCAGAGCCAGCAGATCCACTTCCTCGGTCGGCAAGGAAACTCCCTCATCCAGCTGCGACAAGCGGATGATGTCTTCAATCAGGTTTATTAGGCGAGATGCTTCTTTACGGATATGACCCACAAAACGGGGTGCATCTTCCGGCTTTGCAAGACCGCTCTCCAGTAGTTCCGCACTGCCGATAATGCCTTGCAAGGGAGTCTTTAATTCATGCGACACATTGGCAGAGAACACTCGACGCATCTTCTCGGAGTTTAGGCGCTCCGTAATATCAAAAGCCAGAACAACCGCGCCGATTACCGTCCCATCGGATTGGATTCGGCTTAAGTCGAACTGATAATCCCGCCCGTTTCTGCGCAGCCTCGCGTAGCCACGACCTTTATCCAATGCATCATTGACGGCGTTGCGCATAGCGCTATCCCGATCAATCAGCAAAAAGTTCTTGCCAATACAATCCGCTTCTGTTTCAAACAGCTGCATAGCGGAAGGGTTGATGCTAAGAATGGTCCCTTCACCGTCCAGCAACACAAGACCTTCCTGCATGTGGGAGGTGATCTGCTGAAATTCATCAGCCTTGTACCGTAGTTCTTCCATCTGTTCTGTAATCTGCCGATGCTGCCGATGGATGCGGTGTAACAAGGGAGAGATTTCTTCGTATACGTCGTTTTTCAGCGGTTGCTCCAAATCCAGTTTGTTCAGCGGCTCCACGATTTTCTTTGCCATTCTTCGTGCAAGAATTGCAGAAAGACCGATAGCCAGCGTGACAATCAAAATAACCGACCACAGCATACCAATCATCAAAGCCCAGGCAGATTCCTGGTTGGTTGAAATACGCAATACTGTTCCATCTTTTAACTGTTGCGCTTCATAAAAGGTCTGCTCAGTCAGTGTTTCGGATGTACGTACGGCGCTACCGCGTCCTGTTTCAAAGGCTTCTTGGATCTCCTCGCGGTTTGCGTGATTTTCCATAGCTGTCTGATCCACCTGTGTATCAAAGAGAACTGTGCCATCGGTATCGATCCATGTCACACGGAAGCGGTCTGCTTCCACATTTTCCAGAAACGCATTTCCGTACTGTTCTGTGCCCGTGACTGCTAAGCTTAGTTCGTCTTTCAACTGCTGCACCTGAACCTGGGTGAAATGGTTATACAGCACGCCCATCACAATGCCAAGAGAACAGAGCAGGACCACAACCGCAACGAATACGGTCGAACGAAAAATCTTACTTGTCATATTTCGCCTCCAGGCGATAGCCTACATTGCGAACCGTTTCGATCATACGGCCATATTCACCCAGCTTTTGCCGCAAGGTACGGATGTGCATATCTACCGTCCGGGTTTCACCCATATAGTCTGTATTCCAAACCTTGACAAGCAGCTGCTCTCTTGTAAAAGCAATACCCGGCTGAGAAAGGAACAGATGTAGCAGTTCATATTCCTTATAAGTCAGGACAACCCGTTCTCCATCCACAGTAACAGTATGCTCGTCGGGATTCAGCACCAATCCTTCCAGCTTCAAAAGCTTGGTATCCTTGACTGGTTTGCACCGGCGCAGCACCGCTTTCACCCGGCTGACCATCTCCATAATACCGAAAGGTTTTACCAAGTAGTCATCAGCGCCAAGATCCAAACTTTGGATCTTATCATACTCACTGCCCTTGGCGGTAGCCATGATGACCGGGATTTCACAGAATTCCTGAGAGGCTTTCATCAGCTTCAGCAATGTCACGCCATCCTTACCGGGCAGCATCACATCCAGAACCACCAGATCCGGCTTTTCGGATTGCAACGCATTCCAAAAGCTGTCGCCATCCTCAAACCCCTTGGCAGCAAAACCGGTGGAAGTTAAAGCATATACTTCAATGTCACGGATGCTGGAATCGTCTTCTACGCACCAGATCATAACCTCACCTCCTTGTATTTGTTACAATTTTAGCGGTTTTAGTGAGAAACTTCAAGGGATTTACATATATTTTACATTCCGGATAGTATATACTGATAACAAAACACCTGTCCATGGCATTATCTGCCATAATCAGGTGTTCGTTTATTTTGGCAAGTTTAGCTCTCGGTTTTCGTTGGGGGTATTATAACATAGAAAACGACGGATTTGGGGTGCGTGTAATCCATGTTGTTTTCTTTAGTGATATCCTGTTTTTAAATCGAAACCCTTGGAAAAAAAATCGAAAAAAATTTATAAAAAAATATAGACAAATAAAAACAACAGTTATATAATTTACTCAAAAGCGCAAATTCTCGCACTATCCATTCTAATCAATATGGAGGAATATAACGTGAAACTGATTATTAAAAACGACTACACTGAAATGAGCAACTGGGCCGCTTACCACATTGCGGATGCAATCAATAACCACAAAGAAAACCGCCCCTTCGTTCTGGGTCTGCCTACCGGCTCCTCCCCTCTGGGTACTTATGCAAAGCTGATTGAGCTGAATAAGTCCGGCTATGTTTCCTTTAAGAACGTAGTCACCTTCAACATGGACGAGTATGTAGGCTTGCCCCGTGAGCATGATCAGAGCTACTGGTATTTCATGCACGACAATTTCTTCAATCACATTGACATTCCTGCTGAGAACACCAACATCCTCAACGGCATGGCTGAGGATCTGGAAGCTGAGTGCCAGCGCTACGAAGACAAGATCGCTTCCTACGGCGGCATTGACCTGTTCCTGGGTGGCTCCGGTGTTGACGGCCATATTGCTTTCAACGAGCCTTTCACTTCCTTGGCTTCCCGTACCGGTGTCCGCGCTCTGACCGAGGATACTCTCATCGTCAACTCCCGTTTCTTTGACAATGACCCCAACAAGGTTCCCAAGACCGCTCTGTCCGTTGGTGTTGGTACTGTTTGCGATTCCAAGCAGGTTCTGCTGGTGATCAACGGCCACAACAAGGCCCGTGCTCTGCGTCACTGCGTCGAGGGCGGTGTTGACCACGCTTGGACCATTTCTGCATTGCAGATACACAAGGACGGCATCATTGCTTGTGACGAGGCCGCCTGTGGTGAACTGAAGGTAGATACTTACAAGTACTTCAAGGAAATCTACAAGAACGAAAAGTAACTCAAGTATTTCATAAAACAGACACCTGACCGGTGGCGATTCGCCATGGTCAGGTGTTTTTTGTAGCATCACAAGTCCTCCCACCACCGCAGGTGCAGTTGTGTTTACACCGTAGATCCCTTGTGTAAAGGGAACTGGTGGTCCGTTACAACCCCTCCGTCTTGCCTACTGAAAGCCACCCCCTTGTGCAAGGGAGGCTTTACGCTACAGGGTTTCTTTAGTCAAAACCTCCGGCTAAGCCGGAGGCTTGATTAAGCCCTAGAAGGGCATTTTGCAGACTATTGCCCCTAAAGGGGCCCCGAACGGTTTGCCGACCGCATTCCTTTCTCGGGCCGCCCCTTAAGGGGCATTTTCTGTGC
>JAZRUM010000057.1:0-2393 GCA_045652545.1 Faecousia sp. | reverse complement strand
TGATGCTGCTGATTGCGATGGGAATCCACCGTCTATTTCACAGACAGACGGTGAAATGCTGAATGCAAATTGTAATAAAAAACAGGCTACCCATTGGGTAGCCTGTTTTTTGTTGTTAGTGTACACTTTGGATATTTGCCGCGTATGAGGCGGAGAGTGGAGATTCGATTAATCATAGTGTCAATGCGGTCGAGCCCGTATTGAGCAATAGTCCACCGGACTATTGCGTTTGATTGTTCGAATCTCCCGCTCTCTCCTTCGCCAATAAGAAAAGCCACCCAAAGGGTGGCTTTTCTTATTGGCGGAGAGTGTGAGATTCGAACTCACGGTGGGTTTCCCCATCACTAGTTTTCAAGACTAGCTCCTTAAACCGCTCGGACAACTCTCCGTGTGGGGTAAATCATATCATTTGCCCTTGAAAAAGTCAAGTTATTGCTTCTTATTGAGTTTTTCCTTGGAACCATCGGGACGGACAATATAGGTATTGTCCAGCTGCCCGGTAAGACTTGCCTTGACGGAATCGATATAGATTCTGCGCAGCCGGTCCCGTTCTGCCAGCTCATCCGGTGTCAGCCCTTCGGCTTTTGCTTTTTTTGCCAGTTCATTGATTCTGGCGATCACTTGATCCATGTTCATAATATGCCCTCACACATAGCGGTCGATGACCACTGAAATGCGGCCTTTTTTTGTTTGGCCGTTTATTGTTTGCAGTTTGATCTTTCCAAAACCTCGCAAGGAAATTTTTGCCCCTTCCTCCACAGTCTTGTCCGGCTTTTCACAGGGCAGACCGTCGATGGTAGCTTTTCCGGCACAGATCGCTTGTGCGGCCAGGCTTCTGCTAATGCGGAAACCGGCGCTGATCACGCTGTCCAGACGCAGGGACGCCAGGGTGTCCCGGATTTGCTGCACCTCCGGTTCGGGGATGTGGGCCTGGGAAAGGGGGATTTGCTCCATACGCAGCTTCGTCCTGCCTGCGCTGGTGAAATTCTGCAGAAGATAAGGTGCGATCTCGGCAGCAACAAAGAAATCGCAGCCGCCTGTGTACACACAAATATCTCCAATAGTTTCCCGGGCAATACCGGCACCCATCAGCGCGCCTAAAAAGTCTCGGTGGGTTAGGGTATCCGCTTCATAAAACCGGGCACGCAGACAGACTACCGGTGAATCTGACTCCATCAGATAGGATACATCCAGATAGTCGGGCAGATAGACCAGCATCCGTCGCTCGGCATCGTCATAGCCGCCGAAATTGTGCAGTCCCGGGGCAGAGCCAAACAGATACCGTGCCATTTCCTGCTCTCTGGGTGACAGGAAGCAGGTGCTTGCAATGATATTCTTACGCATACCCCCGCCAAGCTTATCCCAAAGCTTTGCCAATAGGAGCTTGTCCTGGGGCGTCTGTGCGATTTTATCGATTTGATTTCTGTCCATCTGCTTCACCCCAGATATTATAACATAGGATTTTGTGATTTCAAGGAAGTTTTTCTTGTTTCAGTTCCGGTAATGAAGTATAATGTGACAAGAAAGCAGGTGAATGTATGGTCATTGGTATCATAGGCGGCGGCGCGTCCGGTATGGCTGCGGCACTGGCTGCAGCCCAGAACCCGGATGTAACAGTCATCCTATTTGAACGGCAGGCCCGGTTGGGCAGAAAGCTTCTGGCTACAGGCAATGGGCGCTGTAACCTTAGTAATATTCACGCGGCAAAGGGCGGTTACCATGGGGAAGACCCCGGCTTTTCCGCCTATGCACTGACCCAGATGAACCCCGAGGATACCCTTACTTGGTTCCGTGATCTGGGTCTTTTGACAGTCACAGAGCCTTCGGGACGGGTGTATCCCTATTCCGACCAAGCCAACTCTGTCTTGGATGTGCTGCGCTATGCATTGGAGCGACCGAATATCCAGCTGCGCCTTGGGCAGGAAGTGCAAAAGGTCAGCCATGGCGCCAACGGCTTTACGGTATATACGGATGAGAATCATATCTGCTGTGACAGGTTGATCGTTGCCTGCGGCGGCCTTGCCGGGACCAAGCTGGGTGGCAGTATGTCCGGCTATAAGCTGCTGGCAAAGCTGGGGCACAAAGCCACAAAGCTGCGGCCTACCCTTGTTCAGCTGAAAAGCAGCTGGGGAGGCGTGGTAGCCCTTAAGGGTGTGCGGGCCAATTGCCATGTGGAGATTTTCCACGATGGGGCTCTTCATACCCACAGTACAGGCGAAATGCAGTTTACCGACTATGGCATTTCCGGACCGGTGGTTTTTGAAATCTCCCGAGATGTATGTTATGGAGGCGGGGCGTGGAGCGCAAAGATAGATTTTATCCCCCAATGGAATCTTGAGACCTTGTATGAGGCGCTGGAGCGCCGACTGGACCGAGATCTGCCGGCTGAAGAA
>JAZRUM010000056.1:0-16284 GCA_045652545.1 Faecousia sp. | reverse complement strand
TACTGAATCAGTATGTTTATTTCTTCAATAATCACAGACCAGCTGCCGCCTTGGGCTACAAAAGCCCAGTTCAGTACAAGACCGAACTGGGCTTCGTGTAATTATGCTTTTTAGTGTCTACTTTTTCTTGACAAGTGCAGGCCATATGACCGGCAGTATTGCTTTTTTAATTAGTCTTCTTGACCCTTAGCCAGAATCAGGTTGGCAACGATGCCCAGGATCAGTGCACAGGCGATCGTAGTCAGAGTAACCTTGCCGAAGGTAACGCTCAGACCGCCGATGCCGGGGATCAGGATAGCGGAAACCACGAACAGGTTCTTGCTTGCGCCCAGGTTGACCTGCTGAATCATCTTCAGACCGGAAACAGCGATGAAACCGTACAGTGCTACACAAACGCCGCCCATAACACAGTTGGGAATGGGGGCCAGGAAGGTAACAAAGGGTCCGAAGAAGGAGATTACCATACACATGATAGCAGCGGTGGTGATGGTAACTACAGAAGCGTTGCGGGTAATGGCAACACAGCCGACAGACTCACCGTAGGTAGTGTTAGGGCAACCGCCGAAGAATGCGCCGGCGATAGAGCCGATGCCGTCACCCAGCAGAGTGCGATGCAGGCCGGGCTCTTCCAGCAGATCCTGACCGATGATGGTGGACAGGTTCTTGTGGTCAGCAATGTGCTCAGCAAACACCACGAATGCAACAGGGACGTAGGCTACAGCGATGGTAGCGATGAATGCGCCGTCGATTTCCTTCACGCCCTTGAAAGCCTCAAGGAAAGTGAAGTCGGGCACAGCAAAGATCTGCATATCCTTGAATGCAGCGAAGTTAATTACCTGCAGTGCAACATTGTTGGTAGCAATACCGATTACAGTGAAGATAGATGCAACAACATAGCCTACCAGAATGCCCAGAACAAAGGGGATAAGCTTAGCCATGTTCTTGCCGTAGACAGAGATTACAAAAATTGCAAACAAAGTGATAATGCCGCAGATCAGTGCCACATAGGGACTGCAAGCGGAAACGCCGTCTACCATGACTTTGCCAACAGTCAAGTCATTGACAGCATTGACTGCCAAGCTCAGACCGATCAGAGCAACGGTGGGTCCGATGACCACGGGAGGCATTAACTTATTAATCCACTTAACACCAACAAGCTTGACTACGATTGCGATCACAACGTATACCAGACCGGCAAAGATTGCACCGACCAGTAAGCCTGCATAGCCAGCGGAAGCGGATGCAGCACCGCCAAAAGCGGCGAGCATAGAACCAATGAACGCGAAGGAAGATCCCAGGAAAACAGGACTGCGGAACTTGGTAAACAGCTGGTAAACAATGGTGCCGACGCCTGCGCCGAACAGGGCAGCGGACTGGCTCATGCCGTTACCAATAATTGCAGGGACAAGGATGGTTGCTGCCAGGATAGCCAGAACCTGCTGGAATGCGAACAGTAACATCTGGCCAAATTTGGGCTTGTCTTTGATGCCGTAAACGAGATTCATTTTGTTTTCCGTCCTTTCTTTTTGATCCGAAAAAAGAGAAGAAAGCACCCAACGAATGTTGGTTCTTCCTCCTCTCCTTACGAATTTGATTTCACAAAAAATTATACGTTATTGTTGTCGAAAAAGCAAGTATTTTATAATAAAAAACTTTCCGGCAACAATTGTGCCAAATTTCGTGTCTTAATTGTGCCCTCCGGTCCTGCCATATGGATCAGAAAATCGTCCTTGCAAAACTCCCGCATCACCTGACGGCATACACCGCAGGGCGGGAAATATCCCTCTATCGCACCGTTCTTGCCGCCGCAAACGGCAATGGCGGAAAACTCTCGCTTTCCGTCGGTAATTGCCTTAAAAAATGCGGTGCGCTCGGCGCAGACAGTAGGGGTATAAGAAGCGTTTTCAATATTGCAGCCGGTATAAACCGTGCCGTCGGCACACAAAAGTGCCGCACCCACCTTGTAACCGGAATAAGGAGCGTAGGCGCCCTGCATGGCACCGCTGGCCTGTTCCACTAATTTTTCAGGTGTCATACCAAAACCTCCTTTTCAAATTCTGATTTATCGAGCTGTCTATCGATAGAGCTCGTAGGGGCGAGCATTGCTCGCCCGGCGGCACAATGTTGCGTATGCGCCGAAATTGCGGGCGAATTCGTAATAGTTCTCTGCACGGGCGTGGTGCTCCGCGCAGAGAATCTAAAATATTAATGATTGCCGGGGGCAATCATACCTAAATTAAACAATGGTCGCCCCTACACCCAATAACGATACAACTCGTGAATAGGTATTTATTCTTCTAAAATAGCAGCAGCGAAGCTTGTGCCGGGAGTAATCAATTCTACGTTCAATAGCTGCGCCACAGTGGCAGCAACATCCGCAAAGGTGCTTCTTGTTCCCAGATCACAAGGCGTTACTTTTTTACCAAGCACCAACACGGGTACATACTCTCTTGTATGGTCAGTGGTAGCAGCATAGCCGGGGTCACAGCCGTGATCTGCAGTGATGATAACGATATCATCCTCTCCCAACTGCTCCATAAACTGGGGCAGCCATGCATCAAATTCACTTAATGCCTTTGCATATCCGTCAATATCCCGGCGATGTCCGTACTGCATATCAAAATCTACAAGATTTACAAAGCACAGACCGGTAAATTCCTTCTGTGCATAGCCCATGGTATGGGTCATGCCGTCTGCATTGCTCTTGTTATACACCTGCTCAGTCAATCCGACCCCTGCAAAAATATCATGGATCTTACCCACACCGATAGAAGCAAGTCCTGCATTCTTCACCGCCTCCGGCAAAGTAATGACAGGTGGTTCCAGAGAAAAATCATGGCGGTTTGCCGTGCGTCTGAAATTGCCCGGCTCTCCCACAAAAGGACGGGCAATCACTCTGCCCACGCCATGCTTGCCCTGCAACAGTTTCCGGGCAATGCGGCAGTATTCGTACAGCTGCTCCGGAGGGACCACATCCTCATGCGCAGCAATTTGGAACACGGAGTCGGCAGAGGTATAGACGATCAGGTCCCCACTCTTCATATGGGCAGCGCCATATTTTTCAATAACCTCCGTGCCGGACCAGGGAGCATTGGCCAATATCCCTCTGCCTGTCTGCTCTCGGAACGGCTTCAAGATCTCTTCGGGAAATCCATCGGGATAGGTAGGTAGCGGTTCTTGGGAAACGATGCCTGCGATCTCCCAGTGTCCGATGGTGGTGTCCTTGCCCATGGAGCGTTCTGCCATACGGCCAAAAGCACCTGTGGGAGTTTTCTCTCGTGGGAGTACGTCCACTCCGGCAATATTCCCCAAACCGGCCTTTATCATATTAGGAATGTGCAGATGATCGGATTTTGCACAGGAGCGCAGCGTGTTAACACCCACATCCCCAAAGCTTTCAGAATCTGGCATCTGCCCAATCCCAAAGGAATCCAGCACGATCAAAAACACACGTTTCATATTGCTCACCTCATTTTTATTATAACGATTCCGAGCACAATATGCAAGAGAAAGGGCGTGTGCAAACGCACACGCCCTTTCTCAATCTGTCAAAAAACAATTTTTTGACAGATTGGCAGAGGTCAATAAAGGTCCAAAGACAAGCAAACCGGACTCGTCGGCGTACATAGGTACGGTAGAGACCGGTTTGCGCAGTAAGTCAAAACCCTTGCGTAGCAAGCTCATACTATTTTGATAGTTCTGAGATATGTCCTATATTGATGAATTATCATAGAAGCGAAAACCCAAACCGCCAAATATGGTTTTGACGGTTTGGGCCTTTTGTGACACTCTAAGAACGGGCGTGTGCAAGCGCACACGCCCGTTTTGTAGAAACTTATTTGCAGAATTCCTTTGCGGTGGCAACAATGTTGCTTGCGCACAGGCCAAACTGCTCCAGCAGCTTGACTGCGGGACCGGAGTGACCGAACTCGTCGTTGACACCGATACGCTTCACGGGAGTGGGAAGCTTCTCGCTGAGCAGGCTGCACACAGCCTCGCCCAAACCGCCAATAACAGAGTGCTCCTCGCAGGTGATAACCTTGCCGCACTTCTTGGCGGCAGCCAAAACCAGCTCCTCGTCCAGAGGCTTAATGGTCGCCATGTTAATGACCATTGCGTTGATGCCGGCCTCTTTCAGTTCTTCGCCGGCCTTGATGGCTTCATAAACCAACAGACCGTTGGCAATGATTGCAACGTCGGTGCCGTCTTTCAGGATCTCGCCCTTGCCGATCTCAAACTTGTAATCCTCAGCATGGAATACCGGAACAGCCAGACGACCGAAACGCAGGTAAACAGGACCGTTCATCTCATAAGCCGCCTTCACAGCAGCCTTTGCCTCCACATCGTCAGCAGGGCAGATAACAGTCATGCCGGGAATGGAGCGCATCAGCGCAAAGTCCTCACAGCACTGATGGCTTGCGCCATCCTCACCAACGGAGATGCCGCCGTGGGTAGCGCCGATCTTCACGTTCAGGTGGGGGTAGCCGATAGAGTTACGCACCTGCTCAAAAGCACGGCCTGCTGCAAACATTGCAAAGCTGGATGCAAAAGGAACCAGACCTGCGGTGGACATACCGGCAGCAGCGCTGATCATATTCGCCTCAGCAATACCGAAATCGTAATGACGGTCGGGATAAGCCTTCTGGAACACACCGGTCTTGGTAGCGCCTGCCAGGTCAGCATCCAGAACCACCAGGTCATTACAGGTAGCGCCCAGCTCAACGAGAGCAGCGCCATAGCTATCACGGGTTGCAACTTTCTTCATCTCTGCCATAATTACGCCTCCAGTTCTGCCAGCTGAGCCTTCAGCTCAGTCATAGCCTGCTCATACTCAGCATCATTGGGTGCCTTGCCATGCCAGCCGGCATTGTTTTCCATGAAGGAAACGCCCTTGCCCTTGACGCTCTTAATGACAATAGCGGAGGGCTGGCCCTTGACCTCTCTTGCCTTAGCAAAAGCTGCTTCGATAGCATCAAAGTCGTGACCGTCAATCTGCTGGACAGCGAAGCCGAAGGTTTCCAGCTTGTCCACAATCGGATACGGACTCATAACATCGGCAACAGCACCGTCGATCTGCAGACCGTTGTTGTCCACAACGATGCACAGGTTGTCCAGCTTGTAGTGGGCAGCGGACATGCAAGCCTCCCATACCTGGCCTTCCTGGATCTCACCGTCACCCAGCAGAGTGTACACTCTGTTCTGCTTGCCGGTGTGCTTTGCAGCCATAGCCATACCTACAGCGGTGGAGATGCCTTGACCCAGAGAACCGGTAGACATATCCACACCGGGAACGGTGTTCATGTTGGGGTGGCCCTGCAGGTAGCTGTCAATGTGACGGAAGGTGGGCAGATCTTCCACAGGGAAGAAGCCGCGGTTTGCCAAAGTGGCATACAGGCCGGGAGTGGTATGACCTTTGGACAGCACGAAACGATCCCGATCTTCCCACTTGGGATTCTTGGGATCGATGTTCATCTCTTTAAAGTAGAGATATGTAAAGACCTCCGCAGCGGACAAGCTTCCACCGGGGTGTCCTGCTTTTGCGCCGTAGGTGGATTCAATCACGCCCATGCGCACCTTGCAGGCAGTAATCTGCAACTGCTTTTTTTCGTTAAGAGTCATGGTTTGCCTCCTTTATATACTTGCCGTTTTCACGGCAGCGGCATAATACCGCATTATTCCAGAATATATTAGCATTATTCAAGGCAACTTGCAAGAGGTAAAGTTTATTTTTTCCATTTGCCTGGCATTTTGTCCCGGTTATTTTAATAAGTACCTATAAATACTTGCTTTTTCCATATATTGCGCATATAATATGTGGGTAAGAATCCGTCGGCCTATGAAGAAGGCAAGATCATTCTAAATTATGGAGTGTAAGCATGAAAAAGGAAATTAATATTTGGGACTATGCCGGTCTCATTATGAAACAGATCGACAAGGGTATTCTGCTGACCACCGCTGCTGAGGGTGAAACCAACACCATGATCATCGGCTGGGGGCATATCGGTGTGATCTGGGGCAAGCCCACCTTCTGCACCTATGTCCGGGAAAGCCGTTACACCAAGAAGCTTTTGGACAAAAACGGTGAATTTACCGTAAACATCCCTCTGGGCGCAGTGGATAAAAACATCGTGGCTGTCTGTGGAAGCAAATCCGGACGGGATATGGACAAATTCCAGCATCTGAATCTGGAAACAGAGCCGGGTCAGACGGTGTCCGTGCCCGGTATCCGTCAGTTGCCCTTGACGTTGGAGTGCAAGGTGCTGTATAGGCAAGATCAGAATGCGGCCGCTATTGACAGTGCTGTGATGGAGCGTTACTACACCAAAGGCACCCGCAATGAAGGCGATTATCACACTCTATATATAGGCGAGATTACTGCCTCATATATCATCGAATAATAAAATCACTGTATAGAGGAACTTTCACATGAAGAGAATTGGAGTTTTAGGCGCCGGTACTTGGGGCGTTGCTCTGGCAAGAATGCTGAGCAATGCCGGAAACACCGTTACAATCTGGTCTGCCATTGAAAAAGAAATCGATGACATGTCCGCCACCCGGCGGCATCCCAACCTTCCCGGCACAGAGCTGCCTGAAACGCTGGCATACACCAAGGATATGCAAACCGTATGTACCGATATGGATATTCTGCTGTTTGCTGTTCCTTCTCCCTTTGTTCGTGCCACTGCACGAAAAGCAGCACCGTTTATTCCCAACGGTCAGATAATTGTGGACGTGGCAAAGGGTATTGAAGCCGACACCTTGCTAACCATGACACAAATCATTGCCGATGAACTGAAAAATCCTACAGTGAAGCTGGTGGCGCTGTCCGGTCCTACTCATGCAGAGGAGGTCGCCAAAGATCTGCCTACCACCATCGTTTCCGCCTGTGAGGATGCAGCTGCCGCAACGCTGGTACAGGAGGTGTTCACCACTGACTGCATGCGTGTGTACACCAATGATGATGTGCACGGAGTAGAGCTGTGCGGCGCGCTGAAAAACGTTATTGCCCTTGCTTCCGGTATTGCTACCGGTCTGGGCTGTGGCGATAACGCGAAAGCCGCACTGATCACCCGTGGCATTGCAGAAATTTCCCGTTTGGGTTCTGCTATGGGTTGCAGGAGGCAAACCTTTACCGGTCTTGCCGGAATCGGTGATTTGATCGTCACCGCTACCAGTATGCACAGCCGCAACAACCGCTGTGGCATTTTGTTGGGTCAGGGTGTCCCTGTAGATGATGCCACCCGTCAGGTAGGCATGGTGGTGGAAGGTCTGAATGCACTGCCTGCTGCCTTGCGCCTTGCGGAGCAATATAATGTGGAAATGCCCATTGTAGAAACCGTGGACGCTGTGGTCAACGGACGCGTTTCTGTGGACCAAGCAGTAAAAGCCCTTATGTCCCGTGGTCAAAAATCCGAGCTGACAAACGCTGCCTTTGGCGACGAATAAGATTTTAAATGGGAGGGTCAGATGACCCTCCCATATTTGTCTCTGCATCCTTAACCGTAAATCAAATTTATGCATAGGAAAACAGCACGTTCTTGTGGCTTTGTCATGGCATTTGTGAATTATTTGTGATATGTCTTGACTTTGCAGACGCTTACTGTTATAATGCCCCGGTACGTAGAAAGAGTACCTGTTACGGAGGGGAAAACATGGGTTTTGCAGAACTTCTGCTTCTGGCAGTAGGATTGAGCATGGATGCCTGCGCAGTTTCTATTTGCAAGGGTCTGTCTATGCCCAAAGCCACATCAAAAGCAAGCATCTTGTGCGGTGCATGGTTTGGCAGCTTTCAGGCGCTGATGCCTTTGATCGGCTTTTTTCTGGGCACCATGTTTGCTGATGCCATTGAAGCAGTAGATCACTGGGTCGCATTTGGTCTGTTGGCAATTATCGGCATCAATATGCTCAAGGAAGCTTTCCATAAAGGTTGTGACTGTGAAAATCAGGACGCTGACCTGTCTGTAAAAACCATGTTCGTCATGGCCATTGCCACCAGCATTGATGCACTGGCTGTGGGCATCTCCCTTGCCATGGCAGGAAATGTGAACATCCTCACCGCAGTGCTGCTGATTGGTGTGGTCACGTTCACCCTGTCTGCTGTAGGTGTGCAGATCGGCAATGTGTTTGGCAGCCGCTTTGAGAAGAAGGCACAAGCTGCCGGCGGTATTATTCTGCTCCTGCTGGGTCTTAAGATCTTGCTGGAGCACATGGGTGTTCTGTAATGCTGCGTACACAAAAGCGGCTATGGTTTTGCTGTTGCCTGCTTTGCATCAACCTTGCCTTTATCTGGGGCAACTCCCTGCTTCCCGGGGAGATTTCCGGTGCAATCAGCGGCTGGCTGCGGGATCTTCTTGCCTCCCTATTCCCCGACGGTCCGGACAAGCCGGATTCGGGACACGGACTGCTGCGTAAGCTGGCACATTTCACAGAATTTTGCACGCTGGGTATGCTTTTCAGCTGGCTTTATGCAATGCTGCTGAAAAAGAACTGGCAGCGAACCGCACTTGCCTTTTTTTGCGGCATATTTGTCGCCTGCGTGGATGAAACCATCCAATGCTTCGTTCCGGACAGAGGTCCCGGAATCAAAGATGTAGGTATCGATACCCTTGGGGTTGCCCTCGGTGTCGTTATCATATATTTCATCAGAAAAAGAACAAAGTTAAAATATTTGGAGGAACAAACATTATGAAAAAGCTGATTGCTTTGCTGCTGGCTTTGACCTTGGTTATGGGTCTGGTAGCCTGCGGTAACACCACCAACACCAACGAAACCACCACCGTGCCCACCACTGAACCCACCACCAACGAGGGTGTGATTCCCGACGACGAGATCGACATCGAGATTGAGCTGGATACTACTCCCGCTGCTTCCAACGGCGCTTCCGATTTGATCAATGCTATCTGGAATGCAGTTCCCGAGGATAAGAAATTCTTCGCCATGGGCGGCGACATGAACAACATGGCAAACAACGCTGCCGGCGTTTATGACCTGGCTGATGAGGGTCTGACCTCCACTTTGCTGATTCCTGCTGAGCAGATCGCAAACGTGGACGAAGCAGCTTCTCTGGTACACGCTATGATGCTCAACAACTTCACCTGCGGTGCTTTCCATGTTACCGGCGATGCTGCTGCTTTTGCTGAGGCTATGCACACCGCTATCGCTAACAACCAGTGGATGTGCGGCATGCCCGAAAAGATGATCATTGCTGTGATCGGTGAGTATGTGCTGGCTTGCTTTGGCATCAACGATGCTATTGCTCCCTTTGAAACTGCACTGACCACTGTTTATGCAGATGCCGACATAAAGTACAACGAGGCCATTACCGGCTAATGCACGGAATCATAAAAAAGCAGCGGCGGCGCCGCTGCTTTTTTTGCTTTTCCGCTTCCATAAAGGATGCTTTTGTGGTATACTGTAGAATGATCAAATTCCGATTTAGCGAGTTGTCTATCAATAGAACTCGTAGGGGCGAGCATTGCTCGCCCGGCGGCACAATGTTGCGTATACGCCGAAATTGTGGGCAAATTCGTAATGTTTCTCTGCACGGGCGACCAATGGTCGCCCCTACATCCAATAACGAAACTGCTCTATAAACCGGAATTTGAAGAACTTTTCTTCGGAGGCACGCTAAATGCTCTTTTCAAGCATTCCGTTTTTATACTATTTCATACCGGCAGTGCTGCTGTTGTATTTTCTGCTGCCATTGCTTTTAAAGTACACGCTAGCACCGCTGATCCCCAAACTGTCCGGCAAGCTTACCGGGGGGCGTTGGCAAGCAAGCCCTGACGGTTTTCTTACCTCAGTACGCAATCTCATTGTGCTGGTGTTCAGCCTTGTGTTTTATGCTTGGGGTGAGCCAAAATACGTCTATCTGATGATTGGCACGATCCTTCTGTTTTACGTCTGCGGACTTGCCATAGGGACTTGCAACGGGCAAGGGTGGAAACGCTTTTGGTTGATCCTTTCCATTGTCGTCAGCCTTGCGCTGCTGGCGATCTTTAAATACGCTGATTTCTTTATCAGCTCTTTCAATGCTGTTACCGGTCTGAATATGACGCTGTTGCGACTGGCGCTGCCCATTGGCATCAGTTTCTATACCTTTCAATGCCTGAGCTACACAGTAGATGTGTACCGCGGCACCGCTGATGTGCAGAAAAATCCCATTAACTTCGGCGCATATGTGACACTGTTTCCCCAACTGATTGCCGGTCCTATCGTCCGGTATGTGGACATCGCCCGGGAACTGGATCACCGTACCCATAGCTGGGATATGATTGCCAGGGGACTGCGACGTTTCCTGTTCGGTCTTGCAAAAAAGATCCTCATCGCCAATCAGCTGGGCGAACTTACAAATCTCTTCCGGGATTCCGGTGAAAAGTCTGTGCTGTTCTACTGGATGTATGCTATTGCCTTTTCTCTGCATATCTACTTTGACTTTTCCGGTTACAGCGACATGGCTATCGGTCTTGGCAAAGTATTTGGCTTTCATTTCATTGAAAACTTTAACTATCCTTACCTTTCCAAGTCTATTGGCGAGTTTTGGCGGCGGTGGCACATCAGTCTGGGCAGCTGGTTCCGGGACTATGTGTATATCCCCCTGGGAGGTAACCGTGTTTCCAAAGGACGCTGGGTATTCAATACTTTGGTGGTTTGGATGCTCACCGGTCTGTGGCATGGCGCAGCGTGGAATTTTGTACTGTGGGGGCTTCTGTATGCTGCGTTTTTGCTGTTGGAGAAGTTTGTGCCGGCACTTCTGAAAATGCCGGTGGTGCTGCGCCGCTGCTACGTCCTTCTGATCGTCGTATTAGGCTTCGTGCTGTTTAATGCCACCACACTTACTGAGGCAATTACAGATATTGGCGGTATGTTTGGTTTTGCCGGTGTGCCTCTGGTCACTACCCAAACCTTATACTATCTGCGCAGTTACAGCGTGCTGTTTGTCATGTCCATTGTGGGTGCTACACCTTTGGTCAAGAATCTGGCTTTAAAGCTAGAGGATAAGCCACTGGGCGCTGTTCTGGAACCCATATTGCTGATCGCTGTGTTGCTGGTCTGCACCGCATATCTGGTGGACGGATCGTTTAATCCGTTCCTGTATTTCCGTTTTTAAGGGGGGCGACTAATGACAAGAAAAATTCGTGCCATTGGCGCAGTGCTGCTTGTGGCTCTCTGGCTGTCTCTCACCGCATTTGCCTGGTTTCGTCAACCGGATGCCGCCTCGGTTTCTGAACGGCGACCGCTGGCGCAGTTCCCTGTCCTGACTGCCGATGCTCTCTCCGGCGGCAAGTTTATGGCGGAATTTGAGGACTACACACTGGACCAATTCCCCGGCAGAGACACCTTCCGAACGCTTAAATCACTGGTGCATTACAATGTTTTGCAGCAAAAGGATAACAACAACATTTATATCGTTGACGGATATGCCGCCAAGCTGGACTATCCTGTAAACACCTCCGCACTGGACCACGCTCTGTCCCGCTTGAATTTTGTCTACGAAACGTATTTGAAGGAGCAAGGCAGCAAGGTCTTTATGTCGGTAATTCCGGACAAGAGTTACTATCTGGCAGAGCCTAACGGCTACCCGGCAATGGACTATGATGCGCTATTTGCTACCGTACAGGAAAAGCTGCCCTTTGCCCAGCACATTGACATCACTGACTGCCTCAGTGCCAAAGACTACTACTTCACCGATACCCATTGGCGGCAGGAGGCACTCCTGCCCGCCGCAGAAAAAATCTGTTCTGCAATGGGTATTGCCGTTCCCGGCGTTTACACCCAGACCACTGCGGACCAACCGTTTTATGGCGTGTACTACGGGCAGGCCGCATTGCCCATGGACCCGGATCGTATTTACCTGATGGAAAACGATACCATCCGAGGGTGTAAACTTTTTGATTTTGAGACCGGCAAGTACAGTGATCTCTACACCACAGAAAAGCTTTCCGGCAAAGACCCCTATGAGGTATACCTGGCCGGTGCAAAGTCCCTGCTGCGGATCGAAAACCCCAACGGTCCCGGTGAGGGCCGGGAGCTGATTATATTCCGGGATTCCTTTGGAAGCTCCATTGCACCCCTGCTGATAAACGGATATGACACCGTAACACTGGTAGATATCCGGTATATGGACAGCCGTATGCTGGGAAGATTTCTGGACTTTAAAGGTCAGGATGTTCTGTTTTTGTACAGCACCCTGGTGCTCAACAGCGGCACAACATTGAAATAAAGAAACTGCATCCGCAAGGATGCAGTTTCTTTATTTTTCTGCCAGATTTTGAATCCAATCACGTCTTCTGAGAAAATAGTAGCCAATAAAACATTTCACAAGGTCCACTGCGTTACACAGCGTAAAGATCACCAGAATGTTCACCGCCGTATATCGGCTGAATATAAAGGCGATAGGGATCATCAGAAACCATATGGCGCCACCGTCAAACATAAAGGTTACCACCGTCTTGCCGCCGGCTTGCAATGTGAAATACACCGAGAAAATATACGCCTGAAGGGGCATCATCACCGCAGATATTATAATAAGATCGGTAGCTAACTGCCGTACCGAATCTGTGGTGTTGAACAGCGAGGGAAACACATTCGCCAAAGCGACAGTAGCACCGCCAAAAACCACACCGGTCAGTACGCTCAGCGCAAGAACTTTTTTGTTATCCTCATACACCATGTCCCGCTCCGTGCCGGCACCCATCTTGTGTCCCATGATAATACCCACCGCATTACCCAGAGAACGGAATGTCACCGCCATCAGATTGTAAATGGTAGTGGAAATACTCAGTGCCGGCACAACCTCCAAAACACAGGTAGAATAGCACTGATTCAAAAACGCCATGCCTATTGTGTAAGCTGCCTCGTTTGCCAGCACCGGCACGCCCTTAATCGCAATGGATTTCAGCAAGGATGCAGGGATGTAAGGGCTGCGGTACAGTCCCTTGAAATAGGGGCTCTTTTTTGAATTCAAATGCGCCCATGTTATTACAATGATAGCTTCTACATAACGGGACAGTACCGTTGCTGCAGCTGCACCGGCAACGCCCATCTGAGGCGCACCAAAATGTCCAAATATAAGAATATAGTTGCCCACAAGATTAACGCCCATGGCTACGATGCCCGCAATCATAGGCACCATAGGATGCCCACACTCCCTGAGGGTGCTGGCATACACATTATTCACTGCAAAGGGCAAAACGCCCAGCAACATAATAAACAGATATTCTTTGCCGTATCTAAGTGTCTCTGCCCGAAGCTGGGCATCTCCCTCTCCCTGCAGGTACAGCCTGATCAATCGGTCGCTGCCCAGGGTAAAAACACCAATGCCAACAGCCGCCAGCATAAGACACATGAACAGCTTGAACCGTACGGTGTAACGTATGCCTTCGTGATTTCCTGAGCCGTAAAACTGGGTGGCAAAAATACCTGCACCGGCAGCACCACCAAACAAGCACACATTCAGAATAAACAACAAATTGTTATTGACAATGGTCACC
Source organism: Faecousia sp. (assembly GCA_045652545.1). Taxonomy (GTDB): domain Bacteria; phylum Bacillota; class Clostridia; order Oscillospirales; family Oscillospiraceae; genus Faecousia. The sequence goes on along the minus strand of JAZRUM010000056.1, from coordinate 2,791 downwards.
GCACCAATTTGTGCTGTACTCAGTTGTCCCACCATCACATTGTCCAGCATAGAAACCAAATTGGTAATCAGATTTTGCAGAATGATTGGCAGTGCAACAGTCAATACCTGACGGTAAAGCGCCTTATCTCCTATCAATGAATTACGCATAAATATCTTCCTTCCGTCTAATCTGCATAATCATACTGCAAATACGAAAAAAAAGCTAGTTCTTTTTTCTAAATTTCCCATTTTTAGCAGATTTGCATACCCCTGCCATTGACATGCTTTTTTAAAAGGTGTATACTAAACAATAAGTTCATATCCCATGACGCTTCCCGGGAGAGTGGCAAATGCCCACCGAAGGACAAAAAGTCTCAGGTATCCGGACCGGAAGCGGAGGACTCTCTGGAGAACACATTCAGTTGTGTGCCGAAGGTGCAAGGCAGAGGCTAACTAGAATCAACTTTCTTTAGCCTAGCCGAATCTCTCAGGCAAACGGACGGAGATGCGAAATCGGTTAATAGCCGTTTTGGAGCAGTCCTCATTAGGGGTCTGCTATTTTTGTTGTAATTTTAGGAAAAGAGGAAATATCGTTATGTACAGCAAGCCTATTGATTCTATTGGATTTGTGTCCCAGTTTGATCCGGAGGTTGCACAGATGATGGACCGGGAGTTCACCCGGCAAAAAGACGGTCTGGAGCTGATCGCTTCCGAGAACTTTGCCTCCCCTGCTGTCATCGCTGCTATGGGTTCTATTCTGACCAACAAGTATGCAGAAGGTCTGCCCGGCAAGCGCTACTACGGCGGCTGCCACATTGTTGACGAACTGGAGACCCTCTGCATTGAACGCGCTAAAGCGCTGTTTGGCGCAGAATTTGCCAATGTACAGCCTCACTCCGGCGCACAGGCAAACATGGCCGTGGAGCTGGCGATCCTGCAGCCCGGCGACACTCTCATGGGCATGAGCCTTGCCAACGGCGGTCACCTGACCCACGGCAGCCCCGCCAACCTCAGCGGTAAGTACTATAATGTTGTTTCCTACGATGTAAACCATGAGACCGGTCTCATTGTCTACGACCAGATTCGTGATCTTGCCAAGAAGAATCAGCCCAAGCTGATCATTGCCGGTGCTTCTGCTTACCCCAGAGCCATCGACTTTAAGGCATTTGCAGACATTGCCCACGAAGTAGGCGCAGTGTTCATGGTGGATATGGCCCACATTGCCGGTCTGGTTGCAGGCGGTGCGCACATGAGTCCCATTCCCTATGCGGACATCGTGACCACCACCACCCACAAGACCCTCCGCGGTCCCAGAGGCGGTCTGATTCTGGGAAAGGAAGAATTTGCCAAGAAGATTAACTCCGCTGTGTTCCCCGGCACCCAGGGCGGTCCTTTGGAGCACATCATCGCCGCCAAGGCTGTATGCTTGAAAGAAGCCATGAGTGACGATTTCAAGACCTATGCCCACAATGTTGTTTCCAATGCAAAGGTCATGGCAGAAGCGCTGCTGGCAGAAGGCTTCGACCTGGTCACCGGCGGTACTGACAATCACCTGATGCTCACAGACCTGCGTCCCATGAACATCACCGGTGTGGAACTGCAGACCCGATGCGATGCCAACCACATTACTCTGAACAAGAACGCTATCCCCGGCGATCCTCAGAAACCCTCCGTCACCAGCGGTGTCCGTGTAGGCACTGCCGCTGTGACCACCCGCGGTCTGGGCGCTGAGGAGATGAAGCGCATTGCCCACTGCATTGCGCTGACCGCTAAGGACTTTGAGGGCACCACCGACGAAGTCAAAGCAACTGTGGCAGATATCTGCGCAAAGTTTCCTATGTACGTGTAAAATAAAAATCACGGCTGTTCCGCTTTTGCGGAACAGCCGTTTCTTACTGCACAAACCAATAAACGGGGATTGCATTTGCTTAGCAGTGTGATATAATAAACGATATCCCAAAAAACGAGGCGCAGCTATGCAAATTATAGATATACACACCCATATTTACCCTGACGAGATTGCCTTAAAGGCAACCAACTCCGTCCGGGACTTTTATCAGATCGGGCAAGACGGTGAAATGGACGGCACTGTAGAAATGCTTTTGCGCCGAGGCAAGCAAGCAGGCATTTCCAAGTTTGTGGTACTACCGGTAGCCATTCGCCCGGATCGAGTGCAGGCAATTAACGATTATCTTTACAGTGAAAGTAAAAAATATGATTGTTTCATTGGCTTTGGCACTATCCATGCAAAAATGGAAGGTCTGACCGACGAGGTGCAGCGGATCATGGATTTGGGACTGCATGGCATCAAGATGCACCCGGACTCCCAGCGGTTCTCCATTGATGACCCCCGTCTGTTCCCTATGTATGAACAGCTTCAAGGCAAAATACCGGTGATATTGCACATGGGTGACCACCGGTATAACTATTCTCACCCTGTCAAGCTGCGCAAGGTGCTGGACAATTTCCCCCGCCTGCAGGCGATCGCCGCCCACTTTGGCGGCTATTCTATGTATGATACCGCCTATGATCTGCTAAAGGACACAAATTGCATCATGGACGTGTCCAGCTCTTTAATGTTTATGGCAAAAGGCGTTGCAGAAAAGTATATTAACGCTTACGGCGCAGAACGAATGGCTTTCGGTTCAGATTACCCTCTGTGGGATCCGGTAATGGAACTGAACCGGTTTATGGGGCTGAATCTAACCATGGAGCAAAAAGAACAGATTGTCTGGAAAACCGCCCACAGATTCTTAAAGCTGAAATAAGAAAAAGAGCGCCGTTGCCCCCTCCAACGGGCGGGTTTGTTG
>JAZRUM010000055.1:0-6450 GCA_045652545.1 Faecousia sp. | reverse complement strand
CTGTCATTTCGACCGAGCCGCAGGCGAGTGGAGAAATCCGCTGCCCTGCAATGGAAATTACGGATTTCTCGACTTCCCCTTCGACTACGCTCAGGGTCCGCTCGAAATGACATGTGTAGTTTTCAACACCTCGATAAATCGAAATTTAGTCCGTTGTAAAAAACACCCGGGGTGCTGCACACAACAGCGCCCCGGGTAAATGTTTAGTCAAAGAAATCTTTTAAGGTATCAAAGAACTTTTTGCGTTTGGGACTGGATTTGCCGTCCATGGTCTCATCCAGCTTTTGCAGCAATTCTTTTTGCTCCTTGGTCAGCTTTGTGGGGGTCTCCACCACCACGAAGAACCGGTGGTTGCCCCGACGCTTAGGATTGCCCACCTGAGGAATACCCTTGCCGGGCATGATAAATTCTCTGCCGGTCTGGGTGCCCTCGGGAATGGTAAAGGAGGTCTTGCCGTCCAATGTAGGCACTTGGATCTCTGCGCCCAGTGCCGCCTGTGTAAAGGTAATGGGCACTTCGCACAGAACATCCATGCCGTCACGTTCAAAGATGGGGTGGCGCTTGATATAGACCTCTACCAGCACATCGCCGTTAGGACCGCCGTTAGAGCCTGCACTGCCCTCACCGGCCATGCGGAAGCTCTGCATATGGTTGATGCCTGCCGGCACTTTCGCTTTCAGTGTGCGGCTCTTGCGTACCTTACCTTTGCCACGGCAGGTGGTGCAGGGATTTTTTGTAATTTTACCCCGTCCGCTACAGGAAGGACAGGTAGATGTAGACTGGAATGCCATACCCATCATATTCTGGGTCACCCGGATCTGACCGGTTCCACGGCACTGAGAGCAGGTCTCGATAACGCCGTCGGCAGAGCCGCTGCCCTTACAGCTGCCGCAATCCTCAACCCGGTAATACGTGATGTCCTTTTCCGTGCCGAAAGCAGCTTCCTCAAAGGTCAGCTCCAATCGGATGCCCAGATCCTCGCCTCTGCGGGGGGCATTGCGCCGACGGGCGCTGCCGCCGCCAAACCCGCCACCGAAGCCGCCGCCGAACACCTCGCTGAAAATATCACCAAAGCCGCCAAAACCGCCAAAGCCGTCAAAGCCTGCGCCGCCACCGCCGTATTGAGGATCTACACCGGCAAACCCGAACTGGTCGTACTTTGCCCGTTTGTCAGCATCAGAAAGCACCTCGTAGGCCTCATTGGCCTCTTTGAACTTCTCCTCCGCTTCCTTATCGCCGGGATTTCTGTCCGGGTGATATTTCATCGCCAGCTTGCGGTAGGCTTTTTTCAATTCATCGGCACTGGCGCTTTTTTGAACGCCCAGTACCTCATAATAATCACGTTTATCTGCCATATTATCACCAATTTATACGCCTAATAGGGGCGGTTTACACCGCCCCTATGGGGTTTTCTTAGTCTACAGTTTCGTAGTCAGCGTCCACAACACCGTCGTTGCCGGGCTGCTGGCCTGCCTCACCCTGGGGCGCAGCCTGCTGATACATCTTCTCCGCAATGGGATAGAATGCTTTCTGCACTTCCTCGGAAGCCGCCTTGATAGCTTCCAGGTCGGTGCCCTTGTTGGCTTCCTTCAGCTTTTCGATTGCTGCCTCAACGGCTGCCTTTTCTTCAGCAGTGGCCTTGTCGCCCAGCTCGCCCAGAGTCTTTTCCGTCTGGTAGATCAGGTGCTCAGCGTTGTTGTGGGTATCCACTTCTTCCTTACGAGCCTTATCCTCGGCAGCGTACTGCTCAGCTTCCTTCACAGCCTTGTCGATCTCTTCCTGGCTCAGGTTGGTGGAAGCAGTGATGGAGATGTTCTGCTCCTTTCCGGTACCCAGATCCTTTGCGGAAACCTTCACGATGCCGTTGGCGTCGATGTCGAAGGCAACCTCGATCTGAGGAACGCCACGGGGAGCGGGTGCAATTCCGGTAAGCTGGAAGCGGCCCAGAGTCTTATTGTAAGCAGCCATCTCACGCTCGCCCTGCAGCACATGGACCTCAACGGAGGTCTGGTTGTCAGCAGCGGTGGAGAAGATCTGGCTCTTGTGGGTGGGGATGGTGGTGTTGCGGTCGATCAGACGGGTGAACACGCCGCCCATGGTCTCAATACCCAAAGACAGAGGCGTAACGTCCAGCAGCAGAACGTCGTTGACCTCCTGGTTGATAACACCGCCCTGGATAGCAGCGCCCAGAGCAACACACTCGTCGGGGTTGATGCCCTTGAAGCCTTCCTTGCCGGTGAGCTTCTTAACCGCCTCCTGCACAGCAGGAATACGGGTAGAACCGCCAACCAGCAGAACCTTATGCAGGTCGTTTGCGGTGATACCGGCATCGCTCATAGCCTGGCGGACAGGCTTCAGGGTGCGCTCCACCAGATCGGCAGTCATTTCGTCAAACTTAGCACGGCTCAAAGTCACATCCAGGTGCTTAGGACCGGTAGCGTCAGCGGTGATATAGGGCAGGTTGATGGCAGTGGTGGTCATGCCACTAAGCTCGATCTTAGCTTTCTCTGCAGCTTCCTTCAGACGCTGCATAGCAACCTTATCATTGCTCAGGTCCATGCCCTCAGCCTTCTTGAACTCAGCAACCAGGTAGTCCATGATCTTCTGGTCGAAGTCGTCGCCGCCCAGACGGGTATCGCCTGCGGTAGCCTTAACCTCCACAACACCGTCGCCGATCTCCAGAATGGAAACGTCGAAGGTGCCGCCGCCCAGGTCATAGACCATGATCTTCTGCTCGTTTTCTTTTTCCACACCGTAAGCCAGCGCAGCAGCGGTGGGCTCGTTGATGATACGCTTTACGTCCAGACCGGCGATCTTGCCTGCGTCCTTGGTAGCCTGACGCTGTGCGTCGGAGAAGTAAGCGGGAACGGTGATAACCGCCTCAGTAACCGGCTGGCCCAAATAGCTTTCCGCGTCAGCCTTCAGCTTCTGCAGCACCATAGCGCTGATCTCCTGGGGGGTGTAGCTCTTGCCGTCCAGAGTCACATGGTAATCTTCACCCATGTGGCGCTTGATGGAAGAAACCGTGCCGTCAGCGTTGGTCACAGCCTGGCGCTTTGCCACCTGACCCACCATACGCTCACCGGTCTTGGAAAATGCCACAACAGAGGGGGTGGTTCTGCCGCCCTCAGCGTTGGCGATGACAACAGGCTCGCCGCCTTCAATAACCGCCACGCAGGAATTGGTTGTACCCAAGTCACTACCAATAATCTTACCCATAATATTTTTCCTCCTAATAGAAAGTATTTTACAATTTATCATTTGTCATCTTGAGCGGAGCAAAGCGAAGTCGAAAGATCCGTAATTTCCGACTTGGGAAAGCGGATTTCTCCACTCGCCTACGGCTCGGTCGAAATGACATGCTTTATATTTAGTTTGCCACTTGTACCATGGCGAAGCGGACAATTTTATCGCCCAGCTTAAAGCCTTTTTGGAACACCTGTGTGATGGTGTTTTCCGTCACAGAATCATCCTCCGTGTGCATCACCGCATTGTGGATGTTGGGGTCAAAGGTGTCGCCCACCTGACCGAAAATTTCCACACCCAGACCGTTTAAGATGCTCACCAGCTGGGTCATGGTCATCTCCACACCCTTCTTATAAGCGGCATCCTCGCATGCTTGGTTCAGCGCACGCTCTAAGTTGTCGTACACCGGCAGAAGCTTTTCCACTGCGTCGGCCTTGCCGTTGCCGTAGGACTGCTCCTTTTCTTTTTGACTGCGCTTGCGGAAGTTATCATAATCCGCTGCCAGCCGCAGGTGCGCATCGCGCTCTGCGTTGTATTTTTCTTCCCACGGGTCTACCGCAGGGGTCTGCTCCGCTTCCGGAGCATTCTCTACTGTTTCCTCTACAGGCGTTTGCTCCTGCATTTCCTCTTTCTTTTTCTTTGCCAAGGTTAAGCCTCCTCTTCCTGCGCGCCCTCAGGCAACTGCATCTGATCCGGCTTTGCAAACAGCTTGGAAAGGCTCTCTGCAAAGTAACTGAGTCTTGCGGTGACCTTTGCGTAGTCCATACGGGTTGGTCCAACCACACCGATCATGCCCTGCATGCCGTCGCCAATGTCGAATTTTGTCATGACCACCGAGGTGTCTTTCAGCTCCTGCGCCACATTTTCCGGACCCACCAGCACTCGGGTGCCGCTCTGGTTCTGCATCACAGCCGGCAGGTTTGCCAGGGCATCCTCATCCAAAGAGGTAAGCACTCGCTGGGCTTTGTCCACATCCCGGTACTCCGGCTGACCCAACAGCCGCATCTGTCCGGCCACTGCCATATTGGTACTGCTCTGGCGGCTGACCGCTTCTGTAGTGAACTCCATGATCACCGGAACAAGGCTTGCAGCTGCGCCGGCAGAGCCCATCACCCGTTCCAGCAATTCTGCTGTGAATTCCTCGGGGGCAAGGCCGGTCATGGTGGCATTGAGCACTGCGGAAAGGACTTTCAGATCACTCTCAGTCACATTCAGCGGCAGCTTGATCAGTTTATTCAGCACCTCGTCGTTGCTGAGCATCACCACAAGGATCACACTGCCCTGCCCGGCTAAAATCAGCTCAAAGTGCTTGACGGTTGCCGCACAGTGGCGGGATGCTACGGAAATAGCCGGCAAGTCGGTGGCTTGGGACACAAGCTTGGCAACCTTTTCCACGATCTTATCTACACGCTGCATCTTTTCTTCAATGGCGATATTTATGGACTTTGTTTCATCCAGGCTCAGACGGTAATCCATCATCAGCTCATCCACATACAGCCGGTAGCCTGCGGCAGAGGGAACACGTCCGGCACTGGTGTGCGGCTGCTCCAGATACCCCATGGTAGTCAGATCTGCCATTTCGTTGCGAATGGTAGCGGAGGAATAATTCATATCCGGCAGCTCTGCGATTGCCTTGGAACCTACAGGTTCAGCAGTGCGGATATACAGGTCCACAATGCCGCGAAGGACTTTTTTCTTTCGTTCTGACAGTTCCATAAACTTCCTCCTTTTGTGTGTTTCGACGGTTTAGCACTCTTTTTCTTTGAGTGCTAAGCACACTATAGCAGAGAGTGCTAAAAATGTCAAGTGCTTCGTTTATGAATTCTTTTTTAACGACCAACAAATTCTGATTTGTCGAGGTGTTGCAAACTACACATGTCATTTCGACCGAGCCGCAGGCGAGCGGAGAAATCCGCTTCCCTGCAATAAATTTACGGATTTCTCGACTTCCCCTTCGACTACGCTCAGGGTCCGCTCGAAATGACAGAGGAAGGATGAAACAGCTCGATAAACCGGAATTTGAATAACTGCGAGCAAAATTTTCAACTTTCAATTTTCAATTCTCAATTTATATAGTATAATACCCTCAAAGGTGGGATATTATGAATTATCAAAATTGCGCCCTTTGTCCCCGGGAGTGCGGCGTTGACCGGACAGCGGGAGAAACCGGCTTTTGCGGCTGCGGAGATACTGCGCTGGTAGCAAAGGCGATGCTGCACAAATGGGAAGAACCTGCATTGGCAGGCAGCGGCGGCAGCGGCGCGATCTTTTTCGGTGGCTGCACCTTAGGTTGCCAGTACTGTCAGAACCGGGCGATCAGCAAAGCGCCTGTGGGGGAGACTGTAGATTCTGCCGGGTTGCGGCGCATGATGGAATCCCTCATTACCCGAGGAGCAGAAAACATCGACCTTGTGACCCCTACTCAGTTTTTGCCCACAATTTTGCCTGCTTTGGAAAGTCCGTTGGGCGTTCCTGTGATCTATAACTGCGGCGGCTATGAACGGGCGGAAACCATCCAAAGGCTTACCGGCAAGGTGGATATTTTCCTGCCGGATATGAAATATGCAGACAACGCTCTGGCAAAGCAGCTGTCCGGTGTTGCGGATTATTTTGAAACCGCGGCAAAGGCAATCCGGGCTATGGCGCAGCTCACCGGCCCTGTACAATGGCAGGAAGAGAAACTGGTGCGAGGTACTGTGATCCGGCATCTGATCCTGCCCGGTCATGTGGAAAACTCCTTAAAAGTGCTGGACTGGATCGGCGATACCTTTGCTCCGGGGCAGGTGCTGGTGAGCCTGATGCGGCAATATACCCCCATGCCCGGCATGCAGCCGCCCTTAGACCGGCAGATCACAGAGGAGGAATACCAATCGGTACTTAGTTGGATGTACTTAAATGACCTGGATGGCTTTACACAGGACGCCGATTCCGCCACCAGCCAATACATTCCGGAATTTTAATTGAAAATTGAAAATTTTTAAATCGTTCAAATTCCAATTTAGCGAGTTGTCTATCGATAGAACTCGTAGGGGCGAGCATTGCTCGCCCGGCGGCACAATGTTGCGTATGCGCCGAAATTGCAGGCGAATTCGTAATATTTCTCTGCACGGGCGTGGTGCTCCGCGCAGCGAATCTAAAATATTAATGATTGCCGGGGGCAATCATACCTAAATTAAACAATGGTCGCCCCTACATCCAATAACG
>JAZRUM010000054.1:0-1793 GCA_045652545.1 Faecousia sp. | reverse complement strand
AACACCTACCTGGTGAAGCTGTCTGGTATGAATCTGTCTGTCAATGATAACCGTATTCTGAACACCCTGCTATACACCGTATCTGATATCGAGCGTATGGCAGACCACGCCATGGCAGTTGCAAAGGCTGCTTTGGAGATCGAGGAAAAGAAGATCGAATTCTCCAAGCAGGCAAAGGGCGAGCTGGCTGTTCTGGAGCAGGCTGTGCTGGATATTGTAGACCGCACCGTTGCCGCTTACGGTAACTTCGATTTGGAACAGGCTGTTAGAATTGAACCCCAGGAGCAGGTTGTTGACGCACTGGTCCGTGAGGTCAAGTCCCGCCATGTGCGTCGTCTGAGAGATGGCTTGTGTACCGTTGAATACGGTTTCGTTCTGGAAGATCTGCTAACCGCTTGCGAGCGTACCGCAGACCACTGCTCTAATGTGGCTGTGGAAATGCTGCAGGTTTCCGAAGGTAAGTTGGAAGCACACGAATACTTAAATGCCCTGAAGGCTGGCGAACTCCACGAGTCTGCCGCCTTCGCGGAGCAGTTCGCTCAGTACAAGGCACAGTACGCATTCCCCGAAGAAAACTAAAAAGGAATCCGCCGGTTCCTACGAATCGGCGGATTTTTTGCATTTAACGCATACTACAAGCAGTGGGTTTGGGATGACCCAAAATGTCTTTGCGGATATCCAAAGACGATGCTTGCTAAGAAAATGTCAACATTTTTTCTTAAGACAGAACCAAACACCTGACCGGTGGCAAGTTGCCCTGGTCAGGTGTTTTGTTTTATTGATGATTCTTCTTTCGGAACGCTTTAACTACGATTTCTACGAAATCCCAGACCGGCTGATCCAACCAGCGGTCGTAGAGAATACACATATACAAAGCCTGGTGCCAGTTATGCAGGGGAATGAACCGAATACCGGGACGGTTTTCTACACATTCGTTGGGGACAAAGGCAATGCCCATACCGTTGGCTACCAAATCCAATGCGGCCCGGGCGGTATCCACGGTACAAACCACAGCTTCATCTGTAGGTGCACCGGTAGTCCACTCTTTAAAACTGCGGCCTACATCATAATTAAAAACTATCTGAGGTTCTCCAACAACATCCTTTGGGTTGATAAAATCCCGGTCGGCAAGAGGGTGGGCCAGGGGAACAGCAACAAAAAACTCCCTTTCATACAATTTACGGAAGTGAAGGCTGCGGTCTCGATCGGAGGAGTCTACAATCGCCATATCCAGCTTCTCCTGGCGCACCATATCCATCAGCTGCTCGGAAGAGGACTCTGTCATATGGAGGCGGATGCGACTATTGTTTCTGGTATACTTTACCATCTCCCGGGCCAGGACACCATCCAAAGTACCGGAGACCACACCCATACGAATGACCACCGGTGCGCGGCTTCTGCTATCACGCAGCAGCAGTGACGCACCGTGCAGCTTGGTGATGGCTTCGTCCACGGTTTGCTGGTAGAAGCGGCCTTCCTCAGTCAGTCGGATGTTACGACCTACTTTCTCAAAAAGCCTTACGCCGCCCAATGAATTCTCCAGGTTGTGAATGGCGCTGCTGAGGGCAGGTTGGGAAATGCCCAATCTGGCAGCAGCAGTGGTATAGTGTCCCGTTTGCGCCAAAACAGAGAAATAAAGCAGATAGTTATAGTTCATAAGCCGCCTCCAAAATCCATAAGTATAAGTTATAAATAAAGTATCACAACTTTATTGGTTTTTGCAAGCAAAATCTGTATAATTACCGAGGTTTTTGTGAAAATACAGGCTTTCCGTCGCTCGCTGCGGCGGAATT
>JAZRUM010000053.1:0-42080 GCA_045652545.1 Faecousia sp. | reverse complement strand
CTTCCTCTGTCATTTCGGGCGGAGCGTTAGCGGAGTCGAGAAATCCGTAAATTTTATTGCAGGGCAGCGGATTTCTCCGCTCGCCTGCGGCTCGGTCGAAATGACATGTGTAGTTTGCAACACCTCGATAAATCGGAATTTGGATAATTACTAATTTAAGGAGGCTATATTATGGCATCCAATCGAATTGGAAGAATCAACGAGGAGATCCAGAAGGAGTTGGCATCTTTGCTGCGCTCCGTGAAAGATCCCCGTGTGCAAGATACCATGATCTCCATTACCCATGTGGAGACCACTCCCGACCTGCGTTACGCAAAGGTTTATGTGAGCTTTTTGCAGGAAGAGAAGGCTGCCGATGCCCTGAAGGGCCTGAAATCTGCCGGTGGCTGGCTGCGCCGTCAGCTATCAAGCGCGCTGCAGCTACGCTACACACCGGAACTGGTGTGGGCGCTGGATGATTCTATCACCTATGGCGCAAAAATGCTGGAGCTCATTAACTCCTTGGAGGTCAAAAATGATGACGCGCAATGATGCGGCCGCATTTCTGCTGTCAAAGGACCGGTTTTCCATTGTCACCCACCGTCGCCCCGATGGAGATACACTGGGTTCTGCGGCGCTTTTGTGCAGAGGTTTACGGCAACTGGGCAAAACCGCCCATGTGCTTTACAACCCTGAAACGACACAGAAATATGCACAGCTTGTGGAAAACCTGACAAAGCCGTCAGCAGAAACGGACGATACGATCATTTCTGTGGACGTGGCTGCAGAAAATATGCTTATGGTAGGTGGAGAAACTCTGCAGATCACTCTGCGAATCGATCACCACCGTACAAGCAGCCGTTTTTCCCCCTATGAACTGGTAGATCCGTCAGCCGCAGCCTGTGGGCAGATTATCTATGATCTGTTGACAGAAATGGATGTTTCTTTGGATGAACCTATGGCAACCGCCCTTTATACCGCCATTTCCACCGATACCGGTTGTTTCCGCTTTGCAAATACCCAAAGCCATACCCTAGCGGTTGCTGCCCGATGCGCTGAGGTGCTGCCGGACCTATACAGTCTGAACCAGAAGCTGTTCGGTATGGTATCTCTGGCGCGGCTTCGGCTGCAGGCATGGCTGATCGACCACGCTTTGTTTTTGCAAAACGGTACTGCTGTGATTTGCCCTCTTCCATTGACAGTTGAGAAGCAACTGGGTGTCACCGAGGACGATACGGAAAACCTATCCGGTTTCCCCCGTTCTATCGAGGGTGTGGAACTGGCAGCTACCTTGCGGGAAACGGAGCAGGGTGAAATCAAAGTATCCGTCCGGGCCGCCCCGGGCTATGATGCCGGCGCTATCTGCGCACAATTTGGCGGCGGTGGACATCGGGGCGCAGCAGGTGCTACCATGCCCATGACCATGGATGAGGCGGTTGCCGCTCTGACCAAAGCATTTGAAAACCTATCATAAAATCCGTACAAATCCTAATTATGATACACAGCAGGAGAAACTATGAACGGAATCGTCATTATTGATAAGCCTGCCGGGTGGACAAGCCAGGATGTGGTCAGCAAGCTCCGTGGCGTACTGCACACCCGGCGCATCGGTCACGGCGGCACGCTGGACCCTATGGCTACCGGGGTGCTACCGGTGTTTGTGGGCAGAGGTACCCGGGCGGTGGAGTTTTTTGAGCATGCAGAAAAAACCTACGAGACAGTTCTGCACTTGGGCATTACCACCGATACCGAGGATATTACCGGCACCGTTCTGCAGCAGCAGGATGTGCAAGTGTCGAAAGAGGAATTTTTCAATATTTTGGAGCAATTCCGAGGAGAAATTCAACAGATTCCACCTATGTACTCCGCCCTAAAGGTAAACGGCCAAAAACTGTGCGACCTGGCTAGACGTGGCAAGGAAGTGGAGCGAAAACCCCGGACAATCACCATTCATCGTTTGGAATGTTTGGCGTTTGACGGAACGTTTGCCCGGCTACGGGTAGCCTGTTCCAAGGGTACATATATCCGGACTTTGTGCAAGGATATTGGCGAAGCGCTGGGTTGCGGCGGTTGTATGGAAAGCTTGCGCAGAGTGGCTGCCGGTGCTTACACCATTGAAGAGGCTGTGCCCTTGCAAACACTGGTGGATGCTGTCGACCCGGAAAGCTATCTTCGTCCGGTAGACAGCATGTTTACAAACGTTCCGGCGGTGACATTAACCGCAAAACAGGAACTCCGTTGCCGCAATGGCAACAGCTTTTCCATCGATTTGCCGGAAGGCACTTACCGCGCCTACAGTGAAAGCGGAGAATTTCTCATGCTGGCGAAAGTAGACTCTGGCGTTATGTTAACTATTAAAAGCTTTTTTGAAGTAGATTAAATTCCGTTTTATCGGGCAGTTTCGTTATTGGATGTAGGGGCGACCATTGTTTAATTTAGGTATGATTGCCCCCGGCAATCATTAATATTTCAGATTCGCTGCGCGGAGCACCACGCCCGTGCAGAGAAATATTACGAATTCGCCCGCAATTTCGGCGCATACGCAACACTGTGCCGCCGGGCGAGCAATGCTCGCCCCTACGAGTTCTATCGATAGACAAATCGATAAACTGGAATTTGAAGATTGGGTAATACTATGCAAAAAGAAAAAACGATCTATGCCCTGGGGTTTTTCGACGGCGTACATCTGGGACATCAGGCGCTGCTAAAGGCTTGCCGGGAACTGGCAAAAACCAACGGCTGCAAGGCCGGTGCGGTGACCTTTGCCGTCCATCCGGACAGTCTGGTATCCGGAAACGCCCCTGCCCTTTTAAATACAATTGAAGATCGCACAAATTTACTTGTAGCCTACGGCATGGATGTTGTGGTGGAATTGCCCTTTGACCGGGCGCTCATGACCACCCACTGGTCAGATTTCTTGACCCAACTGGTTAATGACGGCGCTGCGGGTTTTGTGTGCGGCAGCGATTTCCGGTTTGGCGCCGGCGGCAGCGGCACAGCAAAAAAACTTTCCGGTTTTTGCGAAAGCCGACAGCTTCCTTTTGCCGTTGTGCCTCAACAGCTGTTGGATGGAATCCGGGTATCTTCCACCCATATCCGTGGGCTTCTGGCTTCCGGTGATTTGGAAAACGCAAGCCGCTTTTTGGGGCATCCCCATGTGTTTACAGGAGAGGTGGTGTCCGGCAGAGGTCTGGGACGCACCATCGGTGTGCCCACCGCTAATTTGCAGATTCCCCAAGGGGTTTTGCTGCCAAAAGAAGGCGTATATGCCTGTGCCGCCCATGTAAACGGAAAAATTTATCCGGCAGTGACCAACATTGGCAGCCGCCCCACTGTAGGCGGACATCATGTGACCATAGAGCCGTGGCTGTTGGATTTTGAAGGAGATCTGTACGGACAGAAGCTGACGCTAATTTTGTACAGATACCTGCGCCCGGAGAAAAAGTTTGATTCTTTGGACGAATTGCAGACAGAAATTCAAAAAAATGCCGCCGAAACCCGAAAAATCTTTGAAGAAAAGTGAAATTTTTCTTTACAACTGGGAAAACTTGTGATAAGATAGTCGGGCTGGCTATGGTCAGACAATATTTCTATGCCTTTTGCTCAGTTTTGGGAAGACACCGACCCTTTTCTTGGCTTAGGGCGAAAACAACGAAAGGTGGATTTTCACATGATTCTGAAGGAAAAGAAGACCCAGGTTATCCTGGAAAACGCTACTCATGAGGGCGATACCGGTTCTCCCGAGGTTCAGATCGCAATTCTGACCGCTCGGATCAACGAGCTGACCGATCACCTGCGCGTGCACAAGCATGACAACCACTCCCGTCGTGGTCTGCTGATGATGGTTGGTAAGCGCCGTAACCTGCTGGACTATCTGGCAAAGAAGGACATCAACCGCTATCGTGCTATTATCGCCAAGCTGGGTATCCGTAAGTAAGATTTTGCAGAGGGGCGACACAAGTCGCCCCTTATCTTACACAGCGGATCTTTTTCGCCAGTCGTGCGTTTTGAACACATTCATATACACAAAGTATGATGAACGTGTTCAACCTTCGTCTGACAAAAAATCTCTCGCTGTCCTGCAATCCACATTTTGTCTATCATCGGGAGCAAATTTAGCAGTTGAATGGGCTGTCGAATTTCGACATTCGATTCAAATGCTAAACCTCCCGAATAGCAACCCCTTATGAAAAATCTAACATAAGGGCGCCCGGGAGCCTTGAAAACACTTATTTTTAGACTGCCAACGAGAAATATTGCCGCAAATGAAGCCGTGGAAACGCAGAAATACTTTGTGTATTTCAAGGCTTTCACGGCGCACAGTTGAGGCAATAGAGCCGTTCGGCAGACAAAAATCAGTTTTGAAAGGCGACCAAAAAAAGAATAGGAGGAAATACAAATGATTACTCGCAAGCAGTATCCCAACCATCACGTTTACGAGATGGAAATCGGCGGCCGTCCTTTCACTGTTGAAACCGGTCTGGTTGCCGAGCTGGCAAACGCAGAGTGCATCTGCCGTTACGGTGACACTGTGGTTCTGACCACCTGCACCTGTAACCCCATTCCCAAGGCCGGCATCGACTACTTCCCTCTGACCATCGAGTTCGAGGAGAGAATGTACGCCGTTGGCCGTATCCCCGGCTCTTTCAACCGTCGTGAGGGCAAGCCCTCCGAGCGTGGCATCCTGAACAGCCGTATCATTGACCGTCCTATGCGTCCTCTGTTCGACGAGGAGCTGCGTAACGACACCGTCGTGACCTGCACCGTTCTGGCTAACGACCACGAGAATCCTGTTGAGATCGTAGCATCTCTGGGCGCTTCCATCGCCATCGCATCTTCCGATGTGCCCTGGAACGGACCGGTTGCTACTACCAACGTTGCCCACGTGGGCGACAAGTATATCATCAACCCCTCTGCTGAAGAGCGTGACGCATGCGACTGCTTTGTATGCATCAGCTCCACCTTCGAGAAGGTTGTCATGATCGAGACCGAGGCGAACGAGGCTCCCGAATCCATCGTTTACGAGGCAATTCGCGTTGCCCACGAGACCAACATGGAGATCGTGAAGTTCATCAACGGCATTGTTGCTGAGATCGGCAAGCCCAAGTTCACCTTTGAAAAGGCTGCCGTAAACCACGACCTGCTGGACGACCTGATTGAGTATGGTCTGGGTCAAATTGAGCACGCTCTGGACACCGACGACAAGAACGTTCGTGAAGAGCGCCTTACCGCCGCAAGACTTGACTTCCAGGAGAAGTTCGGTGAGAAGTACGAGGACTTTGAGACCCACATTGAGGTCTGCCTGTACAAGATGCAGAAGAAGGTCGTTAAGAAGTGGCTGCTTGCCGGCAAGCGTGTTGACGGCCGTGGTATGGACGATATCCGTCCTCTGGATGCACAGGTTGGTCTTCTGCCCAGAGTGCACGGCAGCGGTCTGTTTGCCCGTGGTCAAACACAGGTTCTGTCTATCTGCACCCTGAACACTCTGTCCGCTGCTCAAAAGCTAGACACCATTTACCCTGAGGAGAACAAGCGTTATATCCATCACTACAACTTCCCCTCCTTCTCCACCGGTGAGGCAAGAGCTGCCCGCTCCACCTCCCGTCGTGAGATCGGTCACGGCGCTCTGGCTGAAAAGGCTCTGCTGCCTGTGATCCCCCCTGTTGAGGAGTTCCCCTATTCCATTCGTGTGGTTTCCCAGGTTCTGTCCTCCAACGGCTCTACCTCTCAGGGCTCTATCTGCGGCTCTACTTTGGCACTGATGGATGCCGGTGTTCCCATCCGCCGTCCCGTTGCAGGTATTTCCTGCGGTCTGATCTCCGATCAGGAGACCGGCGAGTGGAGAACCTTCACCGATATCCAGGGTGTTGAGGACTTCCACGGCGAAATGGACTTTAAGGTTGCCGGTACTACCGAGGGTATCACCGCCATCCAGATGGACCTGAAGAACAAGGGTCTGACCATGGAGATCATTGCCGACGCTCTGGAGCGCTGCCGTAAGGCCCGTCTGGTTATTCTGGAAGAGGTCATGCTGCCCTGTATCCCCGAGCCTCGTGCAGAGGTTTCCGAGTACGCTCCTAAGATGATCAGCCTGACTGTTCCTGTGGACAAGATCCGGGAGATCATCGGCTCCGGCGGTAAGACTATCCAGAAGATCTGCGCTGACACCGGCGCTAAGGTTGATATCGAGGATGACGGCAGCGTGTTCATTTCCGCTGTTGACTCCAACGCCGCTTACGCTGCCAAGAAGATGATCGACGACATCTGCTTCGTTCCCGAGGTTGGCAAGCTGTACTACGGTAAGGTCGTCCGCATCCTGCCCATCGGCGCTTTTGTTGAGAACGCTCCCGGTCACGACGGCATGGTGCACATCTCCAAGCTGGAGAACCGCCGTGTTGAAAAGGTCGAGGATGTTCTGAACCTGGGCGATATGACTTGGGTCAAGTTCATGGGCTTCGACGAGAAGGGCCGCGCAAACTTCAGCCGCAAGGACGCACTGAAGGAAATGGAAGGCCAGCAGTAATCTGCAATACTAAAAGAAATGTACGGTGCAGCCAATCGGCTGCACCGTACTTATTTTTATTATAGTATTAAATGCCGTACATAATCCAAAGGTAGATATATGCCGGTATGATTGCTGCTAAGGTGAAGGGAATTCCGATTTTAAAGAAATCGGAGTTTTTAACCGTGTATCCTTCCTTGCGGAGAATGCCAATGCCGGTAATGTTGGCAGATGCGCCAATGGGTGTGCAGTTTCCGCCCAGTGTGGCGCCGGACAGCAAACCAAAATACAGCACCGTCGGATCCACTTTCAGCGCTGCAGCCAGACCTGCGATCACAGGAATCATGGTTGCCACATAAGGGATGTTATCAATAAATGCGGAAATCACAACAGATGCCCATACGATAACGGTATAAAGCACAAAGATATTACCGCCGCCTGCTTTGGCAAGAAGATTTGCCGCAGCATCGATGACGCCTTGCTCTGCAATGGCGCCGATCATCAGAAACAGACCCAGCAAAAGGCCTATGGTTTCAAAGTCGATCTCTTTTAAGGGAGAAACAATGGCAGAAAGGCTCTTTTTCTTGCTGAAATTATAAATCAAACCAACCACAAGCAGTCCGCAGCAGATAAGTCCGTTTGTAATATCCGGCTTGTTGGGAATAAAGGATGCAACAATCAACAGCAAAATCGTGCCCAGGAGCAATACAGAGGGAACATAATCCGTAACCTTTGTGCGTTCCTGACTTTTGGGGATGGGTGCTTTTTCTTTGCGGAACAGAAAACCCAAGATCAGTGCGGAAATAACTGCGCCCAATTCAACGGCAAAGAACATACCGGGACGGCCTTGATACCAGAAGAAATCCATAAAGCTCATATCCAGCGCAGAGCCCAGCATAATGGCTGTAGTGTCGCCTACCAATGTGGCAGCGCCTTGCAAATTGGAAGAAACCGCAATCGCAATAATAAACGGAACCGGGTTGGTTTTCAGCTTTTTGCAGATCTCCAGAGCAACGGGAGCCACCATAAGCACCGTAGCCACGTTGTCTACAAATGCAGAGATCACACCGGCAAACAAAGACATTGCAATAGCCGCCCATTGAACGTTAGGGACTTTTTCCATAATCAGATCAGCAAGCAGCTCGGGCATTTTGCTTTCAATGAAAAGGGCCACAATTCCCATGGTGCCTGCAATCATCAGCAAAACATTAAAATCGATACTGCCAACAATATTTTCAAGGGACAGCATTCCGCTGACGATGAATACCAACGCAGAACCGATAGCTATGTACGGTCTGTATTTACTAAACGTGAGCATCAAAATGTATGCAATGGCAAAAATAGCTGTTGCAGCGTAAATCATAATTGGATCTCCTTTTGTTTTCTTTCTACGTCCATTTCTAACATCGGGTAATTATACCACTTGTGTTTCCAATTATCAACCCATATCAGGCATATATTTTTATAAAAACTTCGTACAGAAACACTCCCGGTGCGCGTGCCGGGAGTGTTCTTATTTTAGTCGCTTTTCCAATGTGGATGAAGCAAGGCTTGTTAAGTGAACACGGGACATGCCGTATTCTGCTGTCAGTACAAAGGATTTGGGAAGATCGTCGCAAGGTACTACCTGTCCTTCCTTTTCCGCTTTGCTTAGAAATTCCCTTGTGCGCTTGGAGGTGCTGGTGTTGTCCATATCGAAAATGCCGATAATGGAATGCTCCCGCACCGCCATATCGTTGCCAATGGATAAATACATTATCTTCCCCCCTAACCTTGCATATCTTCCGCCCATTTTGACGGATTTCCCTCAATATATTGCCAAATCTCCAAAAAATCCTCACGACCGCGCACAACATGGTCGTAAAAACCCTTTTGCCAAACGGGTGCACCTACCTGCCTGGTAACAGCACCTTTCATTTGATTCACTACCATTTGAATCGTAGGGGCGGTCATTGGCCGCCCACTCTCATCAGAATGAATCTGAAGCAATAAATGGATATGATTTGGCATTACCACATATTTCTCTACAGACACACTGGGATAATGTGCATAAATATCCTCTATGGATTTTTGCACTATTTTACCCGCCGCAGAAAGAATAACATCTTCTGGGCGGCCAATGACCGTCCCTACATAATTCCAAAAAAGATTTTTCCTGTCCTTGGTGCAAGCTGTAATAAAATATGCGTTTGGACTGCTGTAATCAAAATCTGTCAAGCGGTTTTGTTTTCTCTTTTGTAATTCTTCCATATTTTTGATAATAAGCAGGCGGTCTATGACCGCCTGCTCTTATTGAAACTTTCTGGATTCGGCTACTGCCATCTGGTCGCAACGGTTGTTTTTGGGATTTTCTGCGTGACCCTTTACCCAATGATAGCGAAGTTCATGCTTCATGGTAAGATTTAGTAAAATTTCCCAAAGGTCCGGATTCAGAGCAGGCTTTTTATCCGCCTTGCGCCAGCCGTTTTTTCGCCAGCCCCATGCCCAGCCCTTTTCCAAAGCATCGATCACATACTTGGAATCGGAATATAGCTCCACAATGCAAGGCTCTTTCAGCGCTTCCAGACCCCGGATCACAGCAGTCAGCTCCATGCGGTTGTTGGTGGTAGCACCTTCCCCGCCAGAGAGCTCCTTTTCCACACCGTTATATTCCAAAATTGCGCCCCAGCCACCGGGGCCGGGATTGCCGGAGCAAGCACCGTCCGTATAAAGCGTTACCGTTTTCACGCCTCGGTCTCCTCTTCAGCAATGGCCTCAACACGCTCCAAAGACACCAGCTGGTTGCCCTCTTCGATACGCATGATGATAACGCCCTGCACATCACGCTTGTAAACGTTAATAGAAGATGCAGGCACACGGATAATGACACCACCGTTTTCAATGAGCATCACATCGTCGGTCTGGCTGACCACACGGCAACCGGCGATCTTACCGGTCTTAGGTGTGATGTTGTAGTTCTTCAAGCCCTTACCGCCACGGCTCTGGGGAACCTTTTCACCGTCGGGGCCGGTACGCAGATACTCAGGCAGCTCCGTACGCTTACCAAAACCGTTTTCGGTAACGGTCAGCAGGGTCTTACCCTCTTCCATCTTCTCGGCGCCGATCACATAATCGTCGTCTACCAAGGTGATACCCCGGACACCGGCAGCCATTCTGCCCATACAACGCACATCCGTCTCGTGGAAGCAGATAGCCATACCGTTTCTGGTGGCAAGAATGATCTTATCGTCACCGTTTGTACGGATCACATTGATCAGCTGATCGCCCTCATCCAGGGTCAGGGCGCGAATTCCGGTTCTGCGACGGGTATTCAGTGCGATAAAGGGCAGACGTTTGACTGTGCCGCCTCTTGTGACCATCGTCAGGTACTCGTCCTCATAGAATTCACGGGTAATGACCATGGCAGTGACCTTTTCGTCGCTCTCCAACGGCAGAATGTTGATCATTGCCGTGCCACGGGCCGTTCTGCCCGCCTCAGGGATCTGATAACCCTTCCGGTGATGTACCTGACCCTTATCGGTAAAGAACAGAATATGGTCATGGGTAGAGGCAACAGTCAAACTCTTGACATAGTCCTCTTCCTTTAGATTCTGAGCATTGACACCTCTGCCGCCTCTACTCTGGGTGCGGTAGATATCAGCAGGCATACGCTTTACATAGCCCTGATGGGAAATGGTAAAGACACACTGCTCCTCTTCGATCAGATCTTCAATATCGATCTCGTCCTCGATCTCCTGGATCTCGGTCTTACGCTCGTCGCCAAACTTGTCCCGGATCTCGATCAGCTCTTCCCGGAGAACAGCTTGCAGCTTCTCGGGATTTGCCAGCAGATCGTTATAATAAGCAATACGCTCCTGCAGCTCGTCAAATTCAGCTTGCAGCTTTTCTCTGTCCAGACCTTGCAATGCCTTCAGGCGCATATCCAAGATCGCCTGTGCCTGCACATCGTCCAAACCGAACCGCTCACACAGCTTTTCCTTTGCATCGTCGTATGCAGAGCGAATGATCTTGATAACCTCATCAATGTTATCCTGGGCGATCAGCAAACCTTCCAAAAGGTGGGCGCGCTCCATAGCTTTGCGCAGATCGTACTGGGTGCGACGGGTCAGCACTTCCATCTGGAAGTTCAGATACTCGTCAATGATCTGCCGCAGGGACAAAATACGAGGCTGCTTTTGATCGTCCACCAGTGCCAGCATGATGATGCCAAAGCTGCTTTGCAAAGCGGTCTGCTTAAACAGGTTGTTCAGCACCACTTGGGGATTGGCGTCCTTTTTCAGTTCAATGACGATACGCATGCCGTTACGGTCGGTCTCGTCACGCAGGTCGGAAATGCCTTCGATGCGCTTTTCCTTTACCTGCTCTGCGATCTTCTTGATCAGCTCACGCTTATTTACCTGATAGGGCAGCTCGGTCACGATAATACGGACTCTGTCCTTATTGAATTCCTCAAACTCCGTACGGGCACGGACAACTACCTTGCCGCGGCCGGTGGCATAAGCTGCCCGGATACCGCTACGGCCCATAATGATACCGCCGGTGGGGAAGTCAGGACCGGAAATATGCTCCATCATATCTGCCATAGACACTTCCGGATCATCCAGCACGCACAAACAAGCGTTGATCACCTCGGTCAGGTTATGGGGCGGAATATTGGTTGCCATACCAACGGCAATACCGGTAGAGCCATTGACCAGCAGGTTGGGGAATCGGCTGGGCAGAACACGGGGTTCTTCACGGGATTCGTCGAAGTTAGGATCCCAGTTAACGGTATCCTTATCAATATCCCGGAGCATCTGGTTGCTCAGCTTACTCATTCTTGCCTCGGTATAACGGTAAGCAGCGGCAGGGTTGCCGTCTACGTCACCGAAGTTACCGTGACCGTCTACCAACACATAGCGCATGGAGAAATTCTGAGCAAGACGAACCATAGCATCATACACAGAACCGTCACCATGGGGATGGTACTTACCCAGCACATCACCGACACAGGTAGCAGACTTTTTGAAAGGCTTGTCAGAGGTCAGTCCGGATTCGTACATGGTATACAGAATACGGCGGTGGACCGGCTTCAAACCGTCACGAACGTCCGGCAGAGCACGGCCAACGATGACGCTCATGGCGTACTCAATATAAGATTTTTCCATTTCATCCACAAGATTGGATGTGGTAATCGCCTGCTCCGGGAACAAAATGTCCTCCGGCTTATAATCACGATTATGCTTTGCCAATTTACGTCACCTCCCTGTTAAATATCAATATTGATCGCATATTTTGCGTTATGCTCGATCCATTCCTTACGGGGCTCTACCTGCTCGCCCATGAGAACCGTGAAAATCTCATCGGCACGGCGGGCATCCTCCAGGGTAATCCGGCGGAGCGTACGGGTACGGGGATCCATAGTGGTCTCCCACAGCTCATGGGGATCCATCTCACCAAGACCCTTAAACCGGGAGATCTCCACCTTGGCATTGCTTTCGCCACGCATTTCGGCAGAAACCTGATCTCTTTGCTCATCGGAATAGGCTACCCGCTCTGTCTTGCCACGCTTCAGCTTGTAAAGCGGCGGCACAGCGGAATAAATGAAGCCGTTTTCAATCAGCGGACGCATATAGCGGAAGAAAAATGTTAAAAGCAGGGTGCGAATATGGGCGCCGTCCACGTCCGCATCGGACATGATAACAATCTTGTGGTAGCGGAGCTTTTCAATGTCAAAATCTTCGCCGATGCCACCGCCCAAAGCAATGATCAACGGGCTCAGCTTTTCGTTTCCATAGATCTTATCGGCTCTTGCCTTTTCCACGTTGAGCATTTTACCCCACATGGCCAAAATTGCCTGGAAACGGGAATCTCTGCCCTGGATGGCAGAACCTGCAGCGGAGTCACCCTCGACGATGTACAGTTCGCACAGGGAGGGATCTTTTTCGTTGCAGTCCTGTAGCTTGTCCGGCATGCCGCCGGACTCCAGACCGGTCTTGCGACGGGCATTTTCTCTTGCCTTTCGGGCAGCTTCTCTTGCCCGGTTGGCAAGCATTGCCTTCTCCAGAATAATTTTAGCAGTGGAAGGATGCTCCTCAAAATAGGTAGCCAGCTGGTCGCCCATGATCTGCTCTACCAGGGTACGGATATAGGCGTTACCCAGCTTTGCCTTTGTCTGACCTTCAAACTGGGCATCGGTCAGCTTTACGGAAATAATTGCCGTAATACCCTCACGGCAGTCTTCACCGGTGACCTTATCGTCGCCCTTGATGATGCCCACCTTTGTGCCGTAGGCATTTAGAACACGGGTCAGTGCTGTTCTGAAGCCGGTTTCGTGCATACCACCCTCGGGAGTGCGCACATCGTTGGCAAAGGACTGGATAGATTCGTTAAAGCTATCGTTATACTGGATCGCAATTTCTGCGCTGGCATCGCCCTTTGCGCCGGACATATAGATGACATCCTCATGGATGACAGATTTCTTTCTGTTGGTAAAGGTGACAAATTCCCGAATACCGCCCTCATAGCACATGGTTTCGGTTTCCGGTTCCTCTCCACGGTCGTCGGTAATGGTGATCGACAGACCGGCATTCAGAAATGCCTCCTCGCGCATACGCTCGTGGAGAATTTCGTAGCTATACTCCACATCGTCAAACATCTCCGGGTCAGGCTGGAAGGTAACCTCAGTACCGGTTTTGTCTGTATTGCCCACAATGGTCATTTCCTGTGTAATATGACCCCGGGCAAACTTCATTTCGTGGATTTTTCCATTTTTATACACACGAACACGCAGCCACTGAGAAAGCGCATTCACAACAGATGCGCCCACACCGTGCAGACCGCCGGAAACTTTATAACCGCCACCGCCGAACTTACCGCCTGCATGGAGCACAGTAAACACAACCTCCAAAGCCGGCTTGCCGGTTTGGGGCTGGATATCAACAGGAATACCACGGCCATCATCAGTAACGGTGATGAAATTACCGGGGTTGATGGTCACAGTAATGTGCTTACAGTAACCTGCCAGCGCTTCGTCGATGGAATTATCCACAATTTCATACACCAAATGGTGCAATCCGGAGCTGGAGGTAGAGCCTATATACATACCGGGGCGCTTGCGAACAGCCTCAAGTCCTTCCAAAACCTGAATTTGTTCCGCACCATATTCCTGTGTTACTTTCGTTTCTTCAGACATACGCATTCTCCTCAGTTAAATCGCAGTTCCCTTAATAATTTCAATTGTTTTTCCTAATTTTGTAAATCTTCCGGGTTCGCAGCAGGTAATGAATACCTGACCCTCGGTGATTTGATTTAATACAAAGTCCTGTCTCCCCGGGTCCAGCTCTGACAACACATCGTCTAACAGCAGTACCGGTATTTCACCGGACTGAGTTTTCATCAGCTCCCGCTGCGCAAGCTTCAGACTGATGGCGCTTGTTCGCACCTGCCCCTGTGAGCCAAAGGCTTTCAAAGACAGTCCGGAAAGGGTGACATCAAAATCATCCTTATGGGGTCCGGTGAGACACTGGGCACTTTCCAGCTCTGCCCGATAATGGCTTTCTAAATGCTCGAAAAGCTGCTCCGTCAATGTATTGACCGGGGCAAAGGGATCTTTTATTGTGGATACCGTTCGGTATTCCAGTAAAAATTCCTCCGCGCCGCCGGAAAAAGCTTCATAATACTTTGCTGCCGCCTTGCCTAAACCTTCATAAAATCGGGCACGGTAAGAGATCAACAATGCTCCCAGCTGGCACAATCTGGTGTTATACTCCGGTAAAATTTCTAACAATGCCGGGTTTTCATAGCGGTCTTTTAAAATTCTGTTTTTTTGCTCCAGTATTTTGCCGTATTCTGTCAATACTGCCTCGTAATTTGGGCGCAGCTGACAAAGAGCGCTGTCTCCCAAACGCCGACGGGAGGATGCTCCGCTTTTTAACACCATCAGATCCTCCGGGCAAAACAATACTGTCTGCAATACACCGGATATTTCACCGGCTGTTTTCTTTTTTACACCATTTAAAAACAGCTGGCGGGGTCTGGCTGCTGGAAACAGCTGCCAACGCAGCGTTTGTTCCCGTTCTTGTGAAAATATGCTGCCGCTGAGCTCACCAAACTGCGCACCAAGACGCACAAGCTCAGCAGTTTTTTGTGTCCGGAAGCTTTTTCCGCTTCCCATATAGATAACCGCTTCCAATAGATTTGTCTTTCCCTGGGCGTTGTCTCCTACAATCAGATTTACCCCAGGGTCAAATTCCAAAGAAAGTTCTTTATAATTGCGGAAATCCTGTAGCTGAATAGATTTAAGATTCATGAATACAAATCAAATACTCGCTGCCGCCGTAGGTGATTCTGTCACCGGGATACAGCTTTTTTCCACGCATGGTACATACTTCACCGTTTACGTTTACCAGTCCGTCCTGAATCACAGCTTTCGCCATTCCACCGGACTCTGTTGCATTGGCGTATTTTAAAGCCGATTCCAATTTAATAAATTCTGTACCGATCACAACCGGAATCAAATCCGGTTGTTTTTTTGTTACTTTAACGACCATACCTTACCTCAGTTTGCAATACGAACAGGCAATACCATATAGGAAAAATCATGCTTTTCACCCTCAACAGGGGTCATAACAATAGGACTTAAACCATTGGTAAGCTCCAAAACCACCTCTTCGCTGGGTACAGCACGCAGCGCATCGCACAGGTAGCGAACATTAAAACCGATTTCCAGCTCTTTTCCGTCACCGGCAAGACTGCAACGGTCCTCTGCTGCACCAATGGTGGTGTTGGTCTTTAAAAGTACCACCTGGTCGGAAAATACGCAGCGTACCGGGCTTTTGTACTTTTCAGAGACGATCAGACCAACACGCTCAATGGAAGCGGTCAGCTCTGCTACATCTGCAACCAGCTTTACCGGACAGTTGGTAGGCACCACACGGCGCCAATCCAAAAATTCACCTTCCAAAAGACGGCAGATCAAGGTAGCCTCGCCAATTTGGAACATAATATGCTTGCTTCCCAACGTGAAAGCTGCATCTTCCTCAGCATCCTGCAGAATTTTTTCTACTTCCTTCAAACCTTGCGCAGGAACAACAAAGGACATTTGCCGATTGGAAGATTCTTCCATATGATAGGTTCTGCGTGCCAAACGGAAACCGTCCACAGCAATGGCAGAAATGGTATCGTTTTCCACCTCAAATTTTACACCGGTATGAATGGGTCTGCCTTGATTTTCAGAAACAGAGAAGATCGTACCGGCGATCAGATCCTTAAGTGCAGGCTGAGGAATATACACACAACGACCGGAGCCGACGTCCGGAAGTTCCGGGTAATCTTCCGCAGATTCTGCAGAAATGGTAAAGGATGCGTATCCGGCGCGGATGGAAACTTTATAATTTTCATCGACAACAACCGTAACAGGTCCTTCCGGTAAACGACGGATAATATCACCGAACAGCTTAGCCGGCAATACACATTCACCAACATCGGTAACCTCTGCATCGATCTTATAAATAATGGCAGTTTCCATATTGAAACCGGTAAGGCTAAGACCGTCTGCAGCCCGGCAAAGAATACCCTCGATTGCAGAAAGTGCGCTTTTTTGCGCAACTGTTCTACCGGTAATATTTAAACCGGTGACAAGCATACTTTTTTCACAGGTAAAACGCATGGCGATTCTCCTTTTCTTGTAAGAATATAAAAATAAATATAAAAATAGATAAATAAAGGTAGTAGAAATAGTAGTAGAGTATTTTTATGTGGAAAAGTGCGTTTTTGCTTAGAAATGCAACAACTTTTTTTCCACAGGGTTCGTGTTGAAAAGAATAACTTTTTCACAGAGGGTGTGCATAAGATTTTTATAGACATTTATACACAGGAAAGTTTTCCACTTTCCACAGGTATTGTGGAAAAAATTAAAGGCTGGAGTTGATATTTGCGGTAATGTCACGAATATGATTTTGCAGGTTTTCATCACCGGATTTTAGTGCAGTCTCCACTTTCTTTATAGAATGAAGAATGGTAGAGTGATCTTTACCAAATTCTTTACCGATGTCCGGTGTGGAAAGGTTGGTAAGTTTCCGGATCAGATAAATCGCAACCTGCCGGGCTTCTGCTGTGCCTTTATTTTTCAGAGTTCCTCTCAAAACAGATTCGTCGATCGAATAGAATTTACAAACATGATTGATGATCAGACCCGGCGTGGGTAAAGCATTGCCCTCGTTTTTAAACATATCGTCGATTGCCCGGGATACGTTGGGAAGATCTAAAGGCATGTTATTAAGATCCCGATATGCCATGATCTTTTTTACAGTGCCTTCGATTTGACGAACGTTATTTGTTACGTTGACGGCAATGTAGTTGCATACCTCATCACTTAGATCCAACCCAAGAGATTGTGCTTTTGTTTTAATGATCGCCATTCTGGTCTCATAATCCGGAGGCTGGATATCCACGATCAGACCCCACTCAAAGCGGGTGCGCAGACGATCCTCCAAAGTCAGCATATCACTGGGCTTCCGGTCAGAGGTCATGACGATCTGCTTATGCTCTTCATAGAGTTTATTAAAGGTGTGGAAAAATTCCTCCTGTGTCAGCTCCTTGCCGGCAATAAACTGGATATCGTCGATCAAAAACAGATCCGCTTCCCGGTATTTGCTGCGAAATTCAATGTTTTTACCGTCCTGAATGGCAGAAACCAGCTCATTGGTAAATTGATCGCCCTTAATATACACAATGTTGGCATCCGGGTTTGTTCTTCGGATGCCGTTGGCAATGGCATACAAAAGGTGCGTTTTACCAACACCGGGAGGGCCGTACAAAAAAAGGGGGTTATAGACCTGCCCGGGATTGTTGCTGACAGCAATGGCTGCGCCGTGGGCAATTCGGTTAGAAGGGCCAACAACAAAGTTATCAAAAGTAAACTGGGGATTGAAATCCATAGAAGACTTTTGTATGCCACGGGAGCGATAGGTATTCAGCTCCTCGTCACCATATACCACCAGTTTTGCTTCAGAATTAAATATTTCTTTCAGGGCATCCTGAATATATTCCGTACAGCGGCGACGGATAAAATCCTGACGGAATTCTGTTGCGGAATAGATAATCAGCTGTTCGTCGTTCAGCTCAACCACCTCAGCGTCATCAAACCAAGTAGATACGGTGACCGCACCGAGACGCTCCTCCATGTGACTGAGGACTTTGGCCCAGACATAGGCAGAAGAATACATAAAAACGCGGCTCCTTTCGTCTTTATTACCGTCATTTTAGGGGTAAAAAAAGGTATATTTTCTCAACCTAAATTTTAGCATATTTTCAATGAAAAAACAAGAAAAATATACGGATAAAACCATAGAAAAATCAATATTTTTTCCACAGTTTTTCTGGAAAAATTTTTTGCCTTTTAAATGGGTGAAAATGCAGCCTTTTTAACGATTTTTGTGCAGGCAATGAACATTCCGTAAATATTTGTTATTCGCTATTGAAATCTTGTTTTTTTCCAATATAATATGGGTAGCAACATACAAAAGGGGATATATATGAACGGTTTTGGCAACTGGTTACGAAACATCGGTGCAAAGCTGAGTATGGCTATCCGGCATTTTATGCAGGGACGCTACGGCACCGATAAATTCAATACCGCTATTTTAGTTGTAGGTCTGGCGGCCTGTGTTTTGCAAATGCTGCTGCCCGGTGTAGTTTTGAAGCTTTTTTTGATGGTGCTGTCCTATGTTTGTATGGGCTGGGCCATTTTCCGTTCCCTGTCCCGAAACACCTATAAACGGTATCAGGAAAACCGAAAGTATCTGCGGTTTTTGGAGCGGATCAAGGACAAAGAACATAGATATTTTGATTGCCCTCGGTGTCGCCAATCTGTGCGTGTACCCCGTGGAAAAGGAAAGATTTCCATTACTTGCCCAAAATGTAAAGAGAAGTTTATTAAAAAAACATAATAAAAGCGCTGCATTACAGCTTGGAAACTGTGATGCAGCGTTCCTGTTTTTTACAGGGCCAAAGGGATTGACGAACGTGTATACTGAGGCTAAAATAGAAACAGAAACCGTTTGAAAGGATGCGCTTATGCGTTATAAAATATTAAAACACGATCCGTATCTGATTCCTTTTGAAAAGGACATTCAGCTGCGAATGGAGAATTTTTATAAAAAGAAAGAGCAGCTTCTTGCACCGGGACAGACCTTGTCTGAGTTTGCCAATGGTTATAACTATTTTGGATTTCACCGGACAAAAGACGGTTGGTATTATCGGGAATGGGCGCCGGCGGCAGAAGCAGTCTATTTAACCGGTGATTTCAATGGCTGGGATAGACGGGCAAATCCAATGCAGAAATTGGAAAACGGCGTATTTGAGCTGTTTTTGCCTGGGGAAAATGCCCTTTGGGACGGCTGTTCGGTAATGACGGTGGTGATACATAAGGGACAAACGCTGGAGCGCATCCCACTGTATGCCACCCGGGTGGTGCAGGATCCTGTTACTCACGCATGGAATGCCGTTATCCATACGGCTAAAAAATTTAAATGGACAGATAGCGGATTTAAGCCAAAGAAAAATCTGTATATTTATGAGTGTCATATCGGCATGGCACAGGAGGAAGGCAAGGTAGGCTCTTACGAGGAGTTCTGCACCAATGTGCTTCCCAGAGTGAAAGCCTTAGGATACAATGCCATTCAGATCATGGCGATTATGGAACATCCGTATTACGCCAGCTTTGGATATCAGGTTACCAACTTTTTTGCGGCATCCTCCCGCTTTGGAACACCGGAGGAATTAAAAAAACTGGTGGACACCGCCCATAAAATGGGCATAGCGGTGCTTTTGGATGTGGTACATTCCCATGCCAGTAAAAACACCCGGGAAGGAATCAATGAATTTGACGGCACGGCCTGTCAGTTTTTCCACGAAGGCAGCAAGGGTGAGCATTCACAATGGGGAACAAAGTGCTTCAATTACGGAAAAAATGGAGTGATCCATTTTCTTTTGTCGAATCTGAAATACTGGCAGACGGAATATCATTTTGACGGTTTTCGGTTTGACGGCGTGACCTCTATGCTATATCTGGATCACGCAATGGGTACAGCCTTTGATTCCTATGAAAAATATTTTTCCATGAACACCGACACAGAGGCGGTTACCTATCTGCAGTTGGCAACGGAAACGGTACGGCAGGTAAATCCCAATGCAATTTTGATCGCGGAGGATATGTCTGCCATGCCCGGAATGTGCTTGCCGGTTGCAGACGGGGGCATCGGGTTTGATTACCGTCTTGCTATGGGACAGCCGGATATGTGGATCCGCCACTTAACGGAAATCCCCGACGAACACTGGGATCTCAACCATATTTATTACCAGTTGACCAACCGCAGACCAAAAGAAAAAGTCATCGGTTACTGCGAATCCCACGACCAGGCTCTGGTGGGAGACAAGACGTTAATGTTCCGTCTGTGCGATCAGGAAATGTACTGGGCAATGGAAAAAAGTGCGCAAAACATGGTCATTGACCGGGGAATTGCTCTGCATAAAATGATCCGACTGCTCACTGCCACGCTGGGAGGCCAGGGATATCTTACCTTTATGGGCAATGAGTTTGGACATCCGGAGTGGATCGATTTTCCCAGAGAGGGCAATGGCTGGAGCTACCATTACTGCCGCCGGCAGTGGTCTTTGGCAGACAATAAAGATCTGAAATATCACTATCTTAACGACTTTGAAAAAGCAATGGTTGCGGCATTGAAAAAATTCCGGGTGCTGCAGGGAAAAGATCAGCAGTTATATCTGCATAATGAGCATAAAACCCTGCTGTATAAAAAAGGAAATGGGTTGTTTGCTTTTAATTTTCATCCGGTAAATTCTTATGACGGATATTTTTTGCCGGTGCCGGAGGCGGGAAGTTACGAGGTTGTTATGTCAACTGATGATTTCTGCTTCGGAGGTCAGGGCAGAGTTTATCATCAATGCTACAGCACGGTCAAGCGTGACGGAAAA
Source organism: Faecousia sp. (assembly GCA_045652545.1). Classification (GTDB taxonomy): domain Bacteria; phylum Bacillota; class Clostridia; order Oscillospirales; family Oscillospiraceae; genus Faecousia. The sequence continues at coordinate 21,622 of JAZRUM010000053.1, read as the reverse complement.
CAAGGCATTTTGCTCTATCTGCCCAGCCGAACGGCTATAATTCTTAAAAAGAAATAGGGAGAGAAAAATGAAACGGATTTTCATGTTTGTGGCAGCATTGATGCTGCTGTTAAGTGGATGTCAGCAAAGCAGTCAGCCTGTCTACACAACACCACCGTCTACAACAGAGGAAACTACCGTAGCACCTACAACAGAACCGCCAAAAATTACCGCGTATCCCCATGCGGTGGAGCACTATCTTGGGCAGCTGGGAAACGGATATGATTTTTCCTGGGAGCAGGAATATCCTCCGGAGTACGTGATGATCCATTTTTGCAGCGCAGTGGTGAATCATCGGGACGACCCTTATAACATGGAATATGTGCGGCAAACCTTTATTGACGCAGATGTGAGCATCCATTACATTATTGACCGGGACGGCACGGTGTACTGCTATGTTCCGGAGGATCGGACAGCGTGGCATGCCGGAGTTGGCACGTGGCTGGATGATGAAAAATACACAAATAAAATGAACAAGTATTCCATTGGCATTGAGCTGGTGGGAATCGGGTCTCAACAGGACATGTCTTTGTATTTGACAAAGGCGGAGTACAAAAAGCTGGACAAGGAATTGCTGGGATTTACCGATGAGCAGTACACATCTTTAAAGGATTTGGTGGAAGATATTTGCGCCAGAAACAACATACCTCTGGACAGAGAGCATGTGATTGGTCACGAGCAGTATAATCCTAAGAAAAACGACCCGGGGGAACTGTTCGACTGGTCAAGATTAATTCCGTAAATTTCGATTTGTCGAGTTGTCTATCAATAGAACTCGTAGGGGCGAGCATTGCTCGCCCGGCGGCACAATATTGCGTATGCGCCGAAATTGCGGGCGAATTCGTAATGTTTCTCTGCACGGGCGTGGTGCTCCGCGCAGCGAATCTAAAATACTAATGATTGCCGGGGGCAATCATACCTAAATTAAACAATGGTCGCCCCTACATCCAATAACGAAACAGCCCGCTAAATCGGAAGTTGAACCGTAGTATAAAAACTGACGGAAAGCACTGCTTTCCGTCAGTTTTTTATACCAGTGATTTTTGCGCCAATTCAATATAATGCGCGGCATCTTGGTGGATGCTGTCCAGTTGCTCTTGGTTCAGGGGTTTAACAACTGTGGCAGGATTGCCAAGAATCAGAGAGCCGGCAGGGGCATTCATTTTGCCGGTGACCAGTGCGCCAGCGCCTACCAGACAGTGATCGCCTAAAACAGCGCCGTTAAGAACAATGGCGCCCATGCCAATCAAGCAGTGATCGCCAATGGTGCAGCCGTGGAGAATTGCGCCATGACCGACGGTACATCCTTTACCCACGGTGACGACTTCGTGGAGAATGCAATTATCCTGAATGTTGGAGTCCTCTCCTATGCGAATGGGCCCCATATCCGCCCGGATCACTGCGCCATGCCACACGCTAACATTATTTTCCAGCACAACATCGCCCACAACGGTAGCATTGGGCGCAATAAAAACCTGCTTTTCCATACTGCTTACTCCTTACTTTTTCTGGATTATAGCATATGTATAGGCTGTTTTCAAGAGCATCATTTTTTAGGATAGGGAGCCTTTATATTTGTGATTCCAGTAATGTAATCCAATGAAACATCATGAAACTTAGCAAGCTTTATAGCAATATCCAAAGGCAGAGGTCTTTCTTCCCTCTCATATTTTGAGTATAAGGATTGATCGCACATGAGAAACTGTGAAATTTCTTTTTGTGTCAGATCCTTATCTTCTCGCAAATCGCGAATACGTAATCTCATAACATCACCGCAATTAGAATACAACAGGACAAATCGTCCTATTGACATATTGGACAATGTGTCCTAAAATTAACAGCGGAGCAAGGCCTCCCTCAAAAATGTACGCAACAGGAGAAATATCAATTTGACCAAAATATCAGATGATTATATAAGAAGAACGGAAAAATTGTGGGAAATGGCAGAGCAGGACGAGGTATACTGTATCTGGAAATCGGAATATAAGAAATATGAAAAGCGCTTCAAAAAAATAGAATGGTTTTTACCAAAAAAGCTGGCGCGGTTTTTCCGAGAATATATGGGCTGCGACGCAATGAGGCTCAATCGTGTCATTTCTCTTACTTGTATGTGCATGGAATTTACAGGCGAAAAACCCTTTGGCTGCAAAAATCAAGGGAAAAAGAATGTAATAGAATTTATGCCAGAGAAGGGAAATTAAAACCCAGAGAGTAAACAGATTTACTCTCTGGGTTAAATGATTTCAATGGGTTATGCAATGACCTCGCCGGTGGTGGCATTAATAACTACGGAAAGTTCCCCCGTAGCGGTGGTGATGTGGATGCTGTAACAAGGAATGCCGTTTTCCTCTACAATGTGGGTGTGAACATCACTTGCATCTTTTTCTTTCAGACCTGCATGCTCCAATGCGATCTTCTGCGCCTGTTCCTGTGTGATAGGGCCGTCATTGCCGCAGCCTGCCAGCATACCAAGAAGCATAACGGATAGAATAAGCAAAGCCAAAATGCGTTTTTTCATAGAAAAGCCTCCTTTTGCTATATTATATCATTTTGCTTTTTGAAAAACAAGCATGATAAAAATGAAAAACCGGGATGCATGTGCATCCCGGTTTTGTGTCAGTCGCGCTCTTTTTCGGATCTTAGAATTTTTCCGCTTTCTGCGTGGATCTCATAGCTATAATCATAGCCGTTGGCATCAAAATCTACGTCGTAATGGAGGGAGCCGGTATCCTGGTCAAGCTCCACATCCAGATCCCGAATCTGATCTTTTGTAAGGTTCGCATCCTTAAGGGCAATGGAGACTGCTTCATCGGCCGTGATCCGGGTAGTGGTGTCAGGAACGGTTTCCACGGGGGAGATGACCGGTGCGGTAGTCTCCGGGGGCGTTACAACAGGGTGGGTGGTTTCCGGAGGTGTAGACTGTGTGGCAGCTGCGCCGCTATTTTGGGGTGGGAGGGGATTTGCGCTTTGGCAGCCGGCAAGTACCGGTAGGAGCAGCGCCAATACAGCAATCAAGGCATATAGTTTTTTCATTGGTGTCTCTCCTTTTCTTTTCGCAATAAAAACAGGGAAGCATTGCGGCTTCCCTGTGGTTTGTATTTTGGATAGGAAGCCTAAGCGGTTTTCTATTCCTTAGTTTGTATCAATTTTAAATAATTATTACTTGAAGTAACGCTCCAGCATACCTTTCAGAGCGACACCGTGGCGAGCCTCGTCACGAGTCTTCTGTAGGATATTCTTTACGGAATCCACAATTATGGCATCGATATGTTACCTTATAGTAACCTGCTGCTTTCTTGATAGGTCTTGCTAGCAGTCCTCTCGGTGCAAAAAATCGAATTCTACCAAAAATGCCCGCTGAAATGCCAGATTTAAAGGCATTTACTTCTTCTTTCCAAGCCTTTGTTCTTCCGCATTTGGGGCATTTAGACGGAATACCAGCCATAGCTACTTACTTGAAGTAACGCTCCAGCAGACCCTTCAGGGCAACACCGTGACGAGCTTCGTCACGAGCCATCTCATGAACGGTATCATGAATCGCGTCCAGGCCGTTTTTCTTAGCGCAGGAGGCCAGATCGAACTTGCCCTGGGTTGCACCAAACTCGCAGTCAACGCGCCATGCCAGATTGTCCTTGGTGGTTGCCTTCATGTTGGGCTCCAGATCCTCGCCCAGCAGTTCTGCAAACTTGGCAGCGTGCTCAGCTTCCTCGTAGGCAGCCTTCTCCCAGTACAGACCGATTTCGGGATAACCCTCACGGTGTGCAATGCGAGCCATGCACAGGTACATGCCAACCTCAGAGCACTCGCCCTGGAAGTTTGCCATCAGCTGATCGAAGATGTACTTCTTATCTTCTTCGCTGATATCGGGGTTGTTCTTTACGGTCTGTGCGTAAACGCCGTACTCATGGACAGCGGCCAGCTTCTGCTCGCCCTTCTGCTCCACAAACTTGGAAGCGGGGACTTTGCAAACAGGGCAGCGGAAATCTTCTTCCAGAGCCTCGGCGGTGTGAACGTAACCACATACAGAACATACAAATTTTTTCATTTTCTTATCCTCCAAAAATTAATTTATTATATAAATTTTATTCAGCTTCTTCTTCAAAATGCTCGGGACCTACATTGCACAGGGGGCATTCGTAATCTTCGGGCAGCTCGTCGCCCTCGTAAACATAACCGCAGACAGTACATACAAATTTTTTCATAGGATTCAACCTTTCTGTTCGTTTGCTAAGCAGTTCCGGCACAAACCGGTAAAGCTAAGCTGACAGATGTCAGCTCTTCCGCCACAGCAATTTGTGGCAGTAGTACGCAGGCTGTTTGGCACCTGCATTTCGTCCAGATCGATCACGGCATCACAGCCGGAACAAATGAAATGGACATGGGGTTGGGTGTTTGCGTCAAACCGTTCCACGCCGCTGACGGTTGCGATGGTGGATACCAGACCCTGCTGCTTAAAATGCGTCAAGTTCCGGTAAACCGTGCCCATTGCCAGATCCGGGATCTGTGGTTTCAGGTCAGTAAAAACGGTTTCGGCAGAGGGGTGCGCCTTTGACTGTTTCAGGTAGTCATAAATGGCGTCACGCTTTTTAAAGTGCTTTTGGGTAGATGCCATCGGATCACCTCTGTCTTTCTAAATGAGAATAATTCTTATTTACATCTAGAATATATCACAGGATTTTTCCTTTGTCAATAGGGAAAATAAAAAATTTTTCTGTTAAGAAAAAAACTGCGGCAGTGTTTTGATCACTGCCGCAGGGATACATTATTTAATAGAGCCGGAAGCTTTCATTTTTTTAATTGCTTCTGTGCTATAACCAAGCTGCTGTAAAATTGCATCGGTATCTCCACCCACAGCCGGGGCGGGAGTGGTTTTCAGTGTGCCGACAGAATCCATCTCGATAGGACTGCTGGGCATTACATCGGTATTGCCGTTTGCAAAGGAAACCTTTTCAAGATAGCCGTTTGCCCATGCTTGCTCATCTTCTGCCACATCGCAGAAATGATTGATCCGCACCAAAGGAAGATCCAGCTCCTTTGCTTTATTTAGCCAGTAGGCGATAGGTTGGGAAGAAAACGCCTGTTTAAAGATAGCATAGTATTCTTCCTTATTAGCATTTCGGCTTTCCAGGGTGCTGAACCGGGTGTCTGTTAAAAGATCAGGTCGGCCAATAGCGTCATACAGCCTGGGGATCATTTTTTGGGCATAGCCTACAGCCACGAATAGCCAATCTCCGTCGGCGCAGCGATAGCTGCCACCGGGGAGGGTGTAATCGATCCGTGTTGCGGGGAATTCCCGTCCAAAGGGCTTTTGAGTTATGATTTGCATAGTGCCCATGGTAAAGATTCCGTTGTGGTACAGACTGGAGCGTACATAGTCGCCTTTTCCGGTCTGACTGCGCCTGTATAGGGCGGCGCATATCTCAGCCATGAGCAGGTAGCCGGTGATGGTGTCACCTGCGCTGAACGGAGGGTTTATGGGGGCATAGTTTTCGTTTAAAGTGGCCATGTCCCGCAAGAAACCACTTCTTGACCAGTAGGCAGTGGTATCAAAGGCGGGGTTGTCTTTGTCCGGGCCTTCCTCACCGTAGCCAAGCACGATACCATAGATCAGCTTTGGGAATTGGTCCTTTATATCCTCATAGGAAATGCCCAGCCGCTGCAGTGCGGCAGGACGGGTATTGGTAACAAAAACGTCTGCCTGCTCCAGAAGCTTAAAGAAAATTTCTTTGCCTGCTTCTGTTTTCAGGTCCAGGGCAATGTGTTTTTTGCCGCTGTTGTAAATATCGAAAACCGGATTTTCCTGGTCAGTGAACCGGTCCGGACGGTAGTCTTTGCCGGTGACGCGCCACGCGTCGCCGTCGGGACGCTCGACCTTGATGACCTGCGCACCCATGTCTGCCAAAAGCCGGCAACACACCGGTGCGGCAACAAATGTGGAAAGATCCAGCACCTTGATTCCGGAAAGCGGAGCTTGCATGGAATCGCCTCCTAAATTATGGTGTTTTTATTATAGCACCGGTGCAGAAAATGTCAATTGCGCGGCAGCATCTATTGAAGCTTCAAATTTCGGTTTAACGAGGTGTTGCAAACTACACATGTCATTTCGAGCGGACCCTGAGCGTAGTCGAAGGGGAAGTCGAGAAATCCGTAATTTCCATTGCAGGGCAGCGGATTTCTCCACTCGCCTGCGGCTCGGTCGAAATGACAGAGGAGGAAAGGAAACTGCTCGATAAACTGGAATTTAAACAAAACCACAGGGTCGCCGGAGCGACCCTGTGGTATGGAAGTTTGGAATTACACCAGAGCAGCGGTGATAATTGCCATCTTGTAGACCTCGTCGGCGTTGCAGCCACGGGACAGGTCGTTGATGGGAGCAGCCAGACCCTGCAGAATGGGGCCGTAAGCCTCAAAACCGCCCAGACGCTGTGCGATCTTGTAGCCGATGTTGCCAGCCTCGATGCAGGGGAAGATGAAGGTGTTGGCGTAGCCTGCAACAGGAGAGCCGGGGAACTTCAGCTGACCTACCTCGGGAGCAACTGCAGCGTCAAACTGCATCTCGCCGTCGATCAGCAGTGTAGGATCCATTTCCTTAGCAACCTGAGTTGCGTCGTGGCTCAGCTGCACAGTGCCACCCTTGCCGGAACCGTTGGTGGAGAAGCTCAGCATAGCAACCTTGGGGTCAATGCCGAAGACTTTAGCGGTCTTTGCGGTTTCAATAGCAACCTCAGCCAGCTTCCGGGCAGCGGAAACGGTCACGTTGCCTTCCTTGTCCACGCTGTCTTCATAGCTCAGGTTGATGGCGCAGTCGCCCATAGCGATCTTTTCGTCGCCCCGGGCCATGATGAAGCAAGAGGATACCAGATTTGCACCGGGCTTGGTCTTAACCAGCTGCAGAGCGGGACGGACAGTGTCAGCGGTGGAGTAAGTAGCGCCACCCAGCAGAGAGTCTGCCAGACCCATTTTTACCAGCATAGTGCCGAAGTAGTTGCCCTTGGAAAGTGCCTTGCGGCAGTCCTCGGGAGACATCTTGCCCTTACGCAGCTCAACCATCTTTTCCACCATAGCGTCCATGCCATCGTAGGTCAGGGGATCGATGATCTCTACGCCTTCGATGTTGAAGCCGCCCTTAGCAGCGTTTGCCTTAACTTCCTCTACGTTGCCGATGAGGATGGGGGTCAGGAAACCGCCCTCTACCAGACGTGCGGTTGCCTCCAGAATACGGGCATCGTGACCCTCGGTAAAAACGATTTTCCGGGGATTTGCTTTCAAAACCTCGATCATTTGATTAAACATGATTTCTTTCCTCCAAATTGCGGGCAAATGCCCAATTTTTAACAAATAAATTATACACCCAAACAGTCCATGTTGCAACAGTTTCCAAAGAAAAATTTACAATAATTTTATTGACGGTGATTTCGGTTTTTGTTATCATAAAATTAAGAAAGGGGGAAATTTATGAATCCAACAGAAATTATATGGCTGGTGTTACTGATTCTTTTTCTGGTGGCAGAAGGCGCAACAGCGGCAGTTACCACAATATGGTTTGCAGCCGGTGCACTGGCTGCAATGCTGGCAGCAATTTTCGGACTCCACCTATGGGTGCAGATCGTTTTGTTCGTGGCTGTGTCTATTGGTCTGTTGATCGCTTTCCGGCCCTTGCTGAAAAAGTATATAACCCCAAAAAAGACAGCCACAAATGTGGATGCCCTCGTTGGCACAAAAGGAATTATTGTGGAACGGGTAGACAATATCGCCGGCACCGGCAGAGTGAAGCTGGGAAGCCTGGATTGGAGCGCCCGCTCTGAAAACGGGGAATGCATTGAAGTGGGAGTCGTTGTAAATGTAGAAAAAATACAGGGTGTGAAAGCGTTTGTCAGCCCTGTAAATGTTCCGGTGAAATAAGGAGGAAGGTATATGGCAATATTAATTATCGTTGCAATTATTTTGTATCTGATTATTTCCAACATCTATGTGGTGCAGCAATCCCGGGCATACGTGATCGAGCGTCTGGGTGCATTTCAGGCAGTGCAAGGCGTGGGACTGCATTTAAAAGTTCCCTTTATTGATCGGATCGCCCGCCGTGTGAGCCTGAAAGAGCAGGTGCTGGACTATCCGCCCCAGCCGGTCATTACAAAAGATAACGTTACTATGCAGATCGATACGGTTGTGTATTTCCAGATTACCGATCCTAAGCTGTATACCTACGGTGTGGAGCAGCCTATGGCGGCAATGGAAACCCTCACCGCTACCACCCTGCGTAATATCATCGGCGATCTGGAGCTGGATCAGACATTGACTTCCCGTGATATCATCAACACCAAGATGCGCGCTATTTTGGACGAGGCTACAGACCCCTGGGGCATCAAGGTCAACCGTGTGGAGCTGAAAAACATTCTGCCTCCTGCGGACATTCAGTCGTCCATGGAAAAGCAGATGAAAGCAGAGCGTGACCGCCGGCAAGCGATTTTGCAGGCTGAGGGTCAGAAAAAGTCTGCCATTCTGATTGCAGAAGGCGAGCGAGAATCTGCGATCCTGCGGGCCGATGCGGAAAAGCAGGCGGCGATTCTGAAAGCTGAGGCAGAAAAGGAAGCCGCTATTTTGAAGGCAGACGGTGAGGCACAGGCGATTCGCACTGTGCAGCAGGCGCTTGCGGATTCTATGGGCATGCTGAATGAGAAAGCGCCCAACGAGCAGGTTATCAAGCTCAAAGCTGTGCAGGCTATGGAGAAGGTTGCCGACGGTAAGGCTACAAAGATTATCATTCCTTCGGAGATGCAAGGTCTTGTGGGATTGGCGAACGGCCTGGTGGAAGGTGTTAAGAATGGCAAAACCGGATGAAAAGCGTTTTATTAAGACCTACTCACAGTCCGGCTTCGTGGATAATGTGATGCAAATCTGGGTAGACCGGCAGACCGGTGTGAATTACCTGTATTCCGCCTCCGGTTATTCCGGTGGTCTGACAGTCCTTTTGAACCGGGATGGCACCCCGGTGGTGACCCCGGTTCCTCCTCAGAGTTCGAAGTGATTATATGAAATATACTTCTAATTTGCCTTACAGCATCTATCTGTATGAGATGAAGCAGCAAATGAGCGGCTTTACGGAATTTGGAATGGAGCGCTTTACAGGCACGATTATCGGCGGATTCTTTTCCATTACCTATCACAGCGGTCATGAATTTAACCGACGGATCACAAATGAAAAGCACAGAGCCATCGGTTTTGTCCGACCCCATGGCAAAGGTACAAAAATTTCTTGCATTCGTTTGGCTGGTTTAACAAATCCGCTGTCGCTGATTGGGATGTTTTGCTTTTGTTTCCTGCTGTTTTTGATTGGCGGGGGATTGGAAGTCGCGCTGATGCCGGAAATACTATGGCTATGCGCCGGTATGACTCTGGCGGTTGCTTTGGGTACGGCATTTACGGATAGCATCACAGAGCGTGGTCAGGAAGGTTCCAAAATTCTTACCGCATTTTTGATTGACCCTGTTGATTATTATTCTCTGATAAACAAAGTATAAAAATAGCCGCCGGTGTGAAAAAACCGGCGGCTATTTTTGTCAGAACAAATTGTCAACGGTTTCAAACCGGTAACCGGAAGATTTCCATTTGGTCAACAGTTCGTCCAAAATTTCAGCGTTTGTTTTCGAGGTGGAGTGCAGCAGTACTACCGCGCCGTTGTGGGTTCGGGGCAGCAGCTTGGAAAAGGCATATTGAGCGGTTGGCTGGCTGTCGTTGTTCCAGTCTACATAGGCAAGACTCCAAAAAACCGTCTTATAGCCCAGTTTTTGCGCCATTTTTAAATTTTCCTCACTGTATGTTCCCTGGGGCGGCCGATAGAATTTTGGCATTTCTTTTCCGGTGACATTTTTAAAGAGGGTTTCCAAGTCCTGCAACTCTTTGGAAAAGCTTGCAAGGTCGGAAATTTTGCTCATATCCGGGTGGTGCATGGTATGATTGCCAACAATGTGCCCTTCTTCCACCATGCGGCGCACCAAATCCGCGTTTTTTTCTATGTAGTTGCCCACAAGGAAAAAGGCTGCTTTTACTTCGTGCTTTTTCAAAATATCCAAAATTTTCTCTGTGCAGCCGTTTTCATAGCCTGCGTCAAATGTGAGATACAGCGCTTTTTCGTCTGTGTTGCCGATGTATGCGGCATCATAACGTTTCAGTTGCGGCGCGTCCGCTGTGGCAATGGGCGGCATACCCTCTGTCCGAAAACTCAGACCCCAAGCGCCGGTTTCCACTGCCATACCCCAAAATTGGGTGATTCCCAATAGGATTGCTGCTGCGACAGCGCCGAAAATGATCCATAAATCCCGTTTGCGCATATAAAACATCCCTCCCGGGACAATCTATGCAATTACATATGGGGATATTCAAATTTCGATTTATCGAGCTGTCTATCGATAGAACTCGTAGGGGCGAGCATTGCTCGCCCAGCGGCACAATGTTGCGTATGCGCCGAAATTGCGGGCGAATTCGTAATGTTTCTCTGCACGGGCGACCATTGGTCGCCCCTACATCCAATAATGAAACAGCTCGCTAAACTGGAATTTGAAGTGGAGTTTATAAAAAAACCGACCCCGGATGGGGTCGGTTTTGGTTTACATAATCTTACTTGTTCAAGTAAGCATCGATTGCAGCAGCGCCTTTCTTACCTGCGCCCATGGCCAGAATAACGGTAGCAGCACCGGTGACGGCATCGCCGCCGGCAAACACACCGTCACGGGTAGTCATTTCGTCCTCGTTCACGATCAGGCAACCCTTACGGTTGGTTTCCAGACCGGGGGTGGTGGTACGCAGCAACGGGTTGGGGCTGGTGCCCAGGGACATGATAACGGTATCCACATCCAAAATGAACTCGCTGCCGGGAACCTCAATGGGACGGCGGCGACCAGAAGCGTCCGGCTCACCCAGTTCCATGCGAATGCACTTCATGCCGCAGACACGGCCGTTCTCGTCACCGATGATCTCCACAGGGTTGCACAGCGTCTTGAATTCGATGCCCTCTTCCTTGGCGTGGTGCTTTTCTTCAGCACGGGCAGGCATTTCTGCCTCGCCACGGCGGTAAACAACGTAAACATGCTCAGCGCCCAGACGCATAGCGCAGCGGGCAGCGTCCATTGCCACGTTACCGCCGCCAACAACAGCTACAGCCTTGGACTTGATGATGGGGGTGTCGTAGCTTTCGTCGTAAGCCTTCATCAGGTTGGTACGGGTCAGGTATTCGTTAGCGGACATAACGCCCACCAGAGATTCACCGGGAATGTTCATAAACATGGGCAGACCTGCACCGGAACCTACGAACACAGCCTTATAGCCCATTTCAAACAGCTCGTCGATGGTCAGAACGCGGCCAATGACCATATTGGTCATCACTTCCACGCCCTGTGCCTCCAGCTTCTTGACTTCGTTAGCAACGATCGCCTTAGGCAGACGGAACTCGGGGATGCCGTACACCAGCACACCACCGGCGGTGTGCAGAGCCTCGAACATGGTCACTTCGTAACCCTTCTTAGCCAGATCGGAAGCGGCGGTCATGCCGGCAGGGCCGGAACCAACAACAGCGACCCGTTGTCCGTTGGAGGGAGTCTTTTCGGGCATTGCGTTGATGTTTTCACGGTACCAGTCAGCAACAAAGCGCTCCAGACGGCCAATCGCAACAGGCTCACCCTTGATAGCGCGGACACACTTGCACTCACACTGGCTTTCCTGAGGGCAAACACGGCCGGAAAGCGCAGGCAGCGCATTGGTGGAGGTTACGATCTCGTAAGCGGATTTGAAGTCGCCTTCCTGGACCTTCTTAATAAACTCGGGAATGCGCACATTGACGGGGCAGCCTTCCACACACTTGGGGTTCTTACAGCCCAGGCAGCGGTTAGCCTCTTCAATGGCCATTTCTGCGGTGTAGCCCAGAGCAACTTCTTTGAAGTTGCGGGCGCGTACCTGAGGATCCTGCTCAGGCATGGGGGTTTTAACCAAAGTCATGTTAGCCATTACAGTTCCCTCCTTCTTACTTAATCAGAGCCTTGCCCATAGCTTCCATACGGCAGGCGTGGTTTTCTTTAACCTCGGCTTCACGGGTGCGGTAAGTGCTGTTACGGCTCATCAGTTCCGCAAAGTCAACCTTATGACCGTCGAATTCAGGACCGTCAACACAGGCAAATTTGGTCTCGCCGCCAACGGTAACGCGGCAGCCGCCGCACATGCCGGTGCCGTCGACCATGATGGGGTTCAGAGAAACGCTGGTATGTACACCGAAGGGCTCGGTGGTCTTGCACACGAACTTCATCATGGGCACAGGTCCGATGGCCAGGACTTCGTCGTATTCACGGCCGCTTTCCAGCAGCTGCTGCAGTTTAGCGGTAACAAAACCTTGCTCACCGTAGGAGCCGTCGTCGGTCATCAGATACATATTGTCTGCAGCGGCACGGAACTCGTCCTCCAAAATGACGATCTCCTTGCTGCGGAAACCGACGATCACGTCAACCTCAGCGCCGGCTTCTTTAAACGCCTGTGCAGAGGGCAGTGCGATGGCGCAGCCAACACCGCCGCCAACCACGCAAACGCGCTTTTTGCCTTCCACGGGAGTGGGCTTGCCCAGAGGGCCTACAAAGTCACGGATGTAATCACCCTCGTTCAGGTTGCCCAACGCAATGGTGGCGAAGCCGACCTTCTGGAAGATGATAGTAACAGTGCCCTTTTCCCGGTCGTAACCGGCAATGGTCAGAGGCACACGCTCGCCCTGCTCATCAATACGGAAAATGATAAACTGACCGGCTTTAGCCTTCTTTGCAATAAAAGGCGCCTCGATCTCCAGCAGTGTGACAGCGGGGTTCAGCTCCTTCTTGCGAACGATTTTGAACATGATAATTCCTTCCTTCTTTTGTTCTTGGCACAATTTACCTAAGGACTAATTATAGACAGATTTCTGTGTTTTGTCAAACCATTTCGGTAAGTATTTACTTATTTTTCAGCAAGTCCCGGATCTCAGCGAGCAGGACTTCCTCGTTGGAGGGAGCGGGAGGTGCGGGCGGCTCAGCAGGCGCTTCTACCTCTTTCTTTTTGCCCAGCTCGGTGAGGGTGTTCAGACCCTTGACGATCATAAAGACAACCAATGCCAAAATAAAGAAATTGATAACAGCGGAGATGAAGTTGCCATAGGTCAGGTAGTTATAGACTTCCTGCACCACTTCTGTGCCGTCAGCAGCCACGATTGTTTCGTAGGTGGGCTCTACCCAGGGCATCCGGGGAAGTCTGATCTTAGCCTGACTGAAATCAGCCCCACCCATAAAAATGTTGACCACAGGCATGATCAGATCGTCGGTCAAGCTCTTGGTGATGGTGGAGAAGGCGCCGCCGATAATTGTACCAACAGCCAGCGCCATTGCATTGCCCTTAATGGCAAATTCAGAAAACTCTTTCCACAGCTTTTTCATAGTGCAAAATCCTTTCTGTTTGGTTTACATAATATGGTTAGGAATTACTTCTTTTCCAAGATCTCAAGACCGCCCAGATAGGGACGCAGCACCTCGGGAACAACGATAGAGCCGTCAGCACGCTGGTTCTGCTCCACCAGTGCGGGGAAAATACGCGACGTTGCCAATCCGGAGCCGTTGAGGGTGTGCAGGAATTCCGGCTTGCCGGTTTCCTCACGACGGAAACGGATGTTGCCCCGACGAGCCTGATAATCCCTGGCGTTGGAAACAGAGGAAACCTCCTTGTAGCCGTCCATGGAGGGGATCAGAATCTCAATATCATAAGTTCTTGCCATAGATGCGGAGCAGTCGCCTGCTGCCAGCTTTACAGTACGGAAATGGAAGCCAAGCTTTTCAACCAGCTTCTCTGCTTTTGCCACCAGCTCATCAAAGGCGGCGTCGGAATCCTCAGGCTTGCAGAACTGGAACATTTCCACCTTGTTAAACTGGTGACCACGGACCATGCCACGCTCGTCAGCCCGGTGAGAACCGGCCTCGCGACGGAAACAGGGGGTGTAAGCAAACAGCTTTTTGGGAAGGTCAGCCTCAGACAGGATCTCGTCCCGGTAGATGCTGCAAAGAGCTGCCTCTGCGGTGGGCAGCATATAATGAATACGGTCATCGGTGGGGTTGGCGATCTTATAAACCTCGTCAGCAAACTTGGGGAACTGACCGGCGGTTTCGCCGCACTGGTACTCCAGCATGTGAGGAGGCAGGATAAACTCGTAACCGTCAGCGGTGTGGGTATCGATAAAGTAGTTCAGCAGCGCCCATTCCAATCTTGCGCCCATACCGGTGTACATCCAGTTGCCGGCGCCTGCCAGCTTTACGCCACGCTCGTAGTCAATGAGGCCTAAGCCTTGACACAGGTCTACGTGGTGCTTAGGCTCAAAGTCAAAGCTGGGCTTTTCACCCACATAGCGCAAAGGCTCGTTGTTTTCCTTGCCGCCGGGGAGCAGATCCTCGTCGGGGAGGTTGGGCAGGCTGAGCATTGCCACACGGAATTCTGCGTTCAATTCCTTCAGCTTAGCGGCATCGTCCGCAATGGCATTGTCCAGTCGAATGGACTCGGCCTTATTTGCCTCGATCTGTGCATCGATGGCAGAGGTATCCTGGCCCTGCTTTTCTGCGCCCTTTTTCTGACCGAACAGCTTGCCGTTTTCCTTTGCCAGCTTGTTCTTTTGGGCGGTTTGGGTCTCGGTGGAGGTCTTAAGGGCGCGGATCTGCACATCCAGCTCTAAAATTTGGTCTACAACTGCGTCGCAGTCAACCTCCTTTGCTTTCAGACCGGCTTTCACCGCATCGGGATTTTCTTTGATTTTTTTGATGTCTAACATGGTTACCTCTCCTTAGTTCTCGATGGTTACGTAATCTTCTGGTTCTTCCGGGATCACAAAAGCGCAGACGATATAAGCCAGCAGACCGGTGCCTGCGCAAAGGATTGCCAGAGCCCAAATGAGCCGAATGATAGAGGAATCTATTTTAAAGTATTTTGCAATACCGCCGCACACACCGGCCATTTTTTTATCATTTCGGGATCGGTACAGTTTCTTTTCCATATCCATAGCGCTCTCCTTTATTTACTGATTTTCATCAACGCGTCCAAAAGGACCTGCAGGTCCTCTTGTCCGTAAAATTCCAATTCAAACTTGCCTTTTCGTTTGCCGTTTATGATCTTCACACCTCTGCCCAACTGCTTGGATAAGGCTTTTTCACATTCGGCAACGTAATCCACGGCCAGGGTCAGGGGCTGTTGGGTATGCACAGGCTCTTTTGCCATGTTTTTGCAAAGCAGCTCTGCTTGCCGCACAGACAATCCCAGGTTTGCAATCTTTTTAGCAGCTTCCAACTGCAATTTCTCAGATTTCAGGGATAGAACGGCTCTGGCGTGACCGGCTGACAGTGTGCCGTTGCGTACCATTAGCAGGATTTCTGCGCCCAAAGACAAAAGTCGTAACGCATTTGCCACTGCCGGACGGGATTTTCCCACCCGGGCAGAGGTTTCCTCCTGGGTTAAGCCGTATTCGGACATCAAGGTGTGATAACCCATAGCCTCTTCTACCGGATTCAGGTCTTGCCGTTGCAGGTTTTCAATCAATGCAAGCTCCGTTGTTTTCTGGTCGTCTGCATCGATAATTACAGCAGGAATTTCGCTGAGACCTGCCAGCCGTGCGGCTCTCCACCGCCGTTCACCGGCAATGATCTGATAGTAGCCGTTGGGCATTTCCCGAACGGTCAGAGGCTGGATGATGCCGTGGGTAGAAATGGAATCTGAAAGGGCTTCCAGCTCTTCCTCGTCAAAATCCCGTCGCGGTTGCTCCGGATTTGGTTCAACCTTATGCAAGGGCAGCACCCGGTAAGGGCTGCTATCGGGAATGAGGTCTTCTTCGATGGGGATCAAGGCACCCATGCCTTTTCCTAAACCTTTTTTAGCCGCCAAAAAAACCACCCTTTCCTTTTAGTTTCTTTAAAAGCTCTTGGGACAGTGCTTTATAAGCCTGCGCTCCACGGCTGGAACGGTCATATACCGTAACCGGAAGTCCGTGGCTGGGAGCCTCCGCCAGACGGATATTTCGGGGAATTACTGTGGCAAACACCTTGCCGGGGAAATGTTTTCGCACTTCCTGGGCAACTTGCGTGGAAAAGTTGGTTCTGCCGTCAAACATGGTCAGCACCACACCAAAAATCTCCAAAGCGGGATTAATGCGCTTTTTCATCAGCCGCAGCGTGGTCATCAGATCTGCAAGACCTTCCAATGCGTAGTATTCACATTGCACGGGCACCAAAATACCGTCAGATGCAGCCAAGCCGTTGACTGTGAGCATTTCCAATGACGGCGGGCAGTCAATAAAGATAACGTCGTATTGCTCTTTGATTGTGTCCAATGCTTTTTTTAGGCGATAACTGGGGTCGTCCACAGATAGAAGCTCTACACCTGCACCGGCCAGATCTGCAGATGAGGGCAGCACGTCGCCAAATTTTGTTTTCACAATGGCGTCTGTGACAGATACATTATTAATAATAACATCGTAGACAGACAGCTTTGCTTTGCGCTTGTCCACACCAAGACCGGAGGTTGCATTTGCTTGGGGATCAAAGTCGCACAGCAGCACACGCTTCCCTGCTTC
Source organism: Faecousia sp. (assembly GCA_045652545.1). Taxonomy (GTDB): domain Bacteria; phylum Bacillota; class Clostridia; order Oscillospirales; family Oscillospiraceae; genus Faecousia. Next base: position 4,977 of record JAZRUM010000053.1, on the reverse strand, counting down.
GGTGAGCGCAGCAGTTAAATTCACGGCAGTGGTGGTTTTACCCACACCGCCCTTTTGATTCACGACAGCATATATTTTTCCCATTCGATAGCCCTCTTTTGTTGGACGGTTATGTTGTTTCACGTGAAACACGTATTAGGAGGATTGTTTCACGTGAAACATCACTGTGCGGATGTAGTGGTAGTATAATTCCTACCGATCACAGGCAGCTGCGCCTTCTCCAGAGAATGTAGCAAAAGTACGGCGGTAATGACCAACAATACGGATAAAGCGGCAATGATGCCTGTGAGCCAACGGATCATGCCCCGCTGGGAAGCCAACTGGGCAGCCTGGGTAGTTTCTTCAAAATCAGTGGTTTTGGTTTCCCGGAGAGGTTGTCTGCGGGGCAGATGCACAACGGTACCGGGTTTGATGGGGTAGTCCTCCATGATTGCCAGACAGTCGCTACAAAAAACAGAATGTTCCTCTGCTTTTTTGCCGCATTTTAAGCACTGACCCATAGACGATACCTCCGCATACTATATTTTATACATTGTACAACAATTTTCTTTGTTCGTAAAGTCCTAAAACACAATTAAAGCACATTTTAAAGATTATATAACGTGTAAACCGGCTAAAAATTGTTATAAAATTGCTATTGACAATTACGTGACCATATGATATTATCATATCAACACAAGTTATGGAGGTGTGATAAAATGCATTGGACAATACCCGGAACGGTGATCCAAATCCAAAAGCAGGACGCAGAACACATTGAAGAAGTGTTTACATCCATGTTTTTGGGCGGTGGGATCGTGCTGAGTCAGGTTTCTGCCATCACCGGACTAGAGCCGTACACGGTGCAGAATTGGGTCAAGCGGGGGTTTCTGTCACCACCGGAGCGAAAGCGTTATACACTGCGGCAGTTGTGCCGGATCATCAACATTAATATGCTGAAAAACGTTCTGTCCATGGAACGTATCTGCGGAATGTTGGGATACATTAACGGTCAGCTAAACGATGAAAGTGATGACGTGATCGACGATTCCCAGTTGTATTTCCTGTTTGTTAAACTTGCTGCCAGATCTAAGGAGCTGTTTCATCAGCAGGATCGGGACGCGGTGCTGGAGCGGCATCTTGCGGATTATGAAGAGCCGATTCCCGGCGCAAAGGAGCGGGTAAAGAACGTTTTGAGAGTTATGTTAACCGCTTGGTTGGCAGCTCGAATGCGTCAGGAAGCGGAAAATATGTTAATGAATATGGAAGGAGAATAAAAGTGGAAATTAACGGAACTTACAAATGGTCACCCAATGGTGGAAACCGACAGCCAATAGACTGGAAGAAACTGGGCACCAAAATTTTGATTGGTGTGCTTGCGGTCATTGTTTTGGTTGGTGTGCTGACTTGCTTTTACACGGTAGACGACAAGCAGCAGGCAGTAGTCACCACATTTGGAAAGGTGACGGATATCACCGATGCCGGACTTCATTTTAAGCTGCCCTTCGGCATTCAGAATGTAAAGAAGGTGGATGTCAATGTCTACCAGAAGATCGAGCTGGGCTACAATACCGAAGGTGAGGGCAATTACACGGTAAAAAACAATGAAAGCACCATGATTACCGGCGATTACAACATCGTTAATGTGGACTTCTTTGTGGAATATAAGATCTCGAATCCGGAGCGGTATTTGTTCAGCTCTAACGATCCGGAGATGATCCTTAGAAATTTGATCCAGTCTCAGGTGCGAAATGTGGTGGGATCTACCTCTGTGGATGCGGTGCTTACCGATGGCAAAGAGAGCATTCAAATGCAGGTAAAGGAGTTGGTGACCCAGATCCTTGAGGAGTATGACATCGGTCTTACGCTGGTGGATGTGCGTATTCAGGACTCCGAGCCCCCTACTCAAGAGGTTATTGAGGCGTTTAAGGCTGTGGAGACTGCCAAGCAGAAGGCCGAAACGGTGGTCAACGATGCAAAGGCATACCAGAACGCGCAACTGCCCGATGCGCAGGCAAAGGCGGATAAGCTGCTGCAAAATGCAGAGTATTTGCGGCAGAAGCGTATCAACGAGGCAAACCAGCAGGTGGCAATGTTCAATGCTATGTACAAAGAGTATGCACAGAATCCGGAAATTACCAGAAGCCGTATGTATTATGAGGCGATTTCCCAGATCCTGCCGGGTGTGAAACTGTATATGAATACCGGCGACGGAAGCAGCGTGGATATGTTGCTGCCGCTGGAATCTCTCGTTAAGGAAGGAGGCAAATAATGATGAAAAAGTGGATCATTATCGGCGTTATTATTTTGGCGCTTTTGATCGTGTCTGACAGCGCTTTTTATACCGTAGAAGAAAATCAGTATGCCTGTACCTTCCGGTTTTCTGAGATCGTCAACACAGTGAACACCGCAGGCCTGCATTTCAAGATCCCCTTTGTGGATACTGTAAAGTATTTTTCAAAAGCAACCCAGTTTTATGATATTCCACCTTCTGAGGTGCTGACCTCCGATAAGCAGAATATGACTGTGGACTGCTATGTACTTTGGCAGATCGCGGATCCCCAGCAATTCTATCGTGCTTTGGGCACAACAGTTAAGGCTGAGGAGCGGCTGAACGCCATTACCTACAATGCGCTGAAAACTGCAATGGGTACGTTGGCGCAGGCGGACATTATTAATATGAATGACGGTGCAGAGCGAAACCAGATCTATGAAGGCATTGCCACCACGGTGGACAATCAGGCAAAAGCCTACGGTATTCATGTGGAAGATGTGAAAATCAAGCAATTCGACCTGCCGGAGAGCAATCTGAATGCGGTTTATTCCCGTATGATCTCCGAGCGGAATCAGATGGCGGAAAAGTATACTGCCGACGGAAGCTACGAGGCATCTATTATTCGCAATGACGTGGACAAACAGGTAAACATCATCGTTTCCAATGCGGAGGCGGCTGCCGCAAAGCTGGAGGCAGAAGGCGAAGCAGAGTATATGCGTCTGCTGGCAGAGGCCTACAATACAAAGGACAAAAAGAGCTTCTATGAATTTATACTGGCGCTGGATGCGCTGAAGCAGAGCCTGTCCGGTGAAGAAAAGACGGTGGTTCTGGATAAGGATTCTGAGCTTGCACGTATTTTGATGGGGCAGTAATTTTAAGGGGATCGTATCAACCGATACGATCCCCTGTTTTATGGGCAATTTACTGTTTTTCAAAATCTTCAGCGCCGTGTTTGCACCAGGGACAGATAAAGTCAGCCGGAAGCGGATCTGCCTCGTATACATAGCCACAGATCTTGCAGACCCATTTTGCCTGTTCTGCCGGCTGAGGCTTGGGTTTTACATGGTCGAAATAATACTGATAAGTCATGCTTGGTGCGTCGGACAGCACCTTTGCCTCCTCCACCTCTGCCAGAAACAGGGAATGAGTACCGCAATCGGTGATGCTGATGACCTTTCCACTGAGCACTGCGTTGGTACAGCCTTCCACAAACCGGATGCCGTTGCCGGTGCGTGCCTCGGGGATGTTTGCAAACTTATCCACATCCCGTCCGGACTGAAAGCCGTAATGCTGGAATATCCAGAACACAGCATCCTGAGAAAGCACGGAAACATTAAACTTACCGCTTTGGGCGATCATATCGTGGGTATAGTTTTCCTTGTTTACTGCAATCTGAATACGCTTGGGGGTATCCGTCACCTGCATGACTGTGTTGATAATACAGCCATTGTCTTTGTCGCCCTGTCGTGCGGTCAGCACGAACAAACCGTAGCTAAGCTTAAAAAATGCGCTGTTATCCATAGCTTACAACTCCTTTACCAGCTTCAACGTTATAAAATACATCATAAAGTAAATATTTGCCAGAAAGCATGTCATATATGCATAAATTGGCGGTTAAATTCTATTTATGTAAGGCGGCTTTATTTCCAGCGTAAACCCTTGGGGTAGAAGAACCGTAATTTCTCGTCGGCTATGCGGATATCCACCTGCTGGGCGGTCATCAGTTCCCCGTCAAGATTTACCGAGGTGGGTTTGTCGCAACGGATCGTGATGTTTTTTGTTTGCAAGTGCCGAACCACGTGGGGAATCTGTTTGTATTTTCCGTTTTTGTATTTACCGATCAGACCGGGCACTTGCAACAGGGAAACTTTCTTTACCAACAGCACATCCAACAGACCGTCTGCCGGGTCTGCTTCGGGCACAGGGTTAAAGCCACCGCCGTAAAACCGCCCGTTGCAGATGCACACAAAGGTCTGTTCAGCGTCCACAGTTTCGCCGTTTACGTCTACTATGTAATGCTCTGCAATGCCCCGAAACAGGTTGATCACCGTGGACACCGCATATGCCCGAAATCCGCTGAGCAGAGGAATGCGTTTATAGTTGGAAACGTCTGTGCCGATTCGGGCGTCCAGACCCACAGAGCAGATGTTCAGACTGTAGCGGTCGTTGCACCGCACCAGGTCAAACTGCGTTTCCTGGCAATCCAGCAGCCGGTTCAGATCAAAAAAGGCTTTAGGATCGTCAAAGAGCTTTACAAAGTCGTTTCCGCTGCCACCGGAGAACACGGTCACTGCTGCGTTGGGAAAACCTGCTGCGCCGGCAGCGACTTCGTTCAGCGTGCCGTCGCCGCCGCAGGCGTACAGACGAACTTCCTCTCCGGTTTGGGCAGCTTCCCGGGCAATACGGACACAGTCGCCGGGACATTGGGAAACGGCGATCTGAAAGTTAAGCCCCTTGCTGCCGCAGACAGATTTGATTTTTTCTGTGTATTCTGCTGTCCGGTCACGGCTGCCAGCCGCCGGATTGACAATAAATAGATGAAGCATACGACGTCCTCTGTGTTTCAAATTCCGATTTAGCGGGCAGTTTCGTTATTGGATGTAGGGGCGACCATTGTTTAATTTAGGTATGATTGCCCCCGGCAATCATTAATATTTTAGATTCGCTGCGCGGAGCACCACGCCCGTGCAGAGAAATATTACGAATTCGCCTGCAATTTCGGC
>JAZRUM010000052.1:0-2098 GCA_045652545.1 Faecousia sp. | reverse complement strand
AGCAGACACCCCAGGTAGTCTTGCACACCGACCAGGGTTCTGTCTACTCCTCACAAGCCTTCCGACAGGCTCACGAACATTATAACATACTTCGTTCAATGTCGCGAGTAGGAACTCCGACAGATAATGCAATAATTGAAGCAATTAATGGTTGGATCAAGGAAGAACTGTTCCTCGACTTCGGTCTGGCGACTGCTAAGGATGTTCCAAAGCTTCTTGATGAGTATGTTCATTACTATAATTACGAGCGACCTGCAGCCGCTCTGGGCTATAAAAGCACAGTTCAGTACAAGACCGAACTGGGCTTCTAAAACTATGGTGGTTTTAAGTGTCTACTTTTCCTTGACAAATGCACTAAGCCGGAGGCTTGATTAAGCCCTATAAGGGCTTTTTACGGACTATTACCCGGGTGTGTCCCAAATTCTGTGTAAACTCCAATAAATGGCGTAAAATAGGGCGAAATAATATAATCGGGGGTGGTGGCATTGACACCACCCCTTGGTTACAGTATTAACAGAAAAATGAATGCATGTCAAGGGCAGCGGCTGTCAGGCCGCTGTTCATTTTACCCTTGATATGCAGGCGGTTTTCTGTTATTCAGGCATCCGGTCCTCAAAATAGACTGCCATCTGTGCATGGATCATGCTCCAGTCCTGACGGCGTCCGGTCCACTTTTTCGTGATATCCATCATGGCTAGATACAGCATTTTCAGCAGACTGTCATCGGTGGGGAATACCGATTTGGATTTCGTCACCTTGCGGAGCTGCCGATTGAACCCTTCAATTGCGTTGGTGGTATAGATCAGCCTGCGGATCTCTTGTGGGTACTTGAAATATGTACTCAGATTCGGCCAGTTGGACCGCCAGGACTGAGAGATTTTTGGGTATTTCCTGTCCCATTTCTCAGCAAAAATATCCAGAGCATCTATTGCTGCTGCTTCATCCACCGCTGCGTATACAGCCTTCAAATCGGCCATGAGTGCTTTCAGATCCTTATAGCTGACGTACTTACTTGAATTGCGGAGCTGGTGGATGATGCAGTTCTGGATCTCCGTCTTGGGAAACACTGCTTCAATGGCTGCGGAAAAACCGGTCAGATTATCTGTGCAGGCGATGAAGATATCCTGAACACCTCTGTTCCGCAGACTGTTGAGAATATTGGCCCAATATTTGGCACTCTCATTCTCGCCAACCCACATTCCAAGGACATCCTTTTTGCCATCCAGGTTGATGCCAATGGCGATGTACACAGCCTTCTTTACGATCTGTCCTTCACAGCGGACATGATAGTGGATGGCATCCAGGAAAACAACGGCGTAGACGCTCTCCAGAGGCCTTTGCTGCCATTCTTTGACCACAGGCAGGATCTTATCCGTCACGCGGCTGACGGTAGTGTCTGACACCTCAATGCCATAAATATCCCGAATATGGGTTTCGATATCACCGGTACTCATACCCTTGGCGTACATGGAGAGGATCTTTTCCTCAATATCCTGACTGATGCTGGTCTGATTCTTTTTCAAAAGCTGGGGCTCAAATTCGCCTTTACGATCTCTGGGTACAGAAACCTCAACATCTCCAAAGCTGGTGCGAAGGGTCTTACTGCTGTGTCCATTGCGGCTGTTATCCGTTTCCTTGTTTTTGTAATCGTACTTGCTGTAACCCAGCTCATTATCCAGTTCCGCATCCAGACCGTTCTCCATAAACTCGGCGATAGTCTCCCTGAACAAATTCTGGATATCATCCATACTTCCAACGTTGCTGAGTTGAAGAAGTTCCCGAATTTTTTCTCGCCTGGCCTTCTCTTCAGGGGTGCGCTTGCTTCTGCTGCTCATAAAAATTACCTCCAATGTGGTGCTCCTATTATACACCACATTGGAAGTTTACACAAACTTTGGGATAGTCTCATCCCAAAACAGAAGAAACCACTTCTGCAGCATAATATTTCCCCTAACAAGCAGGACGCTCATTCTTTGAGCGTCTTGCTTTGCGTCACATACAGCCGTTTAGGGTGTGGAACTGACTCACTGGGAGGACGGGTATGACCGCTGTATAAAATAACCAATCCCCCTGATTTCCACGAAGTGAACCGCTCCCT
>JAZRUM010000051.1:0-3643 GCA_045652545.1 Faecousia sp. | reverse complement strand
ATGGATAAGGATTTCCTGCTGGAAACCGAAACTGCATAACATCTGTTCCACGTCTATGCCAAGGATATGCCTTTGGCTGACTACCACTGCCATCTGAATCCCCAAGAGATCTACCAGGACCGCCGGTTCAACAATCTGGTGGAAGTATGGCTGGGCGGTCTGGATGAAAACGGTGTCCTTGCCGGCGACCACTACAAGTGGCGCATGATGCGCTCCAACGGTGTGCCGGAGGAATATGTTACCGGAAATAAGCCCGCTTATGAGCGGTTTTTGAAGCTGACCGAGGCGCTGGAGCTTGCCATCGGCAACCCCATGTACCACTGGTGTCATCTGGAGCTGCAGCAGTTCTTCGGTGTTACCGAGCCGCTGACCCTGGAGAGCGCGCCCCGGATCTGGGAGCACTGCAATAAGCTTTTGCAAGAAGACCCGGACATGACCGCCCGGGGTCTGATCCGCAAGGCAAATGTAGCCTTCATCGGCACCACCGACGATCCCATCGACACGCTGCAGTGGCATGAAAAAATCGCCGCTGACGATACCATTGATGTTAAGGTATGCCCCTCTTTCCGTCCCGACAAGGCCATGAATATCCATAAGGACGGCTTTATCGACTACATGGGCAAGCTGGCGCAAAGTGTTGGCAAGACCGCCCTTACGGATATTTATCAGGTCTGCGATGCCCTTGTGGAGCGGATCGAATCCTTCCACGCCCGTGGCTGCCGCGCCAGCGACCACGGCTTTGAGGCTGTTGTTCCTTTCCGTCCCATTTCCATGACCGAGGCCGATGCCATCTACCGCAAGGCAATGGCCGGTCAGGCTGTGACCCAAGAAGAAACCGAAGGCTATCAGACTGTGTTGATGCTGTGCATGGGCAAGACCTATCACCGGCTGAACATTGCCATGCAGATCCACTACTCCTGCCTGCGTAACACCAACAAGCGGATGTTCAAGACTTTGGGCGCAGACGCCGGCTTTGATGCCATCGCCCAGAACACCTGCGGTGTGAACATCTTTAACCTGCTGTCCGAGCTGGACGATGCAGGTCAGTGCCCCAAGACCATTTTGTACTCGCTGAATCCTGCGGACAACGAGCAGCTGGGCACACTGATCGGCAGTTTCCAGGGCAGCGAGATTCCCGGCAAGATCCAGCATGGCTCTGCCTGGTGGTTCAACGACAACAAGACCGGCATGATCGACCAGATGGTGTCCCTTGCCAATTTGGGCATTCTGGGCAACTTCGTGGGCATGCTGACAGACTCCCGTTCTTTCCTCAGCTATGCCCGGCACGATTACTTCCGCCGGATACTGTGTAATCTCATCGGCGGTTGGGTGGAAAACGGCGAGTACCCCAACAACGATGCTGCCCTGAAGCGGATCATAGAAGGCATCAGCTTCTACAACGCCAAGCGGTATTTTGATATTTAACCAAAAGCCGGGGACGGTTTCCTGTCCCCGGCTTTTATGTCAATATTCCTGCAAAACAAACCGATTACCCCCCTTGCAATCCCTATTGCGCAGCGATATAATGACAGAAATCAGCAAAAGGAGCGCCTTTCATGAGTAAGATCACCATCACCAAACCTATACGCAGATGGCTTTTTGGCGGTCTGGGTTTTCACAACAGTGAAGCCACCATGACACCCGTCATGTCACCGGAATTTTTGGAGCAGCGGGTACTGAAAACATTCCATGAAATATCGCCCACCTTCTCCCGTGTTTACGGCGGCTTTGCCGACTGGACCCAGGATGCAATGGACCGTTTTGCGGATTACTATGACCAAACCTTCCGCAAAGCCGGCACGCTGATCTATATGGTGCCCGGCAGAATGCCTATCCCCACCGAGGATTTTAATTTTGAAGATTATTACGACCGGATTGCCCGGAATCTACATTATCTGATCAAAGAGCGTAATTGCACCAAGATTCGCTATTTCTGCGTGACCAACGAGCTGTCCGCAGGAAACACCTATGCCTACCTTGCCAAAGATCTGCCCCTTTTTGCCAAACTGCACCAGGGGCTTTATCGGGCATTCCACCGGTACGGTTTGGATGTGGGTCTGGTTGCCACCGATTGCTCCGGAGAAGTTTTCTTTCCGCAGATCCAGTGGGCAACGGAAAATATGGACGAGATCACCGATGATTACTGCGCCCATCTGTACTTATCCAAGCTGCAGCCGGGTGATCCGGAATTGTACGGCTATTGTCTGAAGCATTTCACCGAACTGACCAATCAGGCACGAAAGATGCAGAAGCGGTTCATTCTGGGCGAATACGGTCTGAACCCTGCCAACAGAAGCAGCGAGGGCGCGCCCATGCATCTGGACATGTCCTATGCGGCGGTCCATCCGGAAAATGACGGCATCCACGGCATCGCCATTGCGGAAATGGCGCTGTCGGTAATCAATTCCGGCACATTTGCCGGTGTGTTCTGGACGCTGTTTGACTATCCCGATCCTTTTATCCGGGAGGACGGAGATACCCCGGAGGAAAAGGCGCGGTATGATGTGGCGCGCTTTTCCGGTCATGGCTTGCAGATCCGGTACAACAAGCACGGCTTGATCCGCTGGTGCGACGACGAAAAGGATTATTCCTCCCGGGCAGCGCTGTACACCATGGGGTATCTGGCAAAGCTGTTCCGCAAAGGTTCCCGGGTACTGGACAGTCAAGTCGATGACGAAAAGCTCCGGGCAGCAGCTGTGACCAATGCTGACGGCAGCATCTCTGTTTGTATCATCAGCTGGCATGATACCCAGCAGGAAGTGGAGCTGTCCATCGACCATACCATGGATAAGCCTATGCGCAGATACGATTACTCTGCCACCAATATTCCTTACAATCCTTTCTGCGATCTGCAGAGCGCATCCGGTACTGTAGCGTGTAGCGGCAGCGTCAAGCTGACCCTTGCGCCCCAATCCGTCACATTTTTGACTACGGATTATGTGGAAAGAACCCCTTCCAAGATCAAGAAAGTAACTTTGCGGGGCAACACCCTGCATTGGGATGCCTGCAAAGATCCGGAGCATTGCTACTACCGGGTGTTTGCCGGGGAAAAGCAGATCGCCTCTACTGTGGCGCAAACCCTGCAGGTCAGCGATCCCAAGCAACGCTACAAAGTTATCAGCGTGGACAAGTACGCAAACGCAGGAGAATAATATTCAGCTTACATACAAAAACCCAGCGCAGACAGCTGTCTGCGCTGGGTTTGTTTTGGTTTGAATTACTTGCAGAATTCCTTGGCAACCGCCACGATGTTGGATGCGCACAGACCGAACTGCTCCAGCAGCTTTACTGCAGGACCGGAGTGGCCGAACTCATCGTTGACACCGATGCGCTTGACGGGAGTGGGCAGCTTCTCGGAAAGCAGGCTGCAAACAGCCTCGCCCAGACCACCGATCACAGAGTGCTCCTCGCAGGTGATGATCTTGCCGCACTTCTTAGCTGCAGCCAGAACCAGCTCCTCGTCCAGAGGCTTGATGGTAGCCATGTTAATGACCATAGCATCGATGCCGGCTTCCTTCAGCTCCTCAGCAGCCTGAATGGCTTCGTAAACCAGCAGACCGTTGGCGATGATGGCAACATCCTTGCCCTCTTTCAGCACTTCGCCCTTGCCGATCTCGAACTTGTAGTCCTCTGCGTGGAATAC
>JAZRUM010000050.1:0-4464 GCA_045652545.1 Faecousia sp. | reverse complement strand
GAACTGACTTCTGCCCAGTGGGCGGATATGGCGCAGCAGCTTTTCGATGCGGGCACATTGAACATATTAATCACTGGTGGCGAGCCGCTACTGCGTAAGGACTTTTGCGAAATTTACAGCAGTATTTACCGTCTCGGCTTTCTTGTGACCTTGTACACAAATGCCACACTGGTGACGCAGGAGATTTTGCAGACGCTGCGCAAATACCCGCCCCACCGAATCGGCATCACCCTCTACGGTGCGTCCAATGAAACCTATCAGACACTGTGCGGCTGTGCGGACGGCTTTGACCGTGCCTTGGCCGGTGCCAAAGCGTTGGCGACGTTGCCCTCGGTTTTGGAGTTCCGCACCACGCTGGTGCAGGATAATCATCAGGATATGGACGACATTGCCCGACTGGTTGAAAAAGAGTTTGGGCTGCCGGTGACCCACGCAAATACGGTCTTTCAAAGTGTTCGTGGAGGCTGTATGAATGTTGCAGATTGCCGCTTAACACCGGAGCAAACAGTGGATATGACATTAACGCGGACCATCAGACGGATTCGGCAGTTGTTACCTCCGGAGCGGCGGGAGCAGGTGCAGCTACGCCTTGCCGATCCTCAACCGGAATGCACTGCCCAGAATCCGAAATATACCTTGTTAGGCTGTAACGGCGGTATGAATAATGTGACCGTTACTTGGGACGGCAAGCTTTTGGGCTGCCAGTTGCTTGGTAACTTTTCTACCGATGCGGTGAAGCTGGGCTTTGCCAAAGCCTGGGAGGAATGGCCCTACACCGTCCGTTTGCCCCAAGTCGATCCCCAATGCTCCGCCTGTCCGCAGCTGTCCTTGTGCCAGATCTGCCCCGGCGTCCGTATGGCAGAGTGTGGAAATCTGCAGGATCGGCCTGAATACATATGTCAAATTACCAAACATTTAGTATCCCGAAAAGGAGAGGACTTTTATGAAGCGTGCCTATAACAGTCCGGAAATGCACTGGGTCCCTGTCTGCAGCAACAGCGCTGTGGCGGATGTGTGCTGGGCGTATGCCAATAATGTAAAGCCATTTTACTACAACACATACGGCAGAGGCTACGCGGAGCTCTATGCAATGGGCGGCAACTGTGATAAAAATATTTTTTTTGAGATCCGGTATTATCCCGAGGATCTGTCAGCAGAGGAAAAAGCCATTGCCGATGAGGATATGCAGAGGGTGATTGCCCGAGTCACTGCGGAAATGCCCCAAAAACCCACTAACTATAAGGGTTCAGGCTTTGCCCCCAGTGTTGATCCCAGTTGGAGCTGATATGGACATGCTGTGTCAATTTGGACCGATAACGGTCTTGTTTCAAGAAATGCCCACCTCGCCCCTGTGGCCTTTTTGGCGCTGGAAACTAGATCCCTTCAGAATTGCGAACGGTGTACCCGATGTGGTAGTAAACTACAGCGACCAGCCAATTCAGCCGGAGGGAATGGCAGTATGGGAAGATTGCAGTGTCCAGGTATGTCGGCAGGTTTATATCCTTGCTGACGGCAGGGTGCTTTGGCAGCAGACAGAGCATACAACCGGGGCACTGCAACTGCAATTTGCAGTGTCGGCAGACTGGACGGAGATCACCCTGACCGCAGATCATTCTCCCACTGCCGGTATGGGCGCTTTTGAAGCCTTGACCTTTTTGATTTTTTATGCCTTTCTACACCAGCAGGTACTGACCTTCCACGGCGCTTTGGTGGAAGCCGACGGTAAAGGCTTTTTGCTCTGTGCTGCCTCCGGAGCGGGAAAAACCACCCATGCCCGTCTATGGCGGGATCACAAAAATGCATTGATCCTTAACGGCGATCGGGCTACCTGCTTTCAGCAGCAGGGACAGTGGTTCGGATTCGGTACACCCTGGTGCGGCACCAGCGGAGAATATCTCAATCGCTGTGTTCCCCTGCAGGCAGTGGTGATTTTGCAACGTGGTGCGGAAAACCGCGTATCTGCGGCTGAAGGAATGTCTTTGTTGTCCCACGGGGTCTATCCCACCTGGGACTGTGCAGCCACAGAAACGATGCTATCGCTGCTGGACCGCTTTTTGGAGCAAATTCCGGTACTGCGACTGGAATGCACCCCGGATGCGGCTGCTGTGGATGTGTTGTACCAAGCTTTGGAGCGTTTGCCGTTATGAACAGGGAGAAGTTAACCGCGCTGCCGCCGGAGGAGTTGTTTGTGGCTATACATCAGATGTTGCAGGACGGCTATGACGCAGAATTTACCGTTACCGGAAATAGCATGTGGCCGTTGCTGGCCCACGGAAGGGACTGTGTGACCCTTCGCAAAGCAGGAGACTGTCCCCTGAAAAAAGGCGATATTGTGCTGTTGCAGACAGAGCGTGGATATCTGCTCCACCGTGTCACCCGGCTGAAAAACGGGATGCTGCAAACCACCGGTGACTATAACTGCTACCGTGACGAATATGTAGCCGTCCGATGTGTGCTGGGTCTGGTCGTGCGTTTTACCAGAAAAGGGAAACGCGTATCCTGTAACGATCCCTTATACAGATTTGCTAGTTGGCTTTGGCGAGTCTTGTTCCCTGTCAGACCGCTTTTGCTGCGGCTTTTGTTCCTTTTCAGGAGGCGAGCATTATGATTATTGACCTGCACAATCACATTTTGCCCGGAGTAGATGATGGCGCTATGAGCATGGAGGACGCGGTGGAAATGGTCGCGTTGGCTGCCCGGTGCGGCATTCGGAAAATCGTAGCCACTCCGCACTATCAGTATGGAAGCAGCGCTTCCATAGAGGCGCTGGAAGATACCTTTGCGACCCTTTCTTCTGCTTTGGAATATGAGCAGATCGACATCACGCTGGAAAAATCCATGGAGATTATGGCATCTGATAATCTTCCGGAGCTGTTGCAGCAGGGGAAAGTCTGGACATATCCCAATTCTTCCTATTTTTTGGTGGAATTTGCCCACGATGAGGAGCGGGATTATTTTGACTGGCTGCTGGATCGGTGCGTTGACGCCGGCTTTACACCGGTAATTGCCCATCCCGAGCGGTATCATGCAGTCAGGCGCCACCCGGAAATGGCGCAGCAGTGGCAGAACAAAGGATACGGCGTTCAAGTGAACCGGGACAGCCTCCTGGGCCTATTTGGAGAGCATCCCTTTTATTGCGCTGATCTGCTGCTGCGAAAAGGCTGGGCAAATTGCATAGCCTCCGATGCCCATACACCGCAATTCCGCAATCCCCATTGGGGGGAGGCGTTCCGACAACTGCCGGGTGTGTATGGCTTCCATACTCTTGCTTATTGTCTTGAGACAATTCCGGAACGAATTCTGGGAAATCTTCCCTTGTTTGCAGTATGAGAAAGTCCCTGTGGCGTGAATGCTCCCACGCAGGCTGCGACCGTCCGGAAGCCGTCCACACCCCAAACGGGAGATAACACAAACCTCTCTTGGTGGTGGCTCCTGCTGATCCTAAGCGCCACCTGCATAGTAGTTTTAGAAACCTACCGCAGAAAGAAAACAGTTAAATAAAGACCACTATATCAATATGGGCGGTGACGGAAAGGAATCCGCCACCGCCCGTTTTTTCACGAAAAATTTTCATTATCTTTGTAACACGATATAACAAAGCACGTCCAGCAGTAAAGCCGGACGTGCTTTTACGTTGTTTTGTAGACAGATGCCCGGCCCTTGACTTTTTAGAAAAATTGATTAAATTACTAAAAAACCGGGATAGAACTGCCTGCCAAGCTACAGCTTGTAGGAATTGATTTGCATGTTCAGGCAGTGTCTTTGCTGGAAGGGCAGAAACGGCCCGTGTCCGATGTCGAGTTAATTGCCTTAGCTGATATCTTGAATGTGTCTGTTGATTGGTTGCTGGGAAGAGAGTAAAAGTTAACCGCCTGCAGGCTTATGCTTGCAGGCAATTTTTTCTTCAAGAAATGTACACAATGGACGTATTAGCACGAGAATTTACAAATAGTTCTTACTTTTAGCGGAAATATATGGTAAGATATTAATAACAAAGATTACATAGGTCTTGGTCTGCTGCGGGTATTGTGGAGGGTCAGGGTACTGTGAGCAATTCTCTTTGTTCGCGCTTATGTCTGCCAGCACCATTTATGCGGCCGGTGTGTGATCTGGAGTCACAGGCATATGGGTTTGATGCGTTTCTGGATTTGCATAGTCAAATCAGACGCATTTATAGTTTGAGACCGCCATAGTTTCCGAACTTTGGTTGCCAATCCGGCAGGTGTTGTCAACCGCCTTCTGTACTACCCGCAGGAGAAAGTCAATCTGCCCGGTCGAAATGATCGTCAACGTCCTCTGACCTCCCTAGGGATGCTATGCCCTTTTTTGAGGTACAAAAACTTCTTCACTACATGTTTATTAGTCTTGCGTTGGCAAGACACAGGATGCTAGCTCGAAGGTTGCCCTGTTGATAGACGACGGCAACTGCTTTCTGCACTATTTGCAGAAATAGGCAAATCTATC
>JAZRUM010000049.1:0-4223 GCA_045652545.1 Faecousia sp. | reverse complement strand
TAGAAAGATACATTGCCCCTTTAGGGGCGGCAGTGCAGTTAATGCAGACGTCAGAAATTCAGTGCATCTTTAGATGCCCGCCAGTAAAAAGCCCTTCTAGGGCTTAATCAAGCCTCCGGCTTAGCCGGAGGTTTTGACTATAATCTAACCTCTACCGGTTTGTTGATCGTCATGCTGTCCGGGGTTATGATACAATCCATTGCCAGCACCTGCACACCGGCAGCTGCTGCCTCGCGCAAAGCATTGCCGAAAGCCGGGTCTGTGATATCGTTGGGGTGCAGATATTCCACATCTTCCATTTGAATCACAAACAGCACATAGCCACCGTAGCCGTCTTTGACGGCTTGGGTCAGACCTTTCAAGTGCTTGACCCCACGGGTAGTAGGCGCATCGGGGAAGGCGCAGACACCGTCATTTTCTAATGTAACGCCCTTGACCTCTAAAAAGCAGATCTTTCCGTCCTTTTCAAAGGAAAAATCAAATCGGGAATCTCCGTGAAAGACCTCAGAGCGCAGATCGGTGAGCTCTCCCAGTCCACCGCCCAGCAGCCACGCTTTGGCTGCTGCGTTGGGGGCTTGAGAGTCCATGTTGATCAGTCGGTGACCCTTTTGCACAGCAATGAGATCATATTTTGTTTTCCGGGTAGGGGAGTCAAATTCCTGACACCACACTTGCGCCCCGGGTACAAGCAATTCTTTGCACCGCCCAGTGTTTTTTACATGGCAAATATGAATTTTTCCGCCAATTTCAATATGGGCAATAAAACGGTTGGGGCGGTTGCAAAACCGCCCGGGCATCATGTGTTCGTAATGCATTAAATCGTGCCCTCGGCAGCAGCCATGCGCAGTGCGGCTACCACCCGGGAGGCGACCTTGGGCAACCGTCCGTCGTTGCAAAGCCGTGCTACTTGCGCATCGTCCAACTGGGGATTTGCCTCCATGATGCCCCGCACCCGATCCAATGCGCCAATACAGCTGTCCAACCGTGCGGCAACGGCGTCGGCACCATAGCTGACCACGCCTGCAGGGTGGTAGTCATGGGCAGTGGCGATGGTTTCGATAGGCAGTGTCCGCAGCTTCCGGACGGCAGCATAGTGGTCAGCTGTCAGCGTGATGGCACCGTACCAATCCCCAGAGCCGTAAATGCCGTAGGACTGCAGACAGTCGCCGGTAACAAGGGTGTTGGTGCGCAGAACATAGATACTCACAAAAATGTCCTTGTAAGGCACCTTGAAATAAGAAATATGTTCGTTGACAGATTGAATATCGATCATAACACGGACCTCCTTTTTCGAAAAGCATAGCACAGAAATCCCCGTCAGACAAGTCCTTTATCGCATTTCTATACCAAAAAGAAAAGCCCATCCTTTCGGATGAGCTTTCTTTTTGGTGGAGACTACGGGACTCGATTTGCATTTTGCCTTTGGCAAAATAAAGGTAGCCACCAGTGTTTGCACTGGTGGCAGGAACTGTCCACCGGACAGTTCCACTGCTATGGGTTCGAGTCCCTTGTCTGAATGCCGTACCAAAAAGAAAAGCCCATCCTTTCGGATGAGCTTTCTTTTTGGTGGAGACTACGGGACTCGAACCTGTGACCTCATGCGTGTGAAGCATGCGCTCTAACCAGCTGAGCTAAGCCTCCATAAGCGAATTGAATTATATCACACCTACGGAAAAAGTCAAGTCCTTTTTTGTTTATTTGCAGGCACATTCTGCCCAATGGGGGAAGTGAGAAAATTGCATATTTTTTCCCTTGTAGGGGAAGGTGATATGGCAGGAGTATAAAAAAGGAGCGGTTGCCTCATCCCGGGCGCCGTACTTGTGGTCGCCTACCAATGGGAAACCCCGGCTGGAAAATTGCACCCGGATCTGGTGACTTCTGCCGGTGTGCAGCCGGATTCGTACAAGGGCAGGCTCACCTTCGGCCAGTCGGTGGAATTCCAGTCTTGCGGCTTTGACACCGGCGCGCTGCCGTTTGACCACAAAGACCTTGTTTTTGCGGCTGTCCTTAAACAGCAGATCCTCCCAGTCGCCGCTATCAGGAACGTCTCCGTGGACCAGCGCTACATATTCTTTTACCATTTTATTTTCCTGTATCAGCCGGGAAAGCTGCGCTGCGGCGGTTTTTGTCCGGGCATAGACCATAACACCGCCTACATTTTTGTCTAACCGGTGCAGCGTAAAAATCTCTCCGCCCAGCTGTGACTGCAATGCTTCCGGCACATCGTGCTCTGCATCCAGCCCCACAGGCTTCACACACACGGCAATATCCTTGTCGGAAAAGAGAATTTCCATGTCATCACCTCTTTTTGTAGATTATATCATAGAAAACGTAAATTTTCTACTTGCTATTTTTGAAAGGATGGTGTATACTATGCAAGTACCTGCCTGAGGCAGCCCACATACCTGCCGGTGTGATGGAATTGGTAGACGTAGTGGACTCAAAATCCACCGATGGCGACATCGTGCCGGTTCGAGTCCGGCCACCGGCACCAAAAAAGCAGATACCCATTTGGGTATCTGCTTTTTTGCTGTCGGTGTCCCGACAGACTCGAACGAAGTGAGAGTCTTGATTTTTCAGGTTGCATTTGCTATAATCACTAAAATTAAACTTTTTCTGAGAAAAGGAGCGCTACTATGATTTCTCAACAATACGATCAGAAGATCCAAATGTGGATTTCTGAAAACCGGGAGCGCATGATACAAATGTGGTTGAACCTAGTCCGCATTCCTTCGGTCAGAAGCGAGCCTGCTCCCGGCGCACCTTATGGTATGCCCTGCGCGCAGGCATTGAAAAAAGCTACACAATACGGTGAAGAAATGGGCTTTGACGTTCGTTTGGAGACAAACCGTGGTTATAGCTTGATGTCCTATGGCAATGGCGAAAAGACCATTGGCCTTTTTGGACACAGCGATGTGGTGCCTGCCGGCGATGGCTGGCTCTACACAGAACCCTTTGAACCCGTTATTCGGGATGGTGTTGCCATTGGTCGTGGCTGCAAGGATAACAAAGCGGGTGTCATGGCGTCACTGTTCGCAACGCAGATCATCAAGGAGTGCCAGATCCCGGTAAAAAGCCGCATTCAGATGTTTGTGGGCTCCAACGAGGAATGCGGTATGACGGATGTGATGGCGTTTATAGAGAATGAGAAGATGCCCGAGCTTTGCCTTGTTCCGGATGCTCGTTATCCTTGCTGCTTGGGCGAAAACGGACACTTACAGCAGTGGAACCGGAGTAAAACGCCCCTGGTGGATATTCTGGATTTCCACGGCGACGGCGCTTTTAATGTTGTACTGAACTATGCGGAAGTTACATTGAAAAATACACCGGCATTGCTTGCGGAGCTGACGGCAAAGACCGAAGGGAACGATGCCTATACTGTGGAGCAGACAGCGGCCGGACAGATTCTGCTGATAGCAAGAGGCGCTTCCAAGCATTCGGCAAATCCGGAGGGATCTGTCAACGCAATGATTCTTGCCTGCAAGGTGCTGGCGCAGTGTGACTCCCTTTGTGAAAGCGACCGCAAGCAGATGCAGACCGTCGTTGCACTGATGGATGGCTACTACGGCGAAGGCTTGGGTATTGCTTATGAAGAGGAAGGACCTGGCAAACTTGTCTGCAGCAATGGCATGGTGAAGGTGGAAGACGGAAAACTGTGCGTTAGCATGGATATCCGCTATGGCGTAGGGCTGCCCGGGAAAAAACTGGAAGAGCAACTGGATAAGGCTTGGAGCGAAGCAGGATGGGAGCTGACTTGGCGTGAGAATAACCACGGCGCAAAAGTAGATCCTGCAAGTCAGATCCCGGAGCTGTTAACGAAAGTGACATGCGAAATCACCGGCCGGCAATGTAAGCCTTATTGGATGAGGGGTGGCACTTACTCCCGTCACCTGAAAAATACATATACCGTTGGAGCTGCTGTTGCGGATCCCAACTCAAAGGCGATCCTTCCGGAGATGCCTGCCGGACATGGTAATGCCCACCAGAAGGATGAGTACTGCATCGTTGATGATTGGATTTTAGGCGTACGCCTTCTGACGCACTGCATTTTGGCGTGCGATGAAGCGATCAATCCCTAAGCAGAGTCAAAACCTCCGGCTAAGCCGGAGGCTTGATTAAGCCCTAGAAGGGCTTTTTACTGGCGGGCATCTAAAGATGCACTGAATTTCTGACGTCTGCATTAACTGCACTGCCGCCCCTAAAGGGGCAATGTATCTTTCTAT
>JAZRUM010000048.1:0-30317 GCA_045652545.1 Faecousia sp. | reverse complement strand
TAACACAAACCACAAGCTATGTCAAGAACTTTTTTCGTTTCCTGTCACATTTTTTCATGGGGTTTTTGTCAGTTTTTTGCGCCCTCTGCCGAAGGCGCTCGAGTATAATATCAAAACACTTTCTAATTGTCAAGCGTTTTCATTGTAAAATTCCAAAAAATTTGGGAGCCTTTAAAAAGGCTCCCTTTTCACGCTTTTTATTGCATTATTCTTCGTCGTCGATCAATCCATATCCGCCGTCGTTTCTACGGTAAACCACAGCAAAACAACCGCCGTTGTCCTCATCCCGGAAAGCGAAGAAATTATGCTCCAACAAATTCATCTGCAACACTGCTTCTTCCCGGGTCATAGGCGCAAACCGAAATCGTTTCAACCGCACAATGTCCAATATTTCCTCCGGCTCTTCCGTAAAGGATGTTTCTTCTACCGTTCTGGTAAACGCATCTTGCCGTAAGCGACGGGCAAGGCGGGTTTTATTCTTACGAATCTGTCCTTCGATCGTCCCCACTGCCGCATCAATGGATGCAAACATATCAGAAGTGCTTTCACGGGCCCGGAACCAAGTGCCTGCACCCCGAACGGTCAGCTCCACATTGTTCCGGTTCTTTTCCACAGAAAAGACCACAAGTGCTTGCGCATCCTCCTCAAAATAACGTGCCAGCTTCATAACCTTTTTTTCAGCATATGCGTGGACATTACCGGGCAGCTTAACTTTCTTCTCACTGAATTGAAACTTCATACGCGCAAGCTCCTTTCTTTTCACCGTTCCTCCGGTGTACTTATATTATACCCCAGTTTTCCTGCGTCGACAAGAGAATAAGCAGAGTGGGTTTGTCCCGCTCTGCTTATTGCTCATCTTCCTCAAGAAGTTCTGTCATTGTTAAATTGTAAATAATCTCGGCTTTGGTTTCAAAGCGCTTGCACAAACGCACTGCTTGCCTCTGATTGGGCGCAACCAGCTCCAAGGTCATCAGATTGCTCTGCTCATCATCCAAAGACAGCACCACCGAACATTCGCCGTTCTCCCTGGGGAGCACCTGCGTCTTTACAAAACTGCTGCGACGCAACTGGCGATTAAATCGGGAAATTGCATTTTCTGCGCGCTGTCTGACTGTAAAGGCAACGGAATCCTCGGTGATCGCGCCATCCTGCCTGCCCTTTTCGGTGATTTCGTAGTGCTCATCATCTACCTTTTGCAGATGACCGGACTGAACCATCTCCGGAATGGCCGTACATACATCAAAATAACTCAGGCATTCGTCCTGGTAGCAGATCTCATAGATCTCCTGCGCCGTCATGGGATAGCTGGTGCGGGCTGTTACGAACAGGATCAACACCTTCACATCCATCATATCATGGATAAAGCCGTGTCTTTGCATAGTAAACCTCAAAGTTCCACTTCCGGATCATCGTCACCTCGGAAGTCGTATTTTTTATAGTATAACAAAAATCGAGCACAAATGCAACCCAACTTACATAAAGTGGCATGAGAGGTGATTTCCTTGATAGAGCCTGTGTTTTATGCCGCCGGGCGCACCCATGCGCTGCAGTTTGCGGAAACGATACTAAAAGAAAAGGGTTTTCGGTTCGCACCGATCCCCGATAGATCTGTCACACATCTGCTTTTAGGTGTTCCCAGTTTTGAACCGGACGGTTCTTTAAAGGGTGGCGGACAGTTAGAGAATATATTGCCATCCCTTTCCCCAGAAGTGACGATCTGCGGCGGAATGCTTAAAAAATCTCTGTTGGAAGGATACCAAACTGTCGATCTTCTGGAAGATCCTCTGTATGTTACCGAAAACGCACAGATCACTGCCCACTGCGCTGTCCGACTGGCCATGGAAAAGCTCCCAATAACCCTTTGGCGCTGTCCGGTTTTGGTGATTGGCTGGGGGCGGATCGGTAAGTGCCTTGCGCAATTATTGAAAAGCATGGGCGCCATAGTAACCGTTGCAGCCCGTAAGGAACAGGATCGGGCAATGTTGAACGCCTTAGGTTACGATGCCATTGATACCCAAAGTCTCGGGAACGGACTTGCCAGATTTCGCGTAATATTTAATACTGCGCCGGTGATGGTGCTTCCAAAAGAGGACTTGCACGACTGTCGGGACGATTGCGTGAAGATCGAGCTTGCCTCTAGTTTAGGCATCGACGCACCGGACGTAATTTGGGCAAGAGGTCTGCCGAGCAAAGACGCTCCGGAATCTTCCGGTCAATTGATCGCAAAAACCGTGCTGCGGCTATTATAATTAATGAAAGGAGTATGACCATGAATATCGGGTTTGCCATGTGCGGCTCTTTTTGTACATTCCAATCGGTATTTCCTGCCATGGAAGCCGTCGCCGGCACCCATAATGTGATCCCAATTCTGTCCCCTAACGCATGCAGCATTGACAGTCGCTTCGGCACTGCGCAAGCGCACAGGGACCGGATTGTAGAAATTTGCGGCAAGGAACCCCTTTGCACCATTGAAGCGGTAGAGCCAATCGGGCCAAAAAAGATGTTGGATGCGCTGATCATTGCCCCCTGCACCGGAAACACCTTGGCAAAGCTTGCCCATAGCATTGCCGACACCTCTGTAACGATGGCTGCAAAAAGTCATCTGCGAAACGGTCGGCCGTTGCTGATCGCCGTGTCTACCAACGATGCGTTGGCAGGTGCAGCAGAAAATATTGGCAAGCTGCTGTCACGGAAATATTACTATTTCGTTCCTTTCGGGCAAGATGATCCCGCAAAAAAGCCTACCAGTATGGTTGCGGACTTTTCCCAAATCCCGGAAGCGCTGTCGCAAATGCTGGAAGGCAAGCAGATCCAGCCAATAATCCTATAAATAACGGGGTGACCGAATGGCCACCCCGTTTAACTGATTTCAAAATTGGATTTATCGTCGTGGGTCAGTTCGCCATTTCCGCTGATTGGAATTGCTTCCCCAAGATATGTAGGCTGCGGCCAAAAGATCGTCATACCAAAATCCTTGACCCGCGCCAACACCTCCCGGATATCCCGGGCAAGCTGACCACTGTACTGCCGGTAATCCGCCGCAACACCGTAAACTTCCATTCCCATAGCCTTGGCGATGTACATTGCCCGGTACAAGTGGTATCGCTGAGTCACAATCACGATCTTTTCTGCGCCAAATATTTCTTTGGCGCGGTAAACGGTTTCATACGTAGAGAATCCCGCGTGATCCATAAATACATCTTCCGACGGAATGCCCGCCTCCACCGCGTAGCGCTTCATAGCATCCACTTCGTCATAACCCTTTGTACCGTGGTCTCCGCTCATCAAAATTTTAGGGGCAGTTCCGTTATTATACAACGCCACGCTCCGCTTTAACCGATCCTCCAGCATGTGACTGGGCGTTCCATCACTACGCACCTGACAACCCAGCACAACAACGCAATCTACATCCTGTAACGCTGCCGCCGCAGCCTCTGTCAAGAACTGATCCTGCACAGAGCCTGTGACCCACAAATTAATACCCAACACCGCCGAAACACCTAAAAAACCGATGCATAACAACACGCAGAGGCAACAGATCACTACCTTGATTCGCTTGTTCTTGATTTTTTGCATGATCTTCCCTCCTCATTTTTATTATTTCATAAGGGTCTTCTCTTGTCAATAAAGAAAAAGGAGTGCTGAAAGCACTCCTTTTTTCTGATTATTTTGCCAGTTTTCTCTGGAAGAACTTTACCAGTTCCACAACAGGAATCACAAGGATTGCCAGTGCCATAGCCACACCGTACTCTGCCAGCGTGATGGGCTCAAAGCCAAAGGCGTTTGCAATGAAAGGCACTTCAATGACCAGTGTGGTCAGCAAAAGACTTCCCAGCATAGCCGCCCAAAGAACTTTATTCTGACCCTTCAGGGTGAACACGCTCTTGCGCTGAGAACGCATATTGAAGCTGTGGAAGATCTCACACATGGACATGGTTAGAAACGCCATGGTCATGCCATCAGGAGAAACACCCTTAGGCATCTCGAAATGTCCAACTTCAAAGCAGTGACCGATAATATAAGATGCCATGGTGATAACCGTAACCAGCACGCCTTGGTAGATCACATGCACACCCAAGCCGCCGGCAAAGATGCCGTCCTTGGAGTTACGGGGAGGACGGTTCATAGTATCCGGCTCAGCCTCTTCCATGCCCAGCGCCAGCGCCGGGAAGCAGTC
The DNA here is from genome assembly GCA_045652545.1 of Faecousia sp. Classification (GTDB taxonomy): domain Bacteria; phylum Bacillota; class Clostridia; order Oscillospirales; family Oscillospiraceae; genus Faecousia. The sequence continues at coordinate 26,140 of JAZRUM010000048.1, read as the reverse complement.
GGTGACCAGGTTGATAAACAACAGGTGGACAGGATTCAGCAGCGTGAAACCCAACAATGTGGAGAAGAACACGCCCAGAACCTCGCTCATGTTAGATGCCAGCAAGAACTGGATCGCCTTACGGATGTTATCGTAGATCCGGCGGCCCTCACCCACAGCAGCGACAATGGTAGCAAAGTTATCGTCAGCCAAAACCATGTCGGCAACATTTTTGGTGACATCGGTGCCGGTAATGCCCATGCCCACACCGATATCGGCAGATTTAATGGAGGGGGCATCGTTAACACCGTCACCGGTCATAGCGGTGATGCAACCGTTGGCTTTCCACGCATTGACGATACGGGTCTTGTGCTCCGGCTGCACACGGGCGTACACACCGTACTTCTTTACAGCCTCGCAAATATCTTCATCGGAAATATCATCCAATTCTGCACCGGTAATTGCCTCGGAAGCATCGGTAATAATACCCAGCTCCTTAGCGATAGCAACAGCGGTGTCCTTATGGTCACCGGTGATCATAACAGGACGGATACCGGCAGTGCGGCACTCCTCAATAGCAGCCTTGACTTCGGGGCGCACCGGGTCAATCATACCGGTAAGGCCTACAAAAATCAGCTCTTGCTCCAGAAATTCAGGAGTGTTGTCTGCCGGCTTTTCATCCCAGAAACGCATAGCCGCAGCCAGCACGCGCAGAGCCTTATCTGCCATAGCCTTGTTTTCCGCCATGATCTCGTTGCGTTTTTCTTCGGTCATGGGCTGGGTCTTGCCGTTCTCCCAGTAATGGGTGCAACGGGACAGGATCACATCGGGGCCACCCTTGGTATACTGCACAAAGTTGCCGTTGACTTCATGGATGGTAGACATCATCTTACGTCCTGAGTCGAAGGGAGCTTCGTCCACTCGAGGAGTCTTTGCCTCCAGATCCTGCTTCTTCAGTCCCAGCTTGCAGGCAAAGTTTACCAGTGCACATTCGGTGGGTTCGCCCTCTGCCTGATCTTTCTCATTCAGATTGGCGTCGGAACACAGCGCCATAGCCGTAGCTACCAGCTCGCCATCACCCATATGCTCCACAACGGTCATCTTGTTCTGGGTCAGCGTGCCGGTCTTATCGGAGCAGATCACCTGGGTACAACCCAGTGTTTCAACTGCTGTCAGTCGACGGATCACTGCATTGCGCTTGGACATATTGGTAACACCGATGGACAGCACCACGGTAACCACCGTAGCAAGACCCTCGGGAATGGCAGCAACTGCCAAAGAAACCGCTACCATGAAGGTGGACAAAATGGTGGGCACGTCGAACTTACCTGCTGTAATCAGCTGGAATGCAAAAATGAACACGCAGATGCCCAGCACCAGCTTAGAAAGGGTCTTGCCCAAATCATCCAGCTTGCGCTGCAGAGGTGTCTGCTCATCCTCGGTAGCTGCCAGCACACCGGCGATCTTACCCATCTCGGTGTCCATACCGGTACGGGTGATGACTGCCTTGCCACGTCCGTAAACGACAGTAGAGCCCATATAGCACATATTCTTCCGGTCACCCAAAGCAATCTCTGCTTCAGATTCTACACCCAGAATCTCAATGACTTTATTGACAGGAACGCTCTCGCCTGTCAGCGCTGCTTCTTCAATCTTCAAAGAAGCGCTTTCCAACAGACGGCCGTCAGCAGGGACGCTATCACCGGCTTCCAGCACTACGATATCACCGGGAACCAGCTCATCGCTGTGGAGCACGATCTGTTTGCCGTCACGAATCACTTTGCAGGTTGCGGCAGTCATCGTTTGCAGCGCTTCGATGGCAGCTTCCGCTTTACTCTCCTGCACCACACCCAAAATTGCGTTCAGAAGTACAACGACCACAATAATTCCAACTTCCACCAGTCCTTCCAGCAGCTCACCGGTATGTCCGGGATTCTGCAGATAGGACATGACGGTTGTGGCAGCAGAAACCACAGCAGCGATCATCAAAATGATCAGCATCGGGTCTTTTAACTGCGCCATGAATCTCTGCATCCAAGTTGCCTTTTCCGCTTCCTTCAGCTTGTTGTGACCGTACTTTTCCAAGCGCTTTGCGGCCTCTGCGGTGCTCAAGCCAAGCTCAGTGGTTTCCAGCTCTTCCAACACCGCTTCTGTGGACAGACGATACTCTTTTTCCATTGAACAGTCTCCTTTGAATGTTTTAAGGGAATAAAAAAGCCCATACGCCGATACCCATGGGTATGCGTATGAGTCTCATTCTTTCAGGGCCTTCCCGGGCATTTGCTTGCCGTTCTGACGAAAAAGACCCAACGCCAAGAACGGCGCCGAATTACTCCCTCAAGCTTTAAGAGTATTTTAACTGTTATAAATTAATTTGTCAATATTTTCTTTTGCTCCTCAAGTTTATATCCATTTTATGAGAAAGGACGCTGCCGGGAAGTGAACTGCACCCCAGTTCTTAGTACAAGTATTATATCATACTTGTCTAACAAATGAGGTGCAGTTCACCGGGAAGCAGCGTCCTTTTAAATATTAGATTCTTGCCACGCCGGTCTTGCGGGCTGCTTCAGCAACTGCCTTGGCGACTGCAGGACCCACACGCTCGTCAAAGGCTGCGGGAATGATGTAATCCGCGTTCAGCTCGTCGTCGGAGATCAGGTTTGCCAGCGATTCAGCGGCAGCGACCTTCATCTCCTCGTTAATGTCAGAGGCGCGGACATCAAAGGTGCCGCGGAAGATGCCGGGGAATGCCAGCACGTTGTTGATTTGGTTGGGGAAGTCGGAACGGCCGGTAGCGATAACCTTCGCACCGCCTGCCTTCGCATCCTCAGGGAAAATCTCCGGGGTGGGGTTGGCACAGGCAAAGACAATGGCATCCTTAGCCATGGTTTTGACCATCTCGGTGGTCAGGGTGCCGGGTGCGGAAACACCGATGAACACGTCAGCGCCCACGATCACATCAGCGAGCTTACCCTGCTTCTTCTCCAGGTTTGTGACTTGTGCCATTTCTTCCTTGGTCCAGTTGAGTCCCTCACGGCCTGCGTAGATGGCGCCGGTACGGTCGGTCATGATGATATTCTTGAAGCCGCCGGACAGTAGCAACTTGACAATGGCAATAGCGGCTGCGCCTGCACCGGAGGTGACGATCTTCACATCCTCCTTCTTCTTGCCTACTACCTTCAGCGCATTGACCAAGCCTGCCAGGGTGATGACAGCAGTGCCGTGCTGGTCATCGTGGAAGATGGGTATGTCGCACTTCTCTTTCAACTTGCGTTCGATCTCAAAGCAACGGGGTGCGGAAATATCCTCCAGATTGATGCCACCGAAGGAACCGGACATCAAATACACCGCGTTGACGAACTCGTCCACATCTTTGCTCTTGACGCAAAGAGGGAACGCATCCACATCGCCGAAGGCCTTAAACAGGGCGCATTTACCTTCCATAACCGGCATACCTGCCTCTGGACCGATATCGCCCAGACCCAGCACGGCAGTTCCGTCGGTGATGACCGCGCAAAGATTGTGGCGGCGGGTTAACTCATAGGACTTGTTCACGTCCTTCTGGGTTTCCAGACAGGGCTGAGCCACGCCGGGGGTATATGCCAAAGACAGATCTTCCTTGCTCTTACAGGGCACCGTTGCAACGACTTCGATCTTGCCGCCCCACTGGGCATGCTTTTTCAATGACTCTTTTGCGTAATCCATAATTTACTTCCTTCCTTTGTTATTGTTGGTTAATTATGTTAAAATAAGTAAGTTAACATCGATATTTTAACATCGATATAAAACTACTGATTTTCTTCAAAAACTACACATGCGGAAAAACAGCCATAGCCGTTTTTCCGCATGATGTATATATGAATGGATATTACTTGAAGGTCTCCGGGGACTTGAATCCGGGCGAGGCTTCAGGAACGTAGTCGCCGAAGTATTTGCTGAAATCCATATCCAGGTACTGGCACATCTCGTAGACCTCCACCATGGTGTTGTCGTTGACGGGAATACCGTTCTCCATCAGCTGCTTTTCAGCTTCCACTTCCTTTTCACCATGGGTGTAGATCCGGGTCTGGCCCTCGGCCTTGGGAGAGTTACGCAGTTCCTCAAGATAACGGGACAGGTGATCCTTGATAGCCTGTGCGTCACCAAAGATGGCGGGATCAATTGCCATAAAGCCGTGGCAGATGCCGCCCTTGCCGCCGGCACCGGTATTATTGGAGGTAGTGCCCACTGCCAGGATGGAAGAGAACAGCTCGCAGACCATTGCCCAGCCGTAGCCCTTGTGGCTGCCGGTGTCCTCGGTGCTGCCGCCCAAAGGCATGATGCCGCCACCGTTCTTGGCTGCGATGTTGTCCAGCACGTCTGCTGCATCATTGGAAGGCTTGCCGTCCTTGTCCAGTGCCCAACCATCGTGCAAAGGCTCACCCTTCTTGTTGTAGACCTCCAGCTTGCCGCGGGTAACCACGGTGGTGGAAGCGTCGAAGAAGAAGTTATAGGGCTCTGCGGGCATTGCAACAGCAATGGGGTTAGTACCCAGCATTGCGGTTCTGCCGTAGGTAGGAACCATGATGGCGTTGGTGTTGGTGCAGGAAAGACCGATCAATCCCTGCTTGCAGGCCATATCTGCGTAGTAACCGGCGATACCGTAGTGGTTGGAGTTGCGAACCACCACCATACCGATGCCGGACTTCTTTGCCTTCTCGATGGCCATTTCCATAGCCTTGTGACCAACTACCTGACCCATGCCGTCAGCAGCATCCAGCACAGCGGACACGGGGGTCTCAAAGACCACCTCGCCCTTGGACTCCACCTTGATGACGCCCTTCTGGATGGACTTGTAGTAGCGGTACATTCTCTGCATACCGTGGCTCTCGATGCCGATACGATCGGACATCAGCAGCACATCGGAGATGATCTTTGCTTCGTTAGCGTCGAAGCCAAACTTCTGGAATGCATCGTTGCACAATGCATCCAACTTGTCATATTTCCAATATTGATAACCCATAATTTTCTCCTTATTTACCGCTGGCCTTCTTTGCTTTGCGAATAGCCATGATGCGGTTCATTTCATTGTAAACGATCATATAACCTTCGTCCACACCCATGCCGGGCTTTGCCAGAATCTGCACAGGCTTGGTAGCCATTGCGCAGTGGACACAGACCTGCGCGCTGCGGTCGGTCTCATTACAAGTACCGCCCTGGTATGCACCGATACCCTTGTCCTTGCAGTACAGAACAGCCTCAATGGTGTTATTAATACCACCCAGGTCGGGAGTCTTGATTTGGACCATATGACCAGCCTTGTTGTCAGCGAACAGCTTGATGTCTTCCAGCGTGTTGCACCACTCGTCAGCAACCAGCTCCACATCGCAGCCACGAGCATCCAGCTCTGCGGTCAGGGCAGCCAGTGCCTTCATCTGAGTAGGTACGTCCACATCGCAGTCCATAGGACCTTCGATACGCAGGTGGAAAGGCTTTGCGATCTTGCCCAGCTTTTCAATGTAGTCAGCCATGCCCTTATAATTATCAATACCAAATGCAGCGCCAATGGTGCCGTACACGTCAATGTGGAAGATGGGAGCATAGTCCTCGCTGGTGCGGTGCTGCAGGATACGGTCACGAAGCCATGCAACATACTCTTCCAGCTTCTCACCGTTGCGACCCAGTTTATCTTCCACATTGTTGATCAGGGCGTGAGGCAGAACCTGTGCACCCTTAATGATCATCTTGTCGGAGTTGTCGTAACGGTCGTCACCGGACTGAGTGAAGATATCGATGGGTGTCTCGGAAACAGTGCAGCCGTACTCATCAGCAACGACCTCGCACATCAGACGGCCGGTTGCCTTAGCAACAGCGTCCAAAATCGCCTGAGAAACACCGTAGCGGATCGCGGTATGCAGGCGCTTGCCCTCTACCTGGATAGCTTCCATCATGGCGCACAGGCCACGGAAGTCATCGGCTTCCTTGCCAACCAGCTGGGGCTTGATGTACTTATCGATCACAGGAATGAAGTCCTTAGCCAGGAACAGAGGATCCCGTCCGCCTGCACCGGAGTACTGAACGGCAGCGCAGTCGCCCATAGCGATCTGGCCGTCTTCCAGAACCAGCATAACGGAAATGGACTCACCTGCCTGACGGACAGACCGGAAACCCTCGGTTACCGGTGCGCCAACATAGAACACACCGTCGTGACCGGCGCCGCCCTTAATGGCGCGCTGGTCGTCGAAGTAGAAGCCGGTACGGCCGGCGGAGCAAACAACATCAATAATTTTCATGACACATATCTCCTAACATTTTATGATGCAGGCGGATGCGGTCATCCGCCCCTACAATTATCAATACCGGGGACGGCCCACCAGGCGACCCTTACCAATAGCGTACACATCATCGATGACCATCTGGAAGGAAGGTGCGCGGTTTTCAGCAGCTGCACGCTCTGCAATCTTTGCTGCGTGGTAATCCTTCAGATCCTTTGTGAAAGGCAGGTTGCCCATGTTCAGGATACGGATGGCGCCGTTGTTGTCGCGGCAAGGCAGCATCAGACCGGCATTTGCGCGGCAGGGTGCAAAAGGAACATCCAGAACACCGGACTCCACAGCACGGCAAACACCCACTGCGATATCACCGTTGCCCAACTCGAAGCACTTATCCACGATGCAGCGAGTCTCCTGACGGATGATCTCCTTCTCTTCTTCCACCTTGTCAGACTGCAAAATCTGATCGGCATACATATTAATAACCTGCTTGGTGCAACGCAGACCCTCTGCGTTGGCTTCCATAGTGGGGATACCCACAGCTTCATGAGGTGTCTTGACGATGACCTTGGTAGCCTTGGAAAGCGCAGCAATCAAGCTGCCGGAGGAAATAACACCAAATGCCTTGGCCTCGTCAGCAGGGAAACCGCCCATCCACTGGTGCAGAACGGTGGTAACCTGCACATCGTTGTAGCCGTACTTCTTCAGATACTCGTCAGTCAGCTCTTCCAGGGTGCGGATTGCTGCCACATCCTGACGCAGGTTGCCGCACTGACCGTAGCCAACAGTGATGTTCTTGACACCCTGCTCTGCAGCCAGCAGTGCCTCGATGATCGCGGCAGCGTGGGAGATACAGGGAGGCACCAGAGTACCGGTCAGGGGGCCGTAGGGCTCACGGTTAATGGAAACGCCCATTTCCTCGTACAGACCGGTCAGACGGTCAACATACTGCCAGTCACGAATGGTACGCTCCATAGGAATGTTCTTACAGTAAGGCAGGTTGTAGGAAATACCGCCGCCTTCATAGGAGGTGAAACCACCTGCGAAAGTAATTTCAGTGAGCAGTCTTGCATCGGGTGTGCCGTGACGGACCTGCATAGGCAGGTTAACGCTCTCGATGACCTGACGGCACTTGGCAACACCGTGGTTGACTGCGGGGAAGCCGTTCATCATGGCTCTGCCCAGACGAATGGACTCGGCAATGCCGTTCTCTGCTTCTTCATAACGGTTCTGACGGGTATATGAGTCGATGGTAGAGGGCAGCAGGTCTGCCTCGCCGTACTTCTCCAGATACTGCATCAGCTTAATGTGCTCTTCCACAACAGGCACGCCTGCACGGGGCTGCACCAAGGTTCTGCCGTCACGCTTTGCATCCAGCAGCTTCTTGCCGAACTTGCGGCTTTCGGGCATAGACTTGTGGTAAGCGATGGCCTCCTCAATATTCACATCCTTGCCGGTGGGCCACTGGGTCAGGACCTCCTGACGCAGCTTTTGAAACTCGCCTTCGGGAATTCTTTTATTCTGAATATCCATGGTACTCAAGCTCCTTTTTCATAATTCGAAGTGCCGTCTGGGGATAATGGGAAGCCAGTAACCCCATCGCGGCCAGGATATATGTTCTGTCTACCCACACATCCGCTTGCTTAGGACGCAGGGATGCGGGATTTGCCGGGGAATAACGTGCATGAGCAGCGATCTGCTCGGTTTTCTTTGTGTGGATGAGACTGCCGCCGGTAACGACCACCTGCTTGACATTTGTCAGGTTCTTGCCGCTTTGCACATAGGTCAGACCCATCATGGTATAGGTTTCCTCGATGGTACCTGCATGGCGGCGTACCGCTTCTTCGATCGCCATGGAAGCAAGGGCAAAATCCAGCGCTTCCAGCTCCGGATCGCCATTTGGCACTTTGTCCGTATGGCTGCGCAGTTCGTCCACCAGTTGGGTGACCCGGTCTTCCGAAAGACCGGAAAGTGCGCTGATCCGAGATAGGCCTGCAGATTCCACGATGCCGTGGATGCTGTAGCGCATGCCGATATCCCCTTCCACTGTGCGTTTAGCAAAGGGTTCAGGCAATCCCTTATAGACTGTGTTCATGTGCTCGGGCATACCGTCTGCAATGGAATACACGTCGGTGGTAGCACCACCTACATCCACTGCCACCAGATCACCGATGCCGCTCTCCCTTTCACAGCCTTGCGCCAGCAGGTCCATAGCCTGCAGCACCGCCGAAGGCGTGGGCATCATAATGTCGGACAAAAGCTCTGCCGCAGTGGACAATCCCTTTGCCTGAATGATCCGGTTCAGGAAGATCTCTCGGATCTGCTTTTGGGTAGGTTCGATGTTCAGTGCGCCAAATTTGGGCATCACATTGGGACAGACATACGTCTCATGCCCCTCAAGGATCCGCTGACACTGTTTGGCGGCAGTGCGATTGCCTGCGATAACAATGGGAAACTCTGCCGGCAATGTGGCAAGCATTTTTGCATTGTGCAAAATGCACTCGGTGTTTCCGCCATCGGTGCCACCCACCAAAAGGAAAATATCTGGCTTTGCCGCCTTGATATCCTCCAGATCGTCCTCTGTCAGTTGGAAGGCATAAATGCCAACCACCTTGGCACCTGCGCCAAGACTGGCTAGCTTTGCAGCCTCACCGGTCAGCTCCGGCACCAGTCCGCTGGTGACCATACGCAGACCGCCTGCCGCAGAGGAACAGGCATAGCACTCAGAGAATTCCAGCTTGCCGGTTTTTTCCTCCAAACGCTTCAGGCCCTCACGCAGACCGTCGTTGATATCTGTCTGCACCGTGGTGTAGGCAGCGGCTGTACCCAAAAGGGTCTCCGATTCCACATCCACAGCGGTCAGCTTGGTATAGGTGCTGCCGAAATCGATCAGCAGGACAGCCTTCACGCCTGCTCACCGTCCATATATAACAATTCACGCAGCGCTTCGATGGTAGTCTCCGGAGCGGTGCCGGGAGGGAACGCGCGGTCAAAGCCCATATCCTTAAAGCGCTTTTCCACTTCCTCAAAGCTCTGCTTGCCGATGACGATGTTGCCGCCCACCACCAGGGGAATTCCCTTCAGGCCGGCCTCGTCACACTTCTGGCGCATGCCGCGGCAGTCCAGCTCGCCCTGGCCGTACAAGGAGGACACCACGATGGCATCAGCACCGGACTCAATGGCAGCAGCGATATACTCCTCTTGGGAAACCATAACGCCCAGATTGACCACCTCAAAACCTGCTTCGGTAAAAGCATGGTAGAGGATCTTGTTGCCTACGGCATGGACATCGGCGCCAATAACACCAATCACCAGCACCTTCTTTTCTCGTTGTTCCATGATAACACCTCAAATAATATTTTTATGGCATCGCCATGATTGTACTACTCCTATATACTATAATGTACTAGTTCTTTTGTCAAGGGAGTAAAGGGGTGAAATTCCCCATTTTTGCTATACAAATCAGCCTTTTCGCATCCTGATCATATCAACTTGCTTTGACGCAACTGTTGCAGCTTCTCCTCAAGATACAATGCAGACCCCTCATCGATTTCGTATGCGCAAGGGATCAATCTCCCTTTCATTTCCCAACGGGACAGCGCACCGCAAATTTCCTCAGAACAATACCTTTTATAATCCGCAGGCACAAGCACTGCATCTTTATCTGCCAAAAAAGCATCCACATCCAATTCAGGTCCAAATTGCATCGGTTGTGAAAAGGTCACATTTCTGGAAAAACTATGGCAGGCGTTATAAAGCATATCCCCAAATTGGGAACTGCCGGTTAGAATTCCCACATGGTCACCGCTGTGCAGGCGCACCATTCCGGTCAAAGCATCCGCTGTCAAACGCATTGCCACCCGGGCCAGTTTGTTACGGTCAGGCAAAATGCTCTCTAAATACTCCGCGTGTTCTGCGGTAGTGACCACAAGATCTGTTTCCTCATCCAGCTTATAGGGATAATGTTGGATGGTTTCAATCAGATAGGAATAAAGTTCAATGCCCTTGATGCTACGCAGCCGATCGGTCAGCTGCGACAGGCTCTCCGGGACACAATCCAACACTGCCACTCTTACCGTGGACGCAGCCTCTGAGCGTTCCCGTTGTTTCAGCGTCAAGAAAATATTAATTTCTGACGCAGAGAACCCCATCTCTTCCAACTGGTCCAAAAGCACATCAATCGCGCCCATTGCCCGTTCCTTGCGGCTGACAGAGTTGGCGGGCTGGTAACATACAAACGTTCCCCTGCCCTGAATTTTTTTCAGGACACCCATGTTGCCCAGTTCGTCGTAGGCACGTTTCACTGTACCCTTTGCCACAGACAACTGATCAGCCAATTCCTGCACAGTGGGTAGTTTTTCACCGGGAATCAAGTCGCCCATTTTGACGGCAGCATGGATCTTGTCCACCAGCTGCCGATAAATAGGAATATCCAGTTGGGGTTCTACGCAAAAATACTGCTCCAAGAGGGCTTCACCACCTGTCGAATCGTACACTGTAATTCTAAATACTATGCGCTTGTTTGTCAAGAATTAATAGCGCAGAAATGCATATTCTCCCGCCTAAAATACGCATTATCTGCCAGCCGTGTGCATATTTTGCAATGTGAGGTGACAAGCATGATTATGAGTTGGATTTTTACAGGGATTCTTGCCGTATCTGTTGCTGCTGCTCTACTTCTTGGTCGCAGCAGTGAACTGGCTTCTGCCATTCCTCAAGGTGCACAGGCGGGTATCACTCTTGCGATTTCTATAGCAGGTTCCATATGCCTTTGGTCCGGTATTGGAAACGTTATGGAAAAAGCAGGATTTACCGCTATTCTTACGAAGCTTTTAAAACCTGTGCTATTCAAAGTCTTCCCTTCGGCAAAAAAAGATGCGCAGCTTGCAGGCAGTCTCAGTGCAAATATCTGCGCCAATTTTTTAGGCTTAGGAAACGCAGCTACGCCTATGGGCATCCAAGCCGCACAACACCTTGCCTCACGCACGCGCAACGGCACAGCCTCTGACGAACTTTGCCGTTTGATCGTATTAAACACAGCATCCATACAACTGATCCCCGCTACCGTAGCAGCTGTACGCAGTTCTCTTGGATGCACAACTCCCTTTGATATTTTACCGGCTGTCTGGATAACCAGCATCTGCTCAGCCGGTCTTGGGCTCTGTGCTGCGTGGTGCATGGGGAGGCTATGGCGTAAATGACGGATTATATTGTTCCGCTGCTCCTGCTCATTGTTTGTTCTGCGGCACTGAGAAAAAAAGAAAACACATATAACCTACTGCTGGAAGGCGCAGAAAACGGACTGAAGTTACTTATCAGTTTGGTGCCTACACTGATCCTGTTGTTAACCGCAGTAACCATGCTTCGGGCTTCCGGTGCAATCGAAGCCTTCAGCAATCTTTGTGCGCCTGTCTTTCAATTTTTCGGCATTCCTCCGCAGACTGCAATCCTCGTGCTGATTCGCCCAATCAGTGGCAGCGCCGCACTTGCGGTGGGCACCGAGTTAATGGCAAGTTACGGCGTGGACTCTACCATTGGAAGAACCGCTGCAATCATGCTGGGTTCTACCGAAACCACGTTTTACACCATTAGTTTGTACTTTGGTGCCGCAGGTATCAAAAAGACCCGTTACACTGTACCTGCAGCACTGATTGCAGATTTTACCGGATTTTGGGTGGCTTCACTGACGGCGGGTCTTTTTCAACCAAAATAAGCGACGCACCGGTGGTCATGCCCCAAAGCATTGTCAACATAACTATGCATAGAATCGGACCCGGGACAATATAGAACTCCGCAGATCCCTCTATATTATAATTGCCTCCCGGTACATCCTTAACGATCACTTTTCCTTTGCCGAAATTCACATTGTTCTCGTAGCACAATGTATATTCTTCGCTGGGCACTATCCCGGTTTGATCCGCCACGATCACCTTCGGCTCTACCGGGCTGCCTGTCCACGGACTCCACCATGCCACAGAAATACTGTTTGCGCCCACAGGCCGTGCGCCCACTTTGACTGCGACTTCTATATCATAAACGGGCAAGTAATTGGGGTTATCACTTATATAGCCGGCAAAGAAATTATGTTCTCCGGCTGTACCTACCAATCCATCGGGTTTTATCCATATAAATCCCTTAGGAAGCTGGATTTCCGCCAACTGCTGCCCATAAACAGCACGCAGGCCATTGGGAACCGTGTAGTCAGGGGCAGATCGCTCAATCAGGAAAGAAGTTTCTACCGTACCATAGTAATCGCCCTTTCCGCTGACTCGAACCCAACCTGTTCCTGCGTTTATATTGTCTACATAGCTGAGCGTATAGTCCCTCTCAGCCTTCAACCGTTTCCCGTTAAGCGTAATCTTAACATCCGGCTGTTTTTCGTTTCCATCATAGACAAACGTATCCTCAGACAATGTTATCTGAACGTTTTCTAAGTTGGACCGTTCCAACAGATGACCGGATTTTCCCAAATAATACACCGGATTGTTTTCGCTGACAGTGATTTCAAATTTGGAAAAGCGACTTTCCAGACGATTCAGCTTTTCCAACTGATCGGCAGCAATCTGTGTCAGCGAGGCAGGAATGTACACACCGGTACATTCTTTCATCAGACTGTCCACCAGTTCTCCGGCAGACCACATGGCAGCGCTCTGCCAAACAGTGACCCCCTCCGGTATCTTCAGTTCATCTGCATAACCGGTGGGCACAGCCACAAGCGTTGTCCCGTCTTTTGTATACAGGATGCCATCGATGCTCTTGTAGTTGGGATTGCTGTCTTTTACTTTATAGTTTTTTACGCCGGTATAACTGTAAATAGCAATGTTCAAATTCAAACCGGCATTCAGATTTCCTGTATCCTCAAAGGTAATATAAGCAGGATCATATACAGGTACATAGTTTAGTACGTAAGAATCCGGAAGCAGGACTGTCGTAACATTTTTGTTTCGGGAAAAACTCAACTCACCAAGAAATGTTACGCCCTCCGGAATTGCATATAGTCCGTCTGTAAACCTTTTCCCCCGGGGAATGGCTAACATTTGCGTTCCGTCAATGCTGTACAAAATGCCGTCTTGCGCCCGATACCCTTCATTTCCCTCTGCAACGTAAAATTCCCGGAAACTATCTGTTCCAAAATCATAGAATGTGTGGGCATAGCCGACTTTTTTGACACCAGCAGGCACAGTGAATCTCTCACCGTTATACGCTGCTGCATGATTTAAAAATCCGGCGCTGATTATAGCAAGATTCTCTGGTAAAAGAATGGTAGATGCTCCGCAATTTTGAAAGCACCAGCCTGTGTTCTTCAACCCTGCCAGATCCCAACCGCTCATATCTACTGTTTGCAGTTTCTTCGTTGCGTTAAACATATAGGCAACAGATTCAAGGGAATGGGTATCCCAATTCTCATGGCCGACAATATCTTTCAAGTTGCTGCAATTACTGAACATTCCCTGCATAGTGCGCACATTTGTGGTATTCCATTGGGACAGATCCAATTGTTCCAAAGACTCGCATCCGTAGAAAAGGTAGGACATATCCGTGATTCCGGATGTATCCATATGTAATTTTGCAGTGTGCAGGGATTTACATTTAGCAAATAGCATCTGCATAGACGCATCTTCAAAGGTCACCCCGGAAGATACGCTCACAACCTCTAATGTTTCATTTCTGGAAAAAACCGTCTTGGACGCCAATTCCACCTGGAAAGGCGTACCTTCTAAAAGGTATGTGTCAGGAATCGTCACCGACTCCTCTGCGCCAATATATTTTGTTAACAGAACGGTTTCGGGATCTTTGCGGATATATTCAAACTGCTCTATAGGTGTAATTCCCGCAGCATCCACTGTCGTGGGAAATATCAGAAACAAAGCACAAATCCCAATCAACGCAGCAACGATACGTTTCATAAGACCCCTCCTTTCTCAGATACCACTAGCATATACAATTTTAGGTTATTCGTCAACAAAAGAAAAACCAGCCGACTTAAATCGGCTGGTTTTATTGAGCAAATGCAAGAGGGAGAATTAATAGAACTTTCTCTTGTTCTTACGGGCAGCTTCAGACTTCTGCTTACGCTTCAGGCTGGGGCTGACATAATGCTCGCGCTTCTTAACCTCAGCAATAACGCCCTCCTTGGCACAGCTACGCTTGAAACGGCGCAGAGCGCTCTCCAGAGATTCGTTTTCCTTAACGCGAATTTCAGACATTGTTTTCCCTCCCTCCGATGGTATCCGGCTAAATCCAGGATACGTTCAGGGCCTGCAATCAGGCTATAGTATTATAAGCTGAATTCTCAAAATTGTCAAGCAACTTTTTCCGGTTTTTTCATCTCTTTTGCCGAAAAATCTTATTTAACAATCAAATTGACCAACTTATTCTTAACCACAATAGTCTTAATAATGGATCCGCCCAATTTCTCCAAGAACTTGGCGATTTTCTCGTCGGCAAGCACATTGTTCACCACGGTATCGTTATCCAGATCCGCTTCCATTTCCACCGTTCCACGCATTTTACCGTTTACCTGAACCGCAACGGTGATCTGGGAATCCTTGCATTTTTCCTCTGAGTAGGCGGGCCAGGATTCATAGGCGATAGTATTGTCATGACCCAAAATCTGCCAGATCTCCTCGCCTACATGGGGCGTAATGCAAGAGAGCATCTTGATAAAGCCTTCTGCATACTCTCTGGGGCAGCTGCCGTTCTTATAGACCTCATTCACAAAGACCATCATCTGTGCAATGGCAGTATTGAAGCCCAAAACCTCAAAGTCAGAGGTAACTTTCTTAACAGTCTGGTGGTAGACCTTGGTCAGCTTGCCATCATCGGCATCGGTGATGTTGGAGGTCTCTGTGAAGAAGTTCCATACGCGGTTAATAAACTTCTTTGCGCCGGCAACACCGGTGGTGCTCCAGGGCTTGGAAACCTCCAGCGGACCCATGAACATTTCATACAGACGCAAGGTATCTGCGCCGTAATCCCGGACAACATCGCTGGGATTGACCACAAATTCCGGGAAACGCTTGCCCATCTTAATGCCGTTCTCACCAAGGATCATGCCCTGATGCACCAGCTTCTTAAAGGGTTCTTTGACAGGGGACAAACCACAATCATAGAGGAAACGATTCCAAATACGGGCATAGATCAAATGACCCACCGCATGCTCCGGACCACCAATGTACAAGTCAACAGGCATCCAGTGCTCCAACAGCTTAGGATCACAGAGCTGCTTGTCATTTCTGGGATCGATATAACGCATAAAGTACCAGGAAGAACCGGCGCTTCCGGGCATAGTTGAGGTTTCACGGGTGCCTTTTAAGCCGTTATTGTCGTACTGTTTCCACTGCGTTGCGTTTTCCAAAGGCGCTTGTCCGTTTTTACCCTTGTAATCCTCCAGCTCCGGCAGGATCAAGGGCAACTCCTCGTCCGGCAGGAACTCAGTCTCGCCGTTTTCGGTGTACACGCAAGGGACAGGTTCACCCCAGTAGCGCTGACGGGCAAAGATCCACTCACGGAAGTGATAGTTGTTCTTTCTTCTGGCAACGCCTTCCTTTTCCAGCTTGCAGGTAATGGCTTCTTTTGCCTCTTCCACAGTCAGACCGGTAAATTCCTCAGAATTTATCAGCTTACAGCCCTTGCCTAAGTAATCCTGCTTTTCAAAGGCGCACTCGGAAACATCGCGACCCTCAATTACTTGAATCATGGGGATGTTGTGTGCAACAGCATACTCAAAGTCACGCTGGTCATGACTGGGCACTGCCATAACAGCGCCGGTACCGTAATTACCCAAAACAAAGTCACCGATAAACACAGGCACTTCCCTGCCATTGACAGGGTTGATGGCATATACGCCCTTCAAGGGGCAGCCGGTTTTTGTCTTAGTTGCATCGGTACGGTCAATATCACTCTTACGCAGAGATTCATCGATGTAGGCCTGAACCTCATCTTTGTTCTCTACCCGATCCATCAAAGTCTTCACGATCTTGCCATCGGGAGCAAGCACCATAAAGGTAATACCGTAGATGGTTTCGATACAAGTGGTGTAGATAGAGAACGCACCGCCGCCAACCAGCTTAAAGTCCACCTCAACACCGGTAGACTTGCCAATCCAGTTGCGCTGGATCTCCTTGGTGGATTCAGGCCAATCGATCTCTTCCAGGCCTTCCAGCAGTTTTTCCGCAAATGCCGGCTGGTCAATGACCCACTGCATCATATTCTTCTTCACAACAGGGAAGCCGCCACGCTCAGACTTGCCATCAATAACTTCGTCATTGGCAAGAACAGTGCCCAATTCTTCACACCAGTTAACAGGCATTTCAATACGCTTAGCAAAGCCTGCTTCCCACAGCTTCTTAAAGATCCACTGAGTCCACTTGTAAAACTCAGGATCGGATGTAGCAGTCACCTTGGACCAGTCATAGTCAAAGCCCAGCTCTTTGAGCTGGTTGGAGAAGGTCTTGATATTCTCCTGGGTGAAGCCGTTGGGGTGGTTGCCGGTGGAAACAGCATACTGCTCCGCAGGCAGTCCAAAGGAATCGTAACCCATTGGGTGCAACACGTTATAGCCCTGCATACGCTTCATGCGGGACATAATATCCGTTGCGGTATAACCTTCGGGATGACCTGCATGCAGGCCTACACCGGAAGGATACGGGAACATATCCAACACATAATACTTAGGCTTGGAAAAATCCCATACATCTGTATAGAAGGTGTTGTTTTCTTCCCAATATTTATGCCATTTCTTCTCAATAGCGGAAAAATCGTAATTCATGACACTTTTCTCTCCTTATTCCGGCATGATAATATCGCTCAGATCAATCTGTTTGGCATCTGCCCACAGGCGCTCCAAAGCGTAAAATTCTCTTGCTTCCTCGGTAAAAA
Organism: Faecousia sp.; assembly: GCA_045652545.1. Classification (GTDB taxonomy): domain Bacteria; phylum Bacillota; class Clostridia; order Oscillospirales; family Oscillospiraceae; genus Faecousia. The sequence goes on along the minus strand of JAZRUM010000048.1, from coordinate 9,029 downwards.
CATGGACCACAACGCTGCCGAAATCCAGCAGTTCCCAAGTGTTTCCACGATGTCCTTCCCGACCCAGCATAGGCTCGCCCAGCTGCTCAAAGGTATATTCCGCGTGGTCACACAAAGTTTTAACATGGGTACTGGAGGTGCCGGTACAGATAATGAAATAATCCGCAAGGCTGGAGATCTCGCTGATCTTCAGAAGCTTAATATCCATGCCTTTTTTCTCGTCCAGTGCCTTGGTCACCTCATAGGCCACTTCTTTTGCTGTTAACATAGAATCCATCCTTTCGTTTAAGCCACTGCAATGCGTCACGGGAGTCAGGCGATATTTCACTTCCCTGTTCCTGCAGCATTGCAAGGGTCATTTCCAGCCCCAATCTCAGCGCGGCATTTAAATCTTCAAAAGCCAATCTGCGCAGCTCCTCAACACCAGGGAAATTGCGGTTTGGTTCCATATAGTCTGCCACATAAATGATCTTTTCAAGCAGGTTCATATTGGGTTTCCCGGTGGTATGGCAACGGATGGCAGAAACAACCGCTTCATCCTCGCCAAATATTCGTTGCGCCACCAAACTGCCTGTCAAAGCATGAATGGTCTTGGGATATTTTTTGGAAAAATCGTCCAATACTATACCATAGGCTCTGCACAAAGTCAATTGCAACGACCCATCCAATGCTTTGGTAATATCATGCAAAAGCGCTGCCCTTGCAGCATCTGTTTCGCTCACTGACCAGTGTCTTGCCAGCTGCAGCGCTGCATCCCGACAGCCAAGCACATGCTGTACGCGGTTCGGTTTTAACAAAGAAACCACAATGTCTTCCAGCTTCTCCATAGAAAGGTGTCGCAGATTTTTCTGCGTGTCATACAATCCTTTCCACTGGATATAAGCTGCAACCTTAGGGTGCAAATAATCGTCAGCGCAACGCAAAGCAAGCATTCTGCGAATGTCCGTAGACGAAACAGTCGTGATTGGATGCTCTGTCGTATAGATTCGGGCGCCGCATTTCTCAAATTGTAGTCTTTTTTCTGCAATGGCAAGCTGTTCGTTCTTGTCCCCCCGGGCAAAAACAGCCAGCGACGCACTTTGCAGAATCTGCTCCCACTGATACCAACTATCAAAGGACAAAAAGCTGTCCGCTCCAAGGAGCAATATTAATTCCGCATCCGGATGTTCCTGCTCCAGCTGCTGAACTGTTTCCACAGTATAGCTGATGCCGCCACGCTGCAGTTCACAGTCAGATACTGTGATCCGAGGCTCATCGCCAAAACAAAGCTGCAGCATTTTCAAGCGATGTTCCGGTGCTGTGCAAACTTCACCTTGCTTATTGGGCGCTTGAAAAGCAGGAATCACATACAATTCATCCAGCTGAAGCGTGGAAAAAGCAGACTGCACCACACGAAAATGCCCCAAATGGGGTGGATTAAATGTGCCGCCATAAATTCCGATTCGCTTCACTGTGACCCCTCCCGGTAAAATTATTGCTTTTCTCTGAGCTGTCGCTCCCGATCCCGCTCAATGGCTTTTTCGATTGCCTGCTGGCGGAAATATTCATTGCGCTGCTCCCGGACTTTCCGGGCTGCCTGCCAGCGTGCCTGGGCACCCTTACGCACAGGATTGACTTTTTCAGGCTTGCGCTTGGCGCGACCGGTCTGGTTGCGCTCCTGCTGCAGTTTTTCGCTGAAGCGGTAGATCACAAACTTTGTGCCGATACAGGCGACACCGTCGGCACCGGTAGCCTCACAAATAGCATCACTGACCTCCCGTGGAGAAAGCATAGCATTCTCCAAGACCTTTCCTTTGACCAGTTCTCTGGCTGTCAGTTGATTCTCTGCCTCCGCGATTACCGCATCGGTCACGCCGTCCTTTCCCACCATCAAGGTGGTTTCCAGCGTATTTGCCTGAGCGCGAAGCTCTGCTCTTTCTTTACTTGTCAGCATAGCCTGCCTCCTTCATCTTTTCGTAAAACAGCTTAAGTGCATTTGCCCGGTGAGAAACTTGGTTTTTCTGCTCTGCAGGTACTTCCGCCAGTGTCTTTCCAAAGGGCGGGTAATAGAAAATGGGGTCGTAACCGAATCCGCCATCCCCTGCAGGCTCACGGGTCAAAAATCCATGCACCTCACCCCGAGCCTGGATGGTCTCCCCTTCGGGAGTGACCATGGTGATCACACAAACAAACTGCGCCTGCCGCTGATCATCCGGGACATGCTCTGTGTTTTTCAGCAGCAGATACACTCTGCCCCAATCATCCAAAGAGTCGTCAAAACCGTAACGGGCGGAATAGATTCCCGGCTCGCCGTTTAATGCATCAACCGCAATACCGGAATCGTCTGCCAAAGCAGGCAATCCGGTAGCCTTCATTACAGCTTCTGCCTTTAAAAAGGAATTTTCCTCAAAGGTAGTACCCGTTTCCTCTACGTCAATATCCACGCCAAGCTCTGACTGCAACACCAGCTCAATGCCGAATTTCTCGGTGATCTTGCTGATCTCTACCAGTTTGTGTTTATTTTTACTTGCTAATACAACACGCATTACAAAGGCGCCTCCACAAATTCCTTGGCTTCAAAGGGCATCAGGTCATCCACCTGTTCTCCCACACCCACATACTTCACCGGCAGCTGCAAGCTATCAGCCACTGCGATCACAATGCCGCCTTTGGCTGTACCGTCCAGCTTTGTCAGTGCAATGGCCGTAACCCCGGCAATCTCTTTAAACTGCTTTGCTTGGATCAGTCCATTCTGTCCTGTAGTTCCATCCAGAACCAACAGCACCTCAGAATCTGCATTCGGCAGTTCCCTTGCTACAATACGGCTGATCTTGCCCAGCTCGTTCATCAGGTTTTGCTTGTTGTGCAAACGGCCTGCCGTGTCCACGATAATCACATCCACGCCCTTTGCCTTTGCTGACTGTATGCCGTCAAACACCACCGATGCCGGGTCAGCTCCTTCATTCTGACGAACGATCGACGCCCCTGCGCGTCCTGCCCAGATTTCCAGCTGATCCGCAGCTGCAGCGCGGAAGGTATCTCCCGCCACAAGCATTACTTGTTTTCCTTGCTTGACCAGCTGCGCTGCGATCTTGCCAATGGTCGTGGTCTTGCCCACACCGTTCACACCGATTACCAAAATCACAGAGGGCTTGGTGCTCAGCTTCAGCTGTGGGTCGCCCACACTAAGCATATCCACAAGAATCTGTTTCAGTGCAATTTTTGCCTCATCCGTAGTCTTAAGGTGCTGCTCCCGCACATTTTTGCGCAGCTGCTCCACTGCCTTAACAGCAGTGTCCACGCCCAGATCTGCAAGGATCAGGCTTTCCTCCAGCTCGTCGTAAAAATCATCATCGATTTCCGAAAAGCCGGAGAATACGCCACCGAGTGTATCGGTTAAGGCATCTCTGGTTTTGGCCAAACCTGCCTTAATCTTATCGAAAAATCCCATAGTATTACTCCGTAATTCCCAACTGCTGTTCCATCTGGTTCAGGTCCAAACGCAACAGCTTACTAACACCCTGCTCCTGCATGGTGACACCGTAAAGTACGTCGGAAGCTTCCATAGTACCACGACGGTGTGTAATAACGATAAATTGCGTATTCGCGCTGAGGTTACGCAGGTAACTGGCAAAGCGCTCCACATTTCTGTCATCCAACGCTGCATCGATCTCGTCCAACAAGCAGAACGGTGTAGGACGGACTTTCAAAATAGCAAAGTACAGCGCAGTTGCAACGAATGCCTTCTCACCACCGGAGAGCAGTGTAATGGTCTTGACCTGCTTTCCGGGGGGCTGTACGCGGATCTCAATGCCACAGGTCAACGGTTCGTCAGGATCGTCCAACACCAGCTGACCCTTACCGCCCCCGAACATCTCCTCAAATACAATGCCAAAATGATGATCGATCTTTTTGAATTCTGCCACGAAGATAGTGGTCATCTCTTGGGTAATATTGCGGATGATGCTTTCCAGCTCACGCTTAGAGGTCAGCACATCGTCACGCTGCTCCACCAAATAGGAATACCGCTCATTGACACGGGCATATTCCTCAATGGCACCCAAATTCGGTGTGCCCAGTGCTGCGATCTTGCGTTTGAGTTCACTGATGTGGCGGGTACCGGCAGCCACAGATTCGATCTGACCACGCTTTTCCACAGCAGTGCCGGGAGTCAGCTCATAAGAATCCCACAGCTTATCAATGATCTGGCGTTCCTCCATGGAGGTAGTGATTTTTTTCTGCTCCAACAGGGCGCAGGCACGCTCCATATTGAGAATATCTTTATTCTTTTCCTGTGCCTCCCGCTCAGAACGGGTCTTGGTCGCCTCTGCCTCTGCTCGTTGGGATACAGCATTTTCCATAGACTTACGCATCCGGGCAGTTTCTTCGTCATTGCTCTGCTGACGTTCCAACAGTGCCTTGATCTCATTTTCCAAACGGACATTGTCTGCCCGAATGGCATCTGCCAATGCCAGTTTCTTTTCCCGGTCGCCGTCCATATCACTGCGCAAGGCCTGCAGATCTGCGATGTGGTTCAGGGCTGTATTTTTCTCTGCTTCCAGCGCTGCTTCCTCTGTCTTAAGCACAGTCATCTGATCGGTGATCTTGCTCATAGATTCGGAAGACTCCTGCTGACTGCCCTCCAGTGCCGCAATTTGTGATCTGGTCTGCTCCAGCTGCGCGGAATAGACTTGGATCTTCGCCTGCTGCGCTGCAAAGCGCTCTCTGTCTGCATTGGCACGGGCATCCAAAGAATTCTTCTCCCGACGGGCAGAGCTAAGGGCATCGGTAATAGCCTGCACCATAATCTCATGCTGCTTTTCTAAACCTTGCAAACGCAGCACCTGATCCTCTGCTTCACGCAACTGATCTTTTGCCGCGCTTATCTGGAATTCCACTTGATCCACGCTACGCTGTGCTTCCTGCAATTCCCCTTCACAGGTCTGCAGTTTGCCTTGCAGCTCTTTTTCCCGGGCCGTAAGCTTTTCCAGTTCGTTGGCACGGCTCAGAATACCTGCTTCTTTATTAACAGAACCACCGGTCATAGATCCGCCGGGGTTGACCACCTGACCGTCCAGTGTGACGATCTTAAAGCGATTGCCGTATTGCTTTGCCATAGCGATAGCTGCATCAATATCATTGACAATAACGATCCTGCCCAACAGGTTGTCCACAATTGGCTGATACTGCTTTTGTGTGGTGACTAAGTCGGACGCAATGCCCACATAGCCACGGCATTTTTCCAGCCCCTTTTCTGTCAATTCTTTTCCACGGATCGCAGAAATAGGCAAGAACGTAGCACGTCCGCCACCGGTGCGTTTCAAATAGGAAATGGCTGCTTTGCCGTCTTGTTCATTGTCCACAACGATCTGCTGCATAGCGCCGCCAAGAGCGATCTCAATGGCTACAGTATAGGCATCTTCTGCCCGAATCAGTCGGGACACAGGTCCGTGGATATTGCGCAAAACACCCTTTTGTGCTTCCTGCATGACCATTCGAACGGATTTCTGATAACTCTCATAATCCCGCTCCATGGCACGGAACACCCGGGTTTTCGCCTGCACGCCATCCAGCTGAGTCGTCAACTCCCGCAGCTGGGAAGCCAATTCATCCCGATGTTTTGCCCGAGTGGATTGGCGCAGAGTATAGCCGGAAATGGTATTGTTAGCGGCAGTAACTTCCTCCTGCGCCTTTTTCAATTCCTTGCGGCAAGCATCCAGCTCCTGCGCAGCGGCAGTTTCACGGGCAACGCCTGCGTCCAGATCTTCCTTCAGCTCTTGCTGACGCTGCGCATTTTCCTGCAGACTGCTTTCCAAGCTATGCAGATCTGCCTCACGGCCTGCTATATCCGCCGTCAATGTGCTTTCCGTAGCACGCAGCTCCAAAAATTGACGGGTAATGCCCTGTGCGCTGGCTGCCATAGCCGTCAGTTCCTGCTGCAACGCATCTAGGGTCTGCCGTTTTTCAGCCAATTCTTTTTCAATCAGAACGATACGCTGATTTGTCTGCTCCAACTGGGCAGTAATGCCACCACTGCGGTCCTCCTGTCCCTGCAGTTCTTCCTCGATGCGCGCAATATTGGCATCATTGTTGGCAATATTGCTCTGCAGAACAGCCATCTGACCGTCCATTTGCTGATGGGTCGCATCCAGCAAATTCACCTGCATGCGAATATTTTCCAGTTCCTCATCCCGGTGGCGCAGTATAGAACCCATCTGCTCAGATTGGGCATAGAGCTTCTCCAGATCATCCTTTGCCTGCTGCAAAACAAAGGCAGCAGACGCATGGTCCTCCTCTGCCTTCTTGGCAGCTGCAGACAGCTTGTCCAACGTTTCCAGCCAAACAGCCACCTCGACGCCTTGAAGTTCCTCTTTTAATTCAAGGTAACGTTTTGCTTTTTCAGACTGTACCTTCAGTGGCTCCAGCTGCAATTCCAGCTCGGAAACTTTGTCACCGATACGCAGCAGATTTTCCTCAGTATGCTGAAGCTTACGTTCTGTTTCTTCCTTGCGGTGACGGTACTTGGAAATACCGGCAGCCTCTTCAAATATCTCACGTCTGTCTGCGCTTTTCAGAGAGAGGATCTCATCGATCCTGCCCTGTCCGATATTGGAATAACCCTCACGGCCCAGACCGGTATCCATGAACATCTCGTGGATATCCCGCAGACGGGCAGACTGACGGTTAATATAGTATTCACTGTCACCGCTACGGTAATAACGACGGGTGACCATCACCTCATCAGAATCATAAGGCAATGCACGGTCAGCGTTATCCAAAGTAAGGGTTGCTTCCGCAAAACCCACAGCCGCACGCTTTAATGTGCCGCCAAAGATAACGTCCTCCATTTTCGCGCCACGGAGTGTCTTTGTGCTCTGTTCGCCCATGACCCACAGGATCGCATCAGAGATATTTGATTTGCCGGAGCCGTTGGGCCCAACGATGGCAGTAATGTCGTCGCCAAACCGTATTAAGGTCTTATCCGGGAAGGACTTAAAGCCCTGCACTTCCAAAGATTTTAAATACACAAAACTACCCCTTATATAATAAGTATAATAATTCAATTTATTATACTTACAAAAACGGTAAAATGCAAGTCCTCGGACCGGTTTTTTCCTTTGTTTTGTAAATTGACAAAGCTTTTGACAGAACATATAATATCTTAGAAAGGAGTTGGCTTTATGAAAATTGTTTTACTTACCGCGCTAGGTGTCGGCGGTGCTACCGTTTTCGGCTCTCTTCTGGGTTTTATTTTCAAAAAAATATCACATAGATTTAGCGATATCGTGCTGGCATTTGCTGCAGGCGTGATGCTCTGCGCTGCCATAACAGGACTGATTTTACCGTCACTGGAGTACGGTGGCAGCGCCCCTCTGCTGGTATCGGTAACAGGTGTTTTTTGCGGCGCGGTTTTTTTAAGCGTGTTGGATAAACTGGTTCCTCACCTGCATCGGTTGGCAGGGGTCGACCAGGAAGCGCATCCTGAAAACAGCGGAAAACTAAATAAGGTTTTGCTGTTTGTTATGGCAATTGCGATCCATAACCTGCCGGAGGGCATTGCAGCAGGCGTTGGCTTTGGCAGTGGCAACAATAGCCAGGCACTCACCATTGCAGCAGGTATCGCATTGCAAAACATTCCGGAAGGCATGGTCATTATCGGTCCTATGCTGGCTGCCGGCATCAGTCCTAAACGCACCTTCATTTGTGCCATGTGTACCGGCGTTGTGGAGATTTTGGGCACGCTGCTTGGATACTTTGCCGTTTCCCTTTCCTCTGCGATTCTGCCCTTTGCTCTGGCATTTGCAGGCGGGACAATGCTGTATGTTATCAGCGACGAGATGATCCCCGAGACCCATCACAATGAAGTAAGCGGAGTTACCTACTCCCTGCTTGCCGGTTTTTGTCTCATGCTGGCAATGGGCTATTGGCTGGGATAATAGTTTTATAAAACCAAAGTATTTCGGAAGGAGGTCCGGTCCATGGAAAAAGCGATGATCGCCATGAGCGGCGGTGTAGACAGCTCTGTAACAGCGTATTTAATGCAGCAGGCAGGATTTACCTGCATCGGTGCTACCATGCGACTGTGTGACGGATTGACTCCGCCCACCACCGGGGTAGAAGATGCAAAGAGCGTTGCCACCCGGCTGGGTCTTGCCTTTTATGAATTCGATCACACTGCCCTGTTCCGGGAAAAGGTGGTGGAGGAATTTATCCGCTGCTATGAGCAGGGCGGCACACCGAATCCCTGTCTGTACTGCAACCGGCATCTGAAATTTGATGCGCTGATGCAGGAAGCACGGAAACTGGACTGCAATTATATCGTCACCGGCCACTATGCCCGGATCGAACAAGACCCCAATACCGGGCGGTATCTGCTGAAAAAGGCTGTGGATCTTCAGAAAGATCAATCCTATTTTCTCTCCTGCCTTACCCAGCAGCAGCTTGCCCACACTAAATTCCCTCTCGGCACAATGACCAAAGAGCAGGTGCGGCAAATTGCTCAGGAACAAGGCTTTGTTAACGCAAAAAAGCGGGACAGTCAGGATATCTGCTTTATTCCCGACGGAGATTACCGGACATTTATGGAGCGCTATACCGGAAAAGTATACCCCAGTGGTGATTATCTGGACCTTGACGGCAAAGTGGTAGGAAAGCACGCTGGTGCGGTAGGCTATACCATCGGTCAGCGGAAAGGTCTTGGCATCGCTTTGGGTGAACCGGTATATGTTTGCCGCAAGGATATGAATGCAAACACCGTCACCGTAGGTCCGGATGCAGCGCTTTACAGCAAGGTTTTACGAGCTAAGGACTGGAACTGGATCTCTGTGACCGAGTTGACCGAACCACTGCGGTGCAAAGCAAGGGTGCGCTACCGGCACACGGAACAACCTGCCACTGTGTATCCGGAAGAAAACGGCATTGCCCGGGTGGAATTCGATGAACCGCAAAGAGCTATCACACCGGGACAGACCGTGGTGCTGTACGACGGTGATACCGTCATCGGCGGCGGCACGATCCTATAAAACGCAAAAGGAACAGCTAAACTGCTG
>JAZRUM010000047.1:0-24609 GCA_045652545.1 Faecousia sp. | reverse complement strand
AGAATAGAAAGATACATTGCCCCTTTAGGGGCGGCGTGCAGTTAATGCAGACGTCAGAAACTCAGTGCATCTTTAGATGCCGCCAGTAAAAAGCCCTTCTAGGGCTTAATCAAGCCTCCGGCTTAGCCGGAGGTTTTGACTCGTAAAAGATAACAGATTATCTCTTGGAGAACTGGGGTGCGCGACGAGCGGCCTTCAGACCGTACTTCTTTCTTTCCTTCATTCTGGGGTCGCGGGTCAGGAAGCCTGCAGCCTTCAGAGAAGTGCGGAATTCGGGATTCAGGGTCAGCAGGGCACGGGAAATGCCGTGACGGATTGCGCCGGCCTGACCGGAAACACCGCCGCCTGCGACAGTAACAACAACGTCAACTTTGCCGACCATGTCGGTGGTGACCAGGGGCTGACGAACGACCAGCTTCAGGGTCTCCAGACCGAAGTACTCGTCGATGTCACGACCGTTAATGATGATGGAACCGGTGCCGTTCTCGTAAACGCGAACACGGGCAACGGAGGACTTACGGCGACCGGTGCCGTAGTTATACTTCTTCTTGCTCTCGTACATAATCGATTACCTCCAAATCACAGGGTCCATGCTTCAGGCTTCTGAGCGGCATGGGGATGCTCTTCACCCTTGTACAGGTGCAGACGAGTCAGAGCGTTGCGACCCAGAGTGTTCTTGGGCAGCATACCCTTGACAGCCAGTTCCATAGCGTAGTCGGAACGGTTCTCCATCATGATGCGAGCCTTGGTTTCCTTCAGACCGCCGATCCAGCCGGAAACACGGTAGTAGGACTTCTGCTCCAGCTTTTTGCCGGTCAGAATTGCCTTGTCGGTATTGATGACAATGACATAGTCACCGCAGTCAACGTTGGGGGTGAAAGTGGTCTTGTGCTTGCCGCGCAGCAGATTGGCAACGGTCACAGCGGTGCGGCCCAGGGGCTTGCCGGCAGCGTCGATGACGTACCACTTGCGCTCCACGGTCTCCTTCTTTGCGAGTGTAGTGGACATTATGCGTTCCTCCAATTAGGTAAAATATTTTGACAAATTCATACGCAGACGTTACAATGTCTGCAAAACGCTTGATTATTAAATCATAATTCATTTTAAATGTCAACCAAATTTTTGGTATTTTTTATAGAAACATATTTAAACTTTAAAATACTTTAAAATACTCACGGAAGCTCTTAAATACTAGCTTTACACTTTCGTGTTTTGGAGGGACTTTTTATGCAGAAACTGATTGGTCTCGTGCGGCGTTGTGTTGAGGATTATCATATGATAGACCCTGGTGACAGAATCGGAGTCGGCGTATCCGGCGGTAAGGACTCACTGGCGCTGTTGGCTTTTTTGGCGGAACTTCGCAATTATAATTCCAATCCCTTTTCTCTTGAAGCAATTACCATTGATATGGGACTTGGAATGGATTATTCCGGTATTCAAGAAATGTGCCGGCAGCTTGATGTTCCGTACACCGTTGTGAAAACACAGATTGCACCGATTATTTTTGATCATCGGAAGGAAAAAAATCCATGCTCCATGTGTTCCAAGATGCGTCGGGGTGCACTAAATCAAGCACTTTTGGATCGGGGACTAAATAAATTGGCACTGGGTCATCACTATGACGATGCGGTGGAGACCTTTATGATGTCACTCATATATGAAGGTCGTATTAGTTGTTTCCAACCAGTTACGGACTTGGACAGAACGGGTATTATTCAAATCCGCCCAATGCTGTATATCCATGAACAGACCATTGATAATTTTACTGTTCGCCAAAACCTGCCGGTGATTGAAAACAGATGCCCTGTGGACAAGCAGACAAAACGTGAGGAAATTAAAAAGCTTGTATATGATCTGAGCAATACCTATCCGGAGCTGAAGGAACGGATCTTTGGGGCAATGCAGCGTTTTCCTCTGCCAGAATGGGAGCCAAAAGGCAGGTATAAGCGTCCGAGGGATGAATGAAGCGTTTACCAGAGGGGAATACTGCCATTGGAGGCGGTATTTATGGTAAAAGGAATTTCCAGACAGGTAATTGTAGTGCATTCACCGGACCCTAAGTTGTTTGAACAAGCCATTTTTATCTTGCGGGACGGACAGCAGGGGATTAGTGATGATGCACTTTTAAAAGAGGCAAATCGATTGATCGGTAAGAACCGTAACAGTAGAAGAAATGGCTTTTTAATGTTTGGTCTGGTGTGGGCGGCTGCCGGTGCAATGGTTACCGGTTTGCTGTGGCTGTTGAGCGCAATGCTGTGACTTGCGAAATGTGGCAGCATATGTTATAATCGCCCGAAAAGGGGGGTCATGCTGTGCACATTGGTAATATTGTTGTAAAAAATCCACTGGTACTGGGACCTATGGCCGGTGTGACCGACTGGGCTTTTCGTACAATTTGCGCTGAGCTTGGTGCGGGCATGACTGTAACAGAGATGGTGTCATCCCGTGCATTGGTTTATCAGGATAAGAAAAGCCAAGCGCTTTTGCGAAAAAATGCTGGCAGTATATGCGGTGCGCAAATATTTGGAAACGATCCGGAAATTATGGCGCAGGCTGCAGTGTTGGCGATGGAGATATCCGGTTGTGATTTTCTGGATATCAATATGGGTTGCCCTATGCCTAAAATTGCCAACTCCGGTGACGGCTGTGGATTGATGCGGACTCCTGAGTTGGCAGAAAAAATTGTAAATGCTGTGGTAAAAGCGGTAGATGTGCCCGTAACGGTGAAGTGTCGCCTGGGATGGGACAGGGGCAGTGTCAATGTCCTGGATTTTACAAAGCGTATGGCGGATAACGGCGCTGCAATGGTCTGCGTACACGGACGCACCAAAAGCATGCTTTATTCCGGAAAAGCGGATTGGGATATGATCGCAAAGGTCAAGGCTCAGCTAACGATTCCGGTTATTGCCAACGGTGATGTAACGGATGCGGAATCGGCAATACGCTGCTTAAAATGGACAGGTGCTGACGGACTGATGATCGGTCGCGCTTCGTTTGGTGATCCATGGGTATTTGCACAGGTTAAGGCTGCTATGGACGGTGAACCGATTCCGGAACGTCCGAATCTTAAAAATAGAGTAAATGTGGCTGTTCGACAGTTTGAACTTGCCCGTGAGGACAAGGGAGAGCACATTGCCTGTTTGGAAGCCAGAAAACATTTTGCGTGGTATCTGCGGGGTGTCCCGTACAGCAATTATTACAAGGAACAAATTTCATCAATTAAAACCATGGAGGATGTTTATCGCATTGCAGAAGGCATTCGCCGTGACTTGAAATAATTACATTGTATAGCATTTCCGCTGCTCCATATTCTAGCCAAGAGGTGAGAGTATGAAGCGGCGGATTCTTTTTATTTTTCTATTGTGTTCCCTAATTGCTCTGCCTGTTCGGGCAGAAACCATCCGTTGGGTAGATTTTCAAGTTCCGTATGAATCGTTGAAGTATGCAATGAACACAGATATTGCAACAGCGGAACAGGAGAAGCATATATCGTGGATCGATATACTGGCAGTTTCTGCCTGCAGAACCGGTGGAAAATGCACGTTGAATTCGGTGAAAAAAGCAGCGAACGATCTGCAATCTGACAAATCACCGGAGGATTTGCTGGGCGATACCTATAAATATTATAATTACTATCACGAAGCATACAATGCTGTGCTGGGAGGCATGTTGGGAAGTTATGCAATCCAGAAGGACGGGCAGTGGAAACCGGTCTACGGCTTAAAGGCGTTTTCACCAATCGCTGCCGGTTACGGTTACAGCCACTGCTCCGATTTTGGAAACAGCCGTTCGTTCGGCTTTAAAAGAAAACATCTCGGCAACGATTTGATGGGATCGCAGGGAACACCGATTATTGCTGTAGAAAGCGGTGTTGTGGAGGCAATGGGTTGGAATCGATACGGCGGTTGGCGGCTGGGTATTCGTTCTCTCGATTCCAAACGGTATTACTATTATGCCCATTTACAAAAGGACAAGCCCTTTGCACAGGGACTGCAGGAGGGTGATATTGTGCAGGCGGGCGATTTGATTGGTTTTATGGGCAGGACCGGTTATTCTGATAAAGAAAATGTTAACAACATTCAAACAACGCATCTGCATTTTGGGATACAGCTGGTCTTTGACGAAAGCCAGAAGGAGTGCAATTCTGAAATATGGATCGATGCGTACGACATTGTACGGTTGCTTAGTGAACACCGTAGTTCTGTTCGAAAGGTGGATGGCGCTTGGAAACGTAGTTATCCTTATGTAGATTTGGATATTTTGCACTATCCGGATATGGATTTTTTTGTTAAAAATTAGTGATAGAAATTGCGTTACGGGGTTTGACAAAATACTGTCGCTGTGCTATACTTGTGCAGATAGATTATACAGGAGGAATTTGAAATGATGCGCACGGTAGACAATCTCAATATGGTTGGTTGTTCCGTTGGCGACGTTCTTTTCTCCGGTTCCCCGTTGATGGAGGCGTTGTCCTCTTTTGGCGCTCCTAAATATACTGTTTTTCCCGGCTTTTGTGATGTGCATGTGCATTTCCGTGAGCCGGGCTTTTCTTATAAGGAGACCATGGAAACCGGAAGCAAAGCATCCGCGCGAGGTGGTTATACTGCGGTTTGCACAATGCCAAATTTAAACCCTGTTCCCGATTCCCGGGAACATTTGGAGCAACAACTGGAGCTGATCCGAAAAAATGCGGTGATCCATGTTTATCCTTACGGTGCCATAACGGTTGGTCAGATGGGTGAGCAGTTGGCCGAAATGGAAGATATGGCACAGGATGTGATTGCTTTTTCTGATGACGGAAGAGGCGTTCAAAGCGATGAAATGATGCGCCATGCGATGCTTCGCGCAAAAGCACTGAACAAAATGATTGTTGCCCACTGTGAGGTAAACAGTCTTTTACATGGCGGCTATATTCATGATGGCGAGTATGCTCAAAAAAACGGACATAAAGGAATTTGCAGCGCCAGTGAATATCATCAGGTCGCACGGGATATCCGCCTTGCAGAGCAGACCGGATGCAGGTACCACGTTTGCCACATTTCTACAAAGGAGAGTGTGGGGCTGATCCGCAATGCAAAGGCAAAGGGTGTGGATGTCAGCTGCGAGACTGCGCCTCACTATTTGGTGATGAACGACATGGATTTGCAGGAGGATGGCAGGTTCCGGATGAATCCGCCTATTCGCAGTGAAGCGGATCGATTTGCTCTGATTGCCGGTATTCAGGACGGTACTATTGACATGATCGCCACAGATCATGCGCCTCACAGTGCGTCAGAAAAGAGCAAAGGTCTGTCCGGTAGTGCTTTCGGGATTGTAGGTATTGAAACCGCATTTCCGGTGCTGTATACCCATCTGGTAAAAAAGGGTATTATCACCTTGGAAAAACTGATTGATCTGTTGGCTGTAAATCCCCGGAAACGTTTTGGGATTCCTATGGGTAGGGATTTTACAGTTTGGGATCTGAACAAGGAGTTTACGGTGGATCCTGGTGAATTCCTGTCAATGGGAAAGGCTACACCTTTTACAGGTTGGAAACTGTTTGGTGAATGTGTTTTAACTGTGTGCGACGGAAAAGTCGCATATTGCAAGTAATAGGAGGAGAGCATATGGCTAAAAGAACGGACATTAAAAAAGTTTTGATTATCGGTTCCGGTCCTATTGTGATCGGTCAGGCAGCCGAATTCGACTATGCCGGCACACAAGCTTGTTTGGCGTTGAAGGAGGAAGGGTACGAAGTAGTTTTATGCAACTCCAATCCTGCAACGATTATGACCGATACCACAATCGCAGATAAGGTTTATATGGAACCTCTAACCTTGGAATATATTGCCAAGATCCTGCGCTATGAGCGCCCGGATGCAATTATTCCCGGACTGGGCGGCCAGACCGGATTGAATTTGGCAATGCAACTGGAAAAGAAGGGTGTTCTGAAAGAATGTAATGTGGAGCTGCTGGGAACTAGCAGCGCCTCCATCGAGCGTGCAGAGGATCGCGAACTGTTCAAGGAAATGTGCGAATCCATTGGGGAGCCTGTGATTCCCTCTGAGATCACGTACTCAATTGAGGAAGCCAAAGCTGCTGCCAACCGAATTGGTTATCCTGTGGTGTTGCGGCCCGCCTTTACACTGGGCGGCACCGGTGGTGGATTTGCTTATAACGAGGCTGAACTGATTGAAGTAGGCCTGAATGCTTTTAAGCTTTCTCCTGTTCATCAGGTACTTGTGGAAAAAAGCGTGAAAGGCTACAAAGAGATCGAATTTGAGGTCATGCGTGATAGCAATGACCATGCGATTACAATCTGTGGCATGGAAAATATCGATCCTGTGGGTGTGCATACCGGTGACTCCATAGTTGTAGCTCCGATTATGACATTGAGCGAACAGGATAAAAAGATGCTCAATGATTCTGCAATTAAGATCATTCGGGAACTTAAGATCGAAGGTGGCTGCAATGTCCAGTTTGCGCTGAATCCTTATTCCAGTGAGTACTATCTTATCGAGGTCAATCCCCGAGTATCCAGATCCTCCGCTCTGGCATCCAAAGCATCCGGATATCCCATTGCCCGTGTGACTGCAAAGATCGCAATGGGCATGGCGCTGGAGGACATTAAAATTGCAAACACAAATGCAGCCTTTGAACCGCAGTTGGACTATGTAATTGCCAAACTGCCCAGATTCCCCTTTGATAAGTTTACAGCTGCGTCCAATGTACTGGGCACACAGATGAAGGCTACCGGCGAGGTTATGGGTATCGGCTCTAATCTGGAAGAGGCTCTGCTGAAGGGTATCCGTTCTCTCGAGATCGGTGCTAACCATCTGCATCTGTCCAAATTCGACAATATGGGTGTTGAGGAACTGCTTGCGTACATCGAGACGTTCCGTTCCGACAACATCTTCGCCATTGCTGAACTTTTCTATCACGGTGTATCTGTTGAAAAGCTTCATGAGGTGACACAGATCACACCCTACTTCCTTGAGGCGATCAAGAATATCATCGATATGGAAGAAAAGCTTCGTGTAAACAACGATCTTGCAACACTTACCGAAGCGAAGAAGATGGGCTTCAGTGATAAATATATTGCCCGTCTTTGGAAATGCGATGAGCTGGACGTTTATAAGATGCGTAAGGAGCATAATCTGTTCCCCGTCTTCAGAATGGTTGATACTTGCCATACCGGTGCGTATATTCCTTATTTCTACTCCACCTACACTGGTGAGAACGCTTCCAGGCTGACTGACCGAAAGAAGATCGTCGTGCTTGGCGCAGGTCCGATCCGTATTGGTCAGGGCGTGGAATTTGACTACTCCACAGTTCATGCCGTTACCACAATTAAAAATTCCGGCTATGAAGCGATCATTGTTAACAACAACCCAGAAACGGTGTCTACCGACTATACCACAGCTGACAAGCTTTACTTTGAACCTTTGACTCCGGAAGATGTTATGAATATCATCGAGTTTGAAAAACCTGAAGGTGTCATTGCATCCTTGGGCGGCCAGACTGCGATCAACCTGGCACAGCCGCTGATGGATCGGGGTGTGAAGATCATTGGTACGGATTGTGCTGCTATTGATAAAGCAGAAAATCGTGATGCTTTTGAAAAGCTGTTGTCTGAGCTGAAGATTCCTCAGCCGGAAGGTAAGGCTGTTACAAAAATCGAGGATGGAATTGCAGCAGCTGCACAGATTGGCTATCCTGTGTTGGTGCGCCCCAGCTTTGTTCTTGGCGGACGGGCTATGCAGATCGTTGCGAACGAGGCACAGCTGCGTCATTATCTGAAAACTGCGGTTGAGATCGATGAAGACAAGCCGGTGCTTGTTGATAAGTATATTCAGGGCAGAGAAGTTGAGGTAGATGCAATTTGTGATGGCATCAACGTCTTTGTTCCGGGCATCATGGAACTGGTTGAGCGCACCGGTGTCCACTCCGGTGACTCCATGAGCGTGTATCCGTCCTTCTCTATTTCCGACAAGGTCAAGGGCATTATCTTGCAGTACGCCAAGAAGCTCGGTTTAGGTATCGGTATTATTGGTCTTTACAACATTCAATTCATTGTTGATGACAATGACAACGTGTTTATCATTGAGGTTAATCCTCGATCCTCCCGTACAGTACCGTTTTTGTCCAAGGCTACCGGTTACAGCCTGGCAGATATTGCAACTGAGGTTATTTTGGGTAAGAGTCTGAAAGAACAGGGATTGTTTGATATCTACCCGGAAGAAAAGAAGCGTTGGTATGTTAAAGTGCCTGTTTTCTCCTTTAATAAGCTACGCGGTTTGGACGCATACCTGTCTCCTGAAATGAAATCCACAGGTGAGGCAATCGGATATGACGACAAATTGAACCGCGCCTTGTATAAAGCGCTGCAGGCATCCGGTATGCACTTGCAGAATTACGGAACGGTGTTTGCTACAATCGCGGATAAGGATAAAGAGGAGGCATTGCCGCTGATCCGTCGTTTCTACAATCTTGGATTTAACATTCAAGCTACCAAGGGAACAGCTATGTTCCTTAAGCGTAACGGTATCCGCACTCATATACTTGGTAAGATCAGTGACGGTAGTGAAGAGATTCCTGAAGCAATGCGTCAGGGTCATATTGCCTACGTTATTAACACCAGAGATCCCGGCGCCGATGGCCCCAATAACGACGGTCAGCATATTAGACTGCTTGCCACTGAATGCAATGTAACGATCTTTACTGCGTTGGATACTGTTAAGGTGCTACTGGATGTTCTTGAGGAGACTACACTGACCATTTCTACCATCGATTCTTAAGAGGTGGCTATGAAACAAGCACTATTTGAAATCGTTGAAAACAAAAAGCTCACGGAAAGCGTCTGGAAAATGACGCTTTCCGGAGATGTGTCTGACATTACTGCCCCCGGTCAGTTTGTAAATATCAAGCTGGATGGCTTGTACCTTCGTCGACCGATTTCCGTTTGTGATGTAAGCGAAAATACAATGACGATCATCTACAAGGTGGTTGGAAAGGGAACAAAACAGCTGTCTGAGATGCCTTGTGGTGTACTGGATGTTTTGACAGGTCTTGGTAATGGCTATGATCTGTCCGATGCCGGCCAGAGCCCTGTTCTGATTGGCGGTGGTGTTGGCGTTCCTCCTATGTATCTTCTTGCAAAAAAACTGATTGCACAGGGCAGGGAAGTGAAAGTAATCCTTGGATTCAACACTGCTGATGATGTGTTCTATGAAGAAGAGTTCAAAGCGTTGGGTGCACAGGTGGTCGTTACCACTGTAGATGGAACTTATGGGCTGAAAGGCTTTGTTACCGATGCGCTGAAGGACATGGACTATACATATTTTTATACCTGCGGTCCGGAACCTATGCTGAAGGCAATTTATAAAGCTTCCAAGACCTCTGGCCAGATGAGCTTTGAAAAGCGTATGGGCTGCGGTTTCGGCGCATGTATGGGATGCTCCTGTAAGACGATCACCGGCTATAAACGGATCTGCAAGGAAGGTCCTGTGATGCGGAAGGAGGAGATCTTGTGGGAAGACTAAATGTGAACCTTTGCGGTATCGAATTAGATAACCCTGTAATTCCTGCTTCCGGTACCTTTGGTTACGGCTATGAGTACGCGGAACTATACGACATTAATTGTTTGGGAACGTTCTCCTTCAAAGGCACAACCAAAGATCCTCGTTTTGGCAATCCTACACCCCGAATCGCAGAATGTACTGCAGGCATGATCAATGCGGTAGGTTTGCAGAATCCCGGTGTGGAAAAGGTGATTACTCAGGAATTGCCCAAGCTCAAGGAATGCTTTCATAAGCCCGTCATGGCCAATATCAGCGGGTTTAGTGTTGAAGATTATGCTTACACCTGCCAGAAACTGGACAAGGAAGAACAAGTAGGCTGGTTGGAGGTCAATGTCAGTTGTCCCAATGTACATGGCGGCGGTATGAGCTTTGGCACTGATCCAAAAGCTGCTGCAGAGGTTACTGCAGCGGTGAAAAAGGTTACCACAAAGCCTGTGATCGTAAAGCTGAGTCCCAATGTGACGGATATCGTTTCCATTGCAAAGGCCTGTGAAGATGCCGGTGCAGATGGTATCAGCCTGATCAATACCATGCTGGGTATGCGAATCGATTTGCATACAAGAAAGCCGATTATTGCGAATAAAATGGGCGGTTTTTCTGGCAGTGCGATCTTCCCGGTTGCTGTACGTATGGTCTATCAGGTGGCGAATGCCGTTAAGATCCCTGTTGTGGGTATGGGCGGTGTCAGCAGTGCCGAAGACGTAATTGAAATGATGTTGGCCGGCGCAACTGCTGTCGAGATTGGCGCAGCAAACCTTGTAGATCCCTATATCTGCCGGGATATTATTGAAAAACTTCCATCTGTTATGGATAGCTATCGTATCAACACGCTGAATGAGATTATAGGAGGAGTAAAATAATGGGAAAAGACGTTATTGTTGCCTGCGACTTTGCCAGCGCTGAGCAGACCTTTGATTTCCTTGATAAGTTCACCGGAAGAAAACCCTTTGTTAAGATCGGCATGGAACTGTACTATGCTGAAGGTCCCAGTATTGTGCGAGAAATCAAGGCAAGAGGACATAAGATCTTTTTGGACCTGAAGCTGCACGATATCCCCAATACTGTTAAAAAGGCGATGGCTGTTTTGCGGAATCTGGATGTGGATATTACCAATCTGCACGCTGCCGGTGCAACTGCTATGATGCAGGGCGCATTGGAAGGATTGACCCGTGAGGACGGCACACGTCCTTTGCTGATTGCAGTTACCCAGTTGACCTCTACTGACCAGGAAAGCATGGAGCGGGATATTCTGATCAAAGAACCCATCGATCAAGTGGTTATGCACTACGCAAAAACTGCCAAGAATGCCGGCCTGGACGGTATCGTTTGCTCCCCGTTGGAGGCAGGCAAGGTGCATGATACCTGCGGTAAGGAGTTTTTGACAATCACGCCCGGTGTGCGTTTTGCTGATGGAGATGTTGGTGACCAAAAACGTGTCATGACCCCTGCACAGGCAAAGCAGATTGGTTCTGATTATATTGTTGTGGGTCGTCCCATTACTGCTGCGGCAGACCCGGTTGCCGCTTATGAGCGCTGTGTTGCTGAATTTTGCGATTAAGGAGTAGGAAATGGAAAGCTATAAGAGAGAATTTATTCAGTTTCTGCAGGGTGCAGGTGTTCTGAAATTCGGTGATTTTACGGCTAAGTCCGGTCGTAAGATCCCATACTTTATTAACGCCGGAATGATCAAGACCGGTGAGGAAATCGCAAAGCTGGGCGAGTTCTATGCTAAGGCCTATTTCGAGAAGTTAGGCAAGAAAAATGCTGTTCTTTATGGTCCTGCTTATAAGGGCATTTCTATTGCTGTTTCTGCCGCTGTTGCGCTGAGCAAGAACGGACTGGATGTACCCTTCTTCTTTAACAGAAAGGAAGCAAAGGACCATGGTGAAGGCGGCGTGTTTGTGGGATACGTCCCTCAGGCGGGGGAAGAGGTTGTGATCGTTGAGGATGTGATCACTGCCGGTACAGCAATCCGTGAAAGCATGGCCATTCTGAGTGGTCTGGAAGGTGTGAAGGTTGCCGCAACCTTTGTTATGGTGGACCGCAAGGAAAAAGGTCAGGGTGAAAAGGGCGCCATGGCTGAGATTGAAGAGGAATTCGGATTCCCTGTCTACTCTGTTGTGGATGTTTATGATATTATTGAGTATCTGGAAGAGGATGATTCCAATGCTGAGAATGTGGAAAGAATCAAAAACTATTTGGCTGTGAATGGAGCAAAGTGATGAGAAGTCTGATCGATATTACGGATTTTACTGTTGAAGAACTGGATGAGCTGCTGAACACCGCCTGTGATATCAGTGAGCATCCGGAAAAGTACTCTGAAGCATGCCACGGAAAAAAGCTTGCAACGTTGTTTTTTGAGCCGTCTACCCGCACCCGCTTAAGCTTTGAAGCAGCAATGATGGAATTGGGTGGCAACGTCATTGGTTTTAGCGATGCCGGATCTTCCTCTGCATCTAAGGGAGAGAGCATCGCAGATACTGCAAAAATGATCAGCTGTTATGCGGATATTATGGCAATGCGTCATCCAAAGGAGGGTGCGCCTTATGTAGCTGCCAGAAGTGCATCCATCCCGGTGATCAATGCAGGTGACGGTGGACACTGTCATCCAACCCAAACCTTGGCTGATTTGCTGACGATTTATCGTGAGCTGGGGCGACTGGAGAATCTGACTGTAGGTTTCTGCGGTGATCTGAAGTATGGCAGAACGGTTCACTCACTGCTGTCTGCGTTGGCACGCTATAAGAATATCAAAGTTGTTTTGATCGCACCCGAGGAGTTGAAACTCCCTAACTATGTTAAGTACGAAGTGCTGGACAAGCATAACATGAAGTATCAGGAGACGATATCTCTTGAAGATGCAATGCCTGAACTTGATGTTCTTTACATGACGCGTATTCAAAGAGAGCGCTTTGATAGCTATGATGAATACGAGCGTCTTAAGGACAGCTATATTCTGACAGCTGAGAAGCTGCAAACAGCAAAGAAGGATATGCGCATTTTGCATCCGTTGCCCAGAGTCAATGAGATCAGCGTTAATGTTGACCAAGATCCCAGAGCGGCATATTTCCGCCAGGCACTGAACGGAAAATATATGCGTATGGCGCTTATCTTAAAGCTTCTTAAGGAGGCTAAAGAAGGAAAGCAAATGCCTATTCCGGAAAACCTTGTTGTTAACGAATTGCACTGCGATAACCCCCGGTGTATCACATCCACCGAGCAGGAGATTGTGCATACTTTTAAGTGCGTTAGCGCGGAAAATGGCATATATCGCTGCATTTACTGTGAAGGAAAAAAGACAAGAGCTTAAAGGTAAGGAACGATCGCTAAAATTTCAACAAATGTGTGGCCGATCCCTGTTTTATTCGTGTCGAAAAACACAAAAATAGGAAAATGGGTCCCTTGTTCCTTGACACTGGTTTTATGGCATGGTAAAATTATGTTGAAATCTAAATATCGCTTTCTGCGACTGACGGAATTATGTGGAGCACCACAGAGGAACAGAGAGCGCTGGCGTTTTGTCAAACAGCCGACCGTCTGGGCGCATTTAGCACAATAGGCTAAGTGCGCCCTTTTTGTTTTTTAAGGAGGTAAAAATGAAAAAAGTTGGCATTATTATGGGAAGTGACAGTGATCTTCCAATCATTCAAAAGGCAGTAGACGTGTTGCGTAGTCTTGAGATCCCCTTTGAGGTTCATATTTACTCTGCCCATCGGACTCCGGTGGAAGCACGGGACTTTGCAATTTCTGCCAGAAGCAATGGTTTTGGAGTACTGATTGCCGCGGCAGGCATGGCTGCACATCTTGCCGGAGCGATTGCTGCCAATACTACTTTGCCTGTGATCGGAATTCCTTGTAAATCTACAACCCTTGACGGTATGGATGCATTGCTTTCCACAGTTCAAATGCCTACCGGCATTCCTGTGGCCACAGTCGCTATTAACGGCGGTGCAAATGCTGCATTGCTTGCTGCTCAGATTTTAGCTGTTTCCGATGCTGAATTGGCAAAAAAGTTGGATGAGAAACGTGTTAACGATGCAAAGGCGGTTCTTGCAAAGGACGCTGCTGTGATGGAAAAACTGTAAACCACGGATAAACCGTAGATATATTACAAAAGGAGAATTATTATGGAAAAGAAGCTTGTTTATACCGGTAAGACCAAGGATGTATTTGCTCTGGAGAACGGAAATTATTTATTAAAGTTTAAAGATGACTGCACCGGCAAGGACGGTGTGTTTGACCCCGGCGAAAATGCTGTTGGCCTGACGATCGAGGGTGTAGGTGATGTAAACCTGCGTATGTCTATCTATTTCTTTGAGAAGATCAATGCTGCAGGCATCAAGACCCACTATGTCAGTGCGGATCTGGCTAATACCACTATGGAAGTTTTGCCGGGCAAGGTGTTCGGTAAGGGTCTGGAAGTTATCTGCCGTTATAAAGCTGTGGGTTCTTTCTTCCGTCGCTATTCCGACTACTGCACCGAAGGTCAGGATCTGCCTGCTTATGTGGAAACCACCTTTAAGAACGACGAGAAGGGCGACCCGCTGGTTACTAAGGACGGTCTGGTGGATCTGGGTGTTATGACCGCACAGCAGTACGATGACCTGAAGGCTATGACACAGGCTATTACTAAGATCGTTGCTGACGATTTGAAGGAAAAGGGCCTGGATATGTACGATATTAAATTTGAGTTTGGTTATGATGCCGACGGTAAGGTTATGCTGATCGATGAAATTGCATCCGGCAACATGCGCGTTTACAAGGATGGTCAGTATATCGATCCTATGACGCTGAACAAACTGTTTTTTGCGTAATTTTCACTTAGAAGGAGCAGAGCATGGGAGGTTTTTTTGGAATTGCATCCAAGCATGATTGCATGGTGGATGTGTTCTTTGGCGTGGATTACCACTCCCATTTGGGAACCCGCCGGGGTGGCATGGCTGCCTACGATAAGGAAATCGGATTGCAAAGGAAAATTCACAGCATCGAAAATTCTCCGTTTAGAACAAAGTTTGAGGGGATCTTTGATGAGATGCAGGGAACGTCCGTCATTGGCTGCATCAGCGACAGTGATCCGCAGCCAATGTTGATCCGATCCAGATTGGGTACATTTGCCATTACCACAGTTGGTATCGTGAATAATGCTGATGATTTGATTGATCAGTATCTGTCCGGCGGTGGCCACTTTGATGCAATGACCGGCGGCAAAGTAAATTCAACAGAATTGGTGGCATCTCTGATCGGCGAAAAGGCCAGCTTTGTTGAGGGAATTCAATTTGCCCAGAACGTTATTGAGGGAACTGTCAATATTTTGATTTTAAAGGATGACGGAAAACTTATTGCCGCCCGTGACCGTCTTGGAAGAATCCCGGTTCAGATCGGTAAGAATGACGACGGTTATTGTGCTTCCTTTGAACAGTTTGCCTATACAAAGCTGGGCTATGAGCATGTGAAAGAGCTGGGTCCCGGTGAAATCGTGGAATTAAGCCCAGAAGGCATGATACAGCTGGCAAAGCCCGGCAACGAAATGCGCATGTGCGCATTCTTGTGGAGTTATTACGGTTATCCCACCTCTACATATGAAGGCATCAACGTGGAGGCAATGCGTTATCGAAACGGCGCAGCAATCGCTGAGCGTGATATGGCGCAGGGCAGATCTATGGATATCGATTATGTGGGTGGTGTTCCGGATTCCGGTACTCCTCATGCAATCGGCTATGCAAATCGCACAGGCAAACCCTTTGCCAGAGCATTTATTAAATACACACCTACATGGGCAAGAAGTTTTACGCCTGCCAAACAGGCAGACCGTAACAAAATTGCCAAAATGAAGCAGATCCCAGTGCATGAATTGATCGTCAACAAGAATCTTCTGTTTGTGGACGACTCTATTGTTCGCGGCACGCAGCTTAGAGAGACGGTGGAATTCCTGTACAATAACGGTGCAAAGTCTGTGCATATGCGTTCTGCGTGTCCGCCCATTATGTATGGCTGTAAATTCCTGAATTTTTCCCGGGCAACCAATGATATGGAACTGATTTCCCGCCAGACTATTATGGAATTGGAAGGGGAAGAAGGATTTAAGCATTTGCAGGAATATGCAGACGGAAACACCGAACGGGGCAAAAAGATGCGCCGTACCATCTGCGATAAATTTAAATTTGATTCTCTGGGTTTCCAGACCATTGATGGTGTTATAAAAGCAATCGGTGTTGAACCTTGTAAGCTTTGTACCTATTGCTGGAACGGTAAAGAATAAAAAGGAGCTTTTACTATGGAAAAGAGCTATTCTGAAAGCTACGCAGCTGCCGGTGTGGATATCACTGCCGGCTACCGTGCTGTTGAACTGATGAAGAAACACGTTGCCCGTACCCGTAACGACGGATGCCTGGATGATGTTGGTGGCTTTGGCGGCTGCTTTGGCCTGCCCATTGCAGGTATGGAAGAACCTGTTTTGGTATCCGGTACTGATGGCTGCGGAACAAAGGTTAAGCTGGCCATTTTGATGGACAAGCATGACACCATCGGCATTGATGCTGTTGCAATGTGTGTAAATGACATTATCTGCGTGGGTGCGAAACCTTTGTTTTTCCTGGATTATATTGCCTGCGGTAAGAATATCCCGGAAAAAATCGCACAGATTGTAAGTGGTGTTGCAGAGGGATGTGTACAATCCGGTGCTGCACTGATTGGTGGAGAAACTGCAGAGCATCCCGGTATGATGCCTGTGGAGGAGTATGACCTTGCGGGCTTTGCAGTAGGTATTGTTGACAAAAAGAAAATCTTGGATAATTCCAAGATGACTGTAGGTGACGTAGTGATTGCATTGCCGTCCACGGGTATCCATTCCAATGGATTCAGTCTTTGTCGGAAAGTGTTTAATATTGACAATAACGATCCAAGTCTCTATGTACCCAGAGCTGAGTTGGATGGAAAGACCGTTGCTGAAACACTTTTGACCCCCACCAAAATTTATGTAAAACCTGTTCTTGCTTTGTTGGAAAAGGTCAATGTAAAGGGTATCAGCCATATTACCGGTGGTGGTTTCTATGAAAACATTCCCCGTAGCATTCCTGATGGCTTAGGTGCAAAGATCGATCGCAGCGCAGTTAAAGTTCTGCCTATTTTTGAGCTGATCGCAAAGACGGGCAATATTCCCGAAAGAGATATGTTTAATACATATAACATGGGTGTTGGTATGAGCATTGTAGTAGCACCAGAGCAGGTTGACACCGCAATTCAGATTCTGAAGGAAAATGGCGAAGACGCCTATGTGATCGGTTCGATTGTGTCTTCTGAAGAGAAAATCGTTATCGAGTAATGGAGGGCGCTATGAGCAAACCGAAAATTGCAGTATTGGTTTCCGGTGGTGGCACAAATCTTCAAGCCTTGATCGATGCGCAAATACAAGACGCACTTGGCGGTGGCGAGATTGTTGCTGTCATTTCCTCAAAAGAGGGTGCTTATGCCCTTGAACGAGCAAAAAATGTCGGTATTGCAGGGTATGTTCTGCCTCGAAAACAGTTTGAATCCAACCGCGCCATGACGATTGCGCTCGTAGATATGCTGCATGCGTTAAATATTGATCTGGTGGTTCTTGCAGGATGCATGGTAATTTTTACGCAGGAATTGGTGGATGCATATCCCAATGCAGTTATGAATGTACATCCGGCGCTGATTCCTTCTTTCTGTGGTGAAGGATTTTATGGGATTCATGTCCATGAAGCTGCACTTTCGTATGGTGTAAAGCTTTCCGGCGCTACAGTTCACTTTGTTAGTGCAGAGTGTGACGGCGGACCTATTATCATGCAAAAAGCCGTGGCTGTCTTGGAGAACGATACGCCAGAAATTTTACAGCGTCGCATTATGGAGGAAGCAGAGTGGAAGATTCTGCCGGAAGCAGTTGCGCTGTTTTGCCAAGGTAGACTTAGTGTTGAAGGCCGTAAGGTCATAGTTCATTAATATGTTGGAGGTAGGGTTATGAATGTTTATGAAATTGGCGCTCTTGATGAGATGCTTTCTTCCAATACCTATCCAGGTCGCGGAATTGTGTTAGGTGTAACGCCGGATGGTACAAAGTCTGTAGCTGCGTATTTTATTATGGGTCGCAGCGTAAACAGCCGTAATAGAATTTTTGCGCTGGAACCCGATGGAATTCGCACAGAAGCCCATGATCCCAGCTTAATGAAAGATCCGCATTTGATTATTTACCATCCTGTTCGTGAAGCGGGATGCGGCTTGATTGTTACAAACGGCGATCAGACAGATACCATTTGGGAATACCTGTCCAAAGGCGAGAGCTGGGAAGCAGCGCTGCGAACCAGAATGTTTGAGGATGACGGCCCGAACTGGACACCCAGAATTTCCGGCTTACTGGCCGGCGATGGCAGCTACAAGATGTCTATTTTGAAGGCTGCAGATGCAGAGGGCAGCGCTTGCGCACGGTTCTTTTATGAATATCCTCCCGTTGCAGGACTGGGTCATTTTATTCACACCTATGTGTGCGACGGAAATCCTGTGATTCCTACCTTCCAGGGTGAGCCGGAGCGGGTGGCTCTGTGCAATGATATTGATGAGCTGACCGAAATGCTCTGGAACAATCTAAATGAGGATAACAAGATTTCTCTGTTTGTTCGTTACACCGACCTGGCTACAGGCAAGTATGAGCAGAGAATTCTCAATAAGCATCAGTAATAAGGAGATAGAGAAATGAAAGAATTCGAACTGAAATATGGTTGCAACCCGAACCAGAAGCCTGCAAAGCTGTATATGCACGATGGCAGCGAGCTGCCCTTTACCATCCTGAACGGACGACCCGGCTATATCAACTTCATGGATGCGCTGAACTCCTGGCAGTTGGTTAAGGAATTGAAGGAGGCTACCGGCATGGTTGCAGTAACTTCCTTTAAACACGTTTCTCCTACCTCTGCAGCTGTTGGTAAGCCTCTGAGCGAGGATCTGAAGAAGGCTTGCTTTGTTGACGATATTGAAGGCTTGGACGAGAACCCTCTTGCCTGCGCCTATGCCAGAGCTAGAGGCGCTGACCGCCTTTGCTCCTTTGGTGACTGGGTTGCTCTGACCGATGTTTGTGATGAGATGACAGCAAAGCTGATTGCCCGGGAGGTTTCCGACGGCGTTATTGCCCCCGGCTATACCGAGGAAGCTCTGGCAATTCTCAAGGCAAAGCGCAATGGCAGCTATAATGTGGTTGCTATTAATGCTGACTTTGTTCCCACTGAAGTGGAGAATAAGCAGATTTTCGGAATTACTTTCCAGCAGGGCCGCAACAACTTCAAGATTAATGAGGAGCTGCTGCAGAACGTGGTTACTGAGAACAAGGATATTCCGCAGAGTGCTAAGATCGACCTGATTATATCTCTGATCACGCTGAAGTATACCCAGTCAAACTCTGTGTGCTTCGCTGTGGACGGACAGGCTATCGGTGTTGGCGCCGGTCAACAGAGCCGCGTTCACTGTGTTAGACTGGCAGGTGGAAAGGCAGATACATGGTTCCTGCGTCAGCACCCCAAGACCCTGAACCTGCCATTCCGTGCTGATTTAGGTCGTCCCGGCCGTGACAATGTTATTGATGGCTACATCAACGGCAATGAAGAGGATGTTTGCGCAGAGGGTATTTGGCAGAACTATTTCACTGTCAGACCTGAGCCTCTGACTGCAGAAGAAAAGCAGGCATGGCTGAATTCCCGTGACGCTGTGGCTCTGGGTTCCGATGCATTCTTCCCGTTCCCGGACTCTGTTAAGCGTGGCGTTGCTTCCGGCGTAAAGTACATTGCTGAGCCCGGTGGATCTATCCGTGACGACCTTGTTATTGAGGAATGCAATAAGAATGGTATTGCAATGGCCTTTACCGGTATGCGTTTGTTCCACCACTAATGGAGGGCAGAAAATGAAAATATTGGTTGTTGGTGGTGGTGGCAGAGAGCACACCATTATCAAGAAACTGAAAGAAAACAAAAACATTGCAGAAATTTTTGCTCTGCCCGGTAACGGCGGCATTGCCGCTGATGCTACATGTGTTAACATTGGCGCAACAGATATCGATGGGATTGTTGCTTTTGCGAAGGATAACAGCATTGATTACGCTGTTGTTGCACCGGACGACCCGCTGGTTCTTGGCTGTGTTGATCGCCTTAATGAAATCGGCATTCCTTGTTTTGGCCCGGATGCCAAGGCTGCAATTATTGAGGGAAGTAAGGCGTTCTCCAAAGACCTGATGAAGATGCATAATATTCCTACTGCTACTTACGAGATCTTTACTGAAATCGATAAGGCTTTGGAATACGTAAAGACCGCTCCTATTCCTACTGTCATTAAGGCGGATGGTCTGGCGCTGGGTAAAGGCGTTATCATTGCGCAAACCAGACAAGAGGCAATTGAAGCTGTTACCGACATGATGGCAAATGCCAAATTCGGCAAGTCCGGCTCTACAGTTGTCATTGAGGAATTTTTAACCGGTCCTGAGGTGTCTGTCCTGGCATTTACCGACGGAAACGTTGTGAAGCCCATGGTTTCCTCTATGGATCATAAACGGGCAGGAGACAATGATACCGGTCTGAATACCGGTGGCATGGGCACCATTGCGCCGAATCCGTATTATACTGCTGATATTGCGCAGGTGTGCATGGATAAGATTTTCCTGCCTACCATCAGGGCAATGAATGCCGAAGGACGGACCTTTAAGGGATGTCTGTATTTTGGTTTGATGCTGACACCCAACGGCCCGAAGGTCATTGAGTATAACTGCCGTTTCGGCGATCCTGAAACGCAGGTTGTGTTACCACTGCTGGAAAGCGATCTGCTGACGATCATGCAGGCAACCACAAACGGCACACTTGCAGATACGGAAGTTAAATTCTCTGATAAGCATGCTTGCTGCGTCGTTACTGCTTCTGCAGGTTACCCCGAGAGCTATCAAAAGGGTTACGAAATTGTGATGACCGATGAAGCGAGGGAGCATACCTTTGTCGCCGGTGCAAAATTGGAAGGGGAGAAGCTACTCACTTCCGGTGGTCGCGTTACCGGAACAACAGCTGTGGCAGATACACTTGCAGCGGCAATCAAGGAGGCTTATCGCATAGCTGATGGGGTAAAGTTCCAAAATGCTTACCGCAGAAGCGATATCGGTCAGCGCGGTCTGGCAGCATACAAATAAGAAGGAGTTTCCCTTATGGTATATCGCGTTTATGTAGAGAAAAAACCGGGTCAGACACACGAGGCGGATAGCTTACTGAAGGAGCTGAAAGAGTTTCTTCAAATCAAAGGACTGTCCTGCGTACGTGTTCTGAACCGCTATGATGTAGAAAAAATTGAAGATTCTTTATTCCAATATGCGGTGAATACGGTATTTTCTGAGCCGCAGGTAGATAATGTTAGCTATGATGTGCCTGCCGGCCAGGTGGTGTTTGCAGTTGAGCCTTTGCCCGGTCAGTTTGACCAGCGTGCGGATTCTGCGGCCCAGTGTGTTCAGATCCTGTCTCAGGGCGAACGGCCTGTTGTTCGTTCTGCAAAGGTGTATGTGCTGGAAGGCGACTTGACGGATGCTGATATTACTGCAATCAAAAAACACGTAATTAATGCAGTGGAAAGCCGAGAGGCATCTCTGGAAAAGCCGGAAACATTGAGTGCTGTATATACAGCACCGGAGAGTGTTGCCATTGTGGATGGTTTTATCGGCCTGGATGAAACCGATCTTACCAATCTTCTGGATAAGCTGGGATTGGCTATGGATCTGGATGACCTTAAATTCCTGCAGGCATATTTTCGGGATGAGGAACATCGTGATCCCACAATTACAGAGGTTCGCGTTGTAGATACTTATTGGTCCGACCATTGTCGTCATACAACTTTCTCCACACACCTGCACAATGTCCGTATTGACGATCCGGCTGTGCAGGCAGCATATGACCGTTATCTTGCTGCGAGAATTGAGGTATATGGTCAGGAGAAGGCGGCAAAGCGCCCTCAGACTTTGATGGACATTGCAACCATTGGTGCAAAGGTTCTGAAGAAGCGTGGGTTGTTGCCGGAGCTGGATGAGAGCGAAGAGATTAATGCTTGCTCTATCCATGTGAATGCTGAAGTGAACGGTGAGAAGCAGGATTGGCTGTTGATGTTCAAGAACGAGACCCACAACCATCCTACGGAGATCGAACCTTTTGGCGGCGCGGCAACCTGTATTGGTGGCTGCATCCGTGATCCTTTGTCCGGTCGTGCCTATGTGCATCAGGCTATGCGTGTTACCGGTGCAGGTGATCCCCGTGTTTCTCTGAATGATACGCTGCCCGGAAAGCTGCCCCAGCGCAAGCTGTGTCAGACGGCAGCTGCCGGTTATTCTTCCTATGGTAACCAGATCGGCCTTGCTACCGGTCATGTTGCAGAACTGTACCATGATGGTTATGTAGCTAAGCGTTTGGAGTGTGGTGCTGTTGTTGCAGCTGCACCTGCGGTAAATGTTCGCCGTGAGCGTCCTGCTGCTGGTGATGTGGTTGTCCTTTTGGGCGGCAGAACCGGTCGTGATGGCATTGGCGGTGCTACCGGTTCCTCCAAGAGCCACAATATGAAGTCTCTTACCACCATGGCATCCGAGGTACAAAAGGGCAATGCTCCCGAGGAGCGTAAGATTCAGCGGTTGTTCCGGAATCCTGATGTGACCCGTTTGATCAAGCGCTGTAATGATTTTGGTGCCGGCGGTGTTTCCGTTGCCATTGGTGAGTTGGCAGAGGGCTTGCGGATCGATTTGGATGCGGTTCGCAAGAAGTATGAGGGACTTGACGGCACCGAACTGGCGATCTCCGAATCTCAGGAACGTATGGCCGTTGTGCTAGCAGCTGAGGATGCGGATGCATTTATTGCAGCTGCGCAGAATGAGAATCTGGAAGCCTACCGTGTTGCTCTGGTTACCGAATCTCCCAGAATGGTCATGACGTGGAGGGGTAAGGAAATCGCAAATCTTTCCCGTGCATTCCTGGATACCAACGGAGCGGTAAAGAATAATGATGTCTATGTATCCCAAAAGGATCTGACTGCGCTGAGTAAGGCACTTTACAGCTCTTTGCGGGAAATGGCAGCAGATCTGAAGACAGCAAGCCAGAGAGGCCTTGTGGAGCGCTTTGACGCTACCATCGGCGCTGGCAGTGTGCTGATGCCTTTTGGTGGCAAAAAGCAGCTGACGCCCACGCAGGCAATGGCAGCAGTGCTGCCTGTGCTGCCCGGTGAACATACCGATCAAGCAAGCTTGTTTGCATGGGGATGCGATCCGGATCATATGTGTGTTGATCCCTATACCGGCGCACATGCAGCCGTGTATAACTCCGTTGCCAAGCTGGTTGCTTCCGGTGCGGATTACAAACTGGCTTATCTGACGCTTCAGGAGTTCTTTGAGAAATTGAAGAATGAAGAGGTACGCTGGGGCAAGCCGTTTGCAGCTCTGTTGGGTGCGATGGATGCGCAGCTGGAGCTTGGTGCGGCGGCCATCGGCGGTAAGGACTCCATGTCCGGCACATTCCTGGATAAGGATGTACCACCCACACTGATCTCTTTTGCAATCGCTCCTATTGACAAGAACCAGGTGCTGACCCCTGAGTTTAAGGAAGCAGGCAATAGCGTTTATCTCTTCGCTCCCACTGATGAAAGTGCTCAAAGCGTTAAGAAGACATGGGAAATTTTCCACAAGCTGCATACCGAAGGTAAGGTCAAGGCTGCATGGGCTGTTGAACATGGTATCGGCGAAGCGGTTATGAAGATGTCCTTTGGCAACAACATTGGCTTTAAGTCTTGCGCACAGCTGGGTGAAAATTGGCATCTGCCATTCTACGGCTTCATTGTTGCTGAACTGACCGAGGATGTGGACATTCCCGGTGCTATGAAGCTTGGCACAACTACTGCAGAGGCAATGATCTGTTTGGAAAATGACTGTGCAAGCATCGATGAGTTGTACGATCTGAATGCGCAGGTTTTGGAGGATGTATATCCCACCAAGACTGCGGAAAAGATCGTAGAAATTCCGGATCTTGACCATGCTGGAAAAACAAATCTTGCTCCTGAGGTGAAGGTTGCAAAACCCAAGGTGCTGATCCCCGTATTCCCGGGAACAAACTGTGAGTTCGATTCTGCCCGTGCGGTGATTGCAGCCGGCGGTGAACCGGATATTGCCGTTATTCGCAACTTAACTGCCGATGATGTTTCCCGGAGTGTGGAACTGGTTGCTAAGAAGATAGCAGAAAGCCAGATGATCTTTATTCCCGGCGGATTCTCTGGTGGTGATGAGCCGGACGGTTCTGCAAAGTTCATTACTGCATTCTTCCGTAACCCGGCAGTGAAGGAGGCCGTTGCACAGTTGCTGAATAACCGCGACGGTTTGATGTGTGGTATCTGTAACGGCTTCCAGGCCCTTGTAAAGCTGGGACTTGTTCCTTACGGAAAGATCATCGATACCGATGAGAATTGTCCCACATTGACATACAATACCATTGGCAGACACCAGAGCCGCATTGTGCATACGCGCATTGCCTCTACGAAGTCTCCCTGGCTGAGTCTTATGAATGTTGGCGATATCGTAAATGTTCCTATTTCCCACGGTGAGGGTCGCTTCTTTGCATCAGAGGAACTGGTGAAGCAGCTGGCTGCCAATGGTCAGATCGCCACCCAGTATGTAGACCTGGACGGCAAGCCGACTATGGACACAGCGTTCAACCCCAACGGTTCTATTTTTGCCATTGAAGGCATCACGTCTCCTGATGGCAGAGTGTTCGGCAAAATGGGTCACAGTGAGAGAATTGGTAACGGCTTGTACAAGAATGTACCCGGCAACTACGATATCCGTATGTTTGAATCTGCTGTGAAGTATTTTAAGTAATCATAAAAAAAGCGGTGAGTTCAAAAACTTGAACTGCACCTGTAAAATGAAAGTAGACACTCACAAAAGTGTGGGTGTCTACTTTTTTCGTAGTATAATGAATTTGGAAAGGATGTGAAATAATGGGCAAGAAAGGTACACCACATAGGAAATTCAGCAAGGAAGAGAAGATGA
>JAZRUM010000046.1:0-10150 GCA_045652545.1 Faecousia sp. | reverse complement strand
TTCTCGCCGTTCATGTCGGTGTTGGCGGAGCAGTGCATGGAAGCAATGCCCTTCAGAGGCAGGTAGTAGTTCATCATGGAGAACATACCCTTCTTCATCTCGCCGCCGTACCAGGTGTTCAGGATGACCTGCTCACGGGAGGTGATGTTGAAGGCAACGCATGTGCTGGAGTTCAGACCCAGCTCCTTGAAGTTCTCAACGGAAGCCTTGGAAGCGTTGTAAACGATGAAGTCAGGCTCGAAGTTAGCCAGCTCTTCCTCAGAGGGGATGATGAACATGTTCTTAACGAAGTGCGCCTGCCATGCCACTTCCATAACGAAGCGGACAGCCATACGGGTGTCAGCGTTGGCGCCGCAGAAGGCGTCAACAACGTACAGCTTCTTGCCACTGAGCTCCTTCATAGCCAGGTTCTTGACAGTTGCCCAGACTTCCTCGGTCATGGGGTGGTTGTCGTTCTTAAACTCGGGGGAGGTCCACCACACGGTGTCCTTGGAGTTGTCGTCCATAACGATGTACTTATCGGAAGGAGAGCGGCCGGTGTAGACGCCGGTCATAACATTGACGGTGTCCAGCTCGGTCAGCTGACCCTTTTCATAACCCTCCAGAGTGGGGTCGGTCTCTGCCTTGAACAGCTCCTCATAGGAGGGGTTGTGAATGATCTCAGTAGTGCCGGTGATACCGTACTTGGTCAGATCAAGCTTTGCCATAATTTGTTACCTCTTTCATTTTAAATTTTCAACGAATGTCCTTTGCGTCGCTTTTTGCGCCGCGCCACATCCTATAGCTTGCAATGATATCATACATTACCAATAGGGAAAAATCAACCTAAAAAACATGAATTTTTTCTGTCATTTTTTTAGAATTTTGCTGTAAATTAACGCAAAATAAACATTTGCATTTTTTCTTATCTATGTTAAAATAGAGCAAGGAAAAAGGAGACTAACCTTTTTGATTTTCTTTACAAAATGTAATTATTGGGGATGTTTTCCTCTCAATTAACACCTTATATTATATGGAGGTATAAAGCGCAATGGGAAGAAAAGTACAATTTGTGGAAACCGTTTTGCGGGATGCCAACCAGTCGCTCATCGCCACCCGGCTGCCTTTTGAGAAATTTGAGCCGATGCTGGAGACAATCGACAAGGCCGGTTACTACGCTGCCGAGTGCTGGGGAGGAGCGACTTTTGACGTTTGCCTGCGTTATCTGAACGAAGATCCCTGGGAGCGTCTGCGGAAGATTCGGGCAAAGATGCCCAACACCAAGCTGCAAATGCTGCTGCGTGGACAAAATGTTTTGGGATACTCCCACTATCCGGATGATTTTGTCAAGCTGTTTGTGCAGAAGGCTGTGGAGAACGGTATGGACGTGATCCGCATCTTCGACGCGCTGAACGACGTGCAGAATATGAAGGTGGCTATGGAAGCTCCCGTCAATGCCGCCGCCATCGCTTCCGGCACCATCAGCTACACATCTTCCCCTGTGCATACGCTGCAGAAGAACGTGGAGATGGTCAAGGAGCTGAAGGAAATGGGCGCATCCACCATCTGCATTAAGGATATGTCCGGCATCATCGGTCCCCAGGAGATCTACGACCTGGTCTCCGCCATCAAGGACGCTGTAGACCTGCCCATCGACCTGCACACCCACTGCACCACCGGCCTTGCTTACCCTGTGTATCTGAAGGCTGTTGAGGCTGGCGTGGATATTATCGACACCGCCATCTCTCCCTTCTCCGGCGGTACGTCTCAGCCTGCTACCGAGACCATGGCTTACGCCCTGCGTCAGCTGGGCTATGATGTGGAGCTGAACGACGAGTGCACCACCAAGATGGCCAACTACTTCAAGACCGTCCGTGACGAATACATTGCCGACGGCACTTTGATCCCCAAAGCGCTGGCTACCGATACCCAGTGTCTGATCTATCAGATCCCCGGCGGCATGCTCTCCAACCTGATGACCCAGCTGAAGCAGATGAATGCGCTGGACCGTCTGGAGGAGGTTATGCAGGAGACTCCCAAGGTCCGTGCCGATCTGGGCTATCCCCCTCTGGTCACCCCCACCTCTCAGATGGTCGGTGTGCAGGCAGTGAACAACGTGCTGGCCGGCGAGCGCTACAAGCGTGTTTCCAAAGAGATCAAGGCTTACTGCCGGGGTGAGTACGGCACTACCCCCGCTCCCATCGATCCCAAGATCCGTGAGCAGATCCTGGCCGGCGACAAGATCGTCGAGGGTCGCTACGCCGATACCCTGGAGCCTGTTGTGGAAGCCACCCGTCAGAAGCTAGCCGGTCTTGCCAAGTCCGACGAGGATGTTCTGAGCTATATCGCATTCCCCAATCTGGCAGAGAAGTTCATGCAGGACCGGAAAGAAAAAGAAGAGAATGTGTGCACCTACTCCATCGTTGAGGTCTAAGGAGGTAGCGGTATGAATATCTTAACTGCTGCTCTTGGAATTGGAGATGCCGCGATCCTGGCAGTTCTGGGCTACGGCGTGGTCTTTCTGGGTCTGATTCTTTTGATGATCGTTGTGATCGTTGTTGGCAAAAGCTTTACTGGCAGAAAACCTGTTGAAGCGGAAGCGGAAAAAACAGAGCAAACCCCTGTTGCTGAAATGCCCGCTGCTCCAGGCACTGCCGGTCAACTGAAGCTGCACGATGTAGAGCCTAAGACAGCTGCTATGCTGATGGCCATCGTTGCCGACAAAATGGGCAAGCCAATCAACGAACTTCGCTTCATTTCCATTAAGGAGGTTAAATAATCATGAAATATAAGATTACTTTGAACGGCCGTACTTACGAGGTAGAGGTCGAAGCTGGCAAGGCCATGCTGCTTAGTGAGTACGAAGCCATTGTTCCCTCCGCTCCTGCCGCACCTGCAGCCGCTCCCGTAGCCGCTGTACCTGCACCTGCTGCTGCCCCTGCCGCTCCCGCGGTCACCGGCGCCGGCGAGGCTGTAAACGCGCCCATGCCCGGCAACATCCTGAAGGTCAACGTGACCCAGGGACAGGCCGTGAAGGAAGGCGATGTGCTGTGCGTGCTGGAAGCCATGAAAATGGAAAATGAGATCATGGCACCCAAGACCGGTACCGTTACCCAGGTGCTGGTTTCCAAGGGCTCCACTGTGGATACCGGCGCACCTCTGGTCGTCATCGGCTAAGGAGGCTGCCCATGTCTATTGATATTGGTAAGATCCTTCTGGATCTGTGGGAAAGCTCCGGCTTTTCACGGATCATCAGTGGATTTTTAGCTGTGGGCGGTTGGCAGAATCTGGTGATGATCATCATTGGCTGTGTTCTGCTGTATCTTGCCATTGTGAAAAAATTTGAACCCCTGCTGCTGTGCGGCATTGCTTTTGGCTGTATTCTCACCAACCTGCCCGGCGCAGGTCTGTACAACCAAGAGCTGTGGACCAACTTTATGACCGAGGGTCACGATGCGTACCACAGCTACGGTGAAATCCTGAAAAACGGCGGTCTGCTGGACTTTTTCTACATTGGCGTTAAGACCAGCATTTACCCTTGCCTGATCTTTATGGGCGTTGGCGCAATGACCGACTTCGGCCCTCTGCTCTCCAACCCCAAAAGCCTGCTGTTGGGCGCTGCCGCACAGCTGGGCGTGTTTGCGGCATTTTTGGGCGCTGTTGCCTTGAATCTTATCCCTATTGAGGGCATCGGGATTACCGGACCGGAGGCAGCTTCCATCGGCATCATTGGCGGCGCTGACGGACCTACCGCGATTTTCCTGACCTCTAAGCTGGCGCCCCAGCTGCTGGGTGCCATCGCCGTGGCGGCTTACTCTTATATGGCGCTGATCCCTCTGATCCAGCCGCCGTTTATGAAGATGTTGACCACCCCCGAAATGCGTAAGGTGAAGATGGAGCAGACCCGTCAGGTGAGCAAGACCGAAAAGATCGTGTTCCCCATTGTGGTGACCATCTTTGTGGCGCTGTTGCTACCGGATACCGCACCGCTGATCGGATGCTTAATGCTGGGCAATCTGTTTAAGGAGACCGGTTTGACTGACCGCCTGTCCGATACCGCACAGAATGCGCTCATGAACATCGTTACCATTCTGTTGTCTACCTCTGTAGGCGCAACTATGGTTGGCTCTAACTTCCTGACGGTTAAGACCCTGAGCATCGTTGTTTTGGGTGTTGTGGCATTCATCCTGTCCACCTGCGGCGGTCTGCTGGGTGGTGTGGCGATGTATAAGCTGACCAAGGGCAAGATCAATCCGCTGATCGGCTCTGCCGGTGTTTCTGCAGTGCCTATGGCTGCCCGTGTTTCCAACAAGGAAGGACAGAAGGCAAATCCCTCCAACTTCCTGCTCATGCATGCCATGGGTCCCAATGTGGCAGGTGTCATCGGCTCTGCTATCGCAGCAGGCTTCCTGCTGAGTGTATTTGGTTAATAAAAGTCAACACCCTCGACACACAGTCGAGGGTGTTCGTTTGCAATGTAAAAAAGCACACAGGCAAACGCCTGCGTGCTTTTTTTATTGGATGTATTACAGATATTTCTTAACTTCCTCGGATGCCAGAGCGGGATCGTCAGACACAGTTACAGTAATGTTCATGTTGTTTGCCTTAGCAAACTCTGCACACCACAGGATAAACTCCTCGCCGGCAGCCCGGTCAGCACCGATGGTCTTGTACAGATTGTCAATGTACACGTTGGTAATATCGTAATTACCGGCATGCAGACCACTGAGGAAGCCCTTCAGCATCTGAAGATTTGTAATACCGTACTCCTTGGAGCTAACCAGACGGGCACGGGATGTGACTTCATATCGCAGGTTGTTGCCGTATTCGATGCATACCACATCGCCCTGGGCATTGGAAACTGCCTGGTTAATGGAGTCGATCAGCTTCTTGGTCTTGCCGGAACCTTTCAGGCCCATAATAATTTGAATCATAGGGTATTCCTCCTTTGCTAAACAGCTGGTTGCTGTATAATAATTTTAACAGAAAAAAGGGGCGTTTGCAACAGGAACTTGTATATTTTTGTGAAAAAATTTCTCACACCTCATAACCGGGTTTGCCCAGCAGTTGGAACATATTCCGTTTGTAGAATTCCACACCGGGCTGGTTAAAGGGGTTGATTCCCAGCATATAGGCGGAAATAGCGCAAGCCAATTCAAAGAAATAGAACATCTCACCTAAACTTTCGCCCGTCAGCTGGCCCATTTCCATGGTAATTACCGGCACGCCGCCGTCAACGTGGGCTGCCAGAGTTCCCAGATATGCTTTTTCATCCACAAAGTCCAGGGTCTTGCCTTCCAGGTAGTTCAGATCGTCCAGATTCTTATAGTCAGGACCGATGGTCAGCTTTTGCGCCGGGGGGTCGAAGCGCACCATGGTTTCAAAAATATTTCGCTCGCCTTGCTGGATCATCTGCCCCAGAGAGTGCAGATCTGGGGTGAACTCAGCGGTGACAGGGAAGATGCCCTTGCCTTCTTTGCCTTCGGATTCACCGTACAGCTGCTGCCACCAGCTGCCCATCATTTTAAAGCCGGGCTCAAAGGATTCCAGAATTTCGATGGCTTTGCCGTGGCGGTACAGCAGGTTTCGGGTAGCGGCATACAGCCACACAGGGTTTTCGAAGGAGCGGATATCATAGTCCTTCTTGGCTTGTGCCGCGCCACGCATGACCTCCATGGGGTCGATGCCGGCAACTGCCATGGGCAGCAGACCTACGGCAGTGAGAACACTGTAGCGACCGCCTACATCCGGGGGAATCATGAAGGTTTCCCAACCCTCTTGGGTGGCCATTTGCCGCAGTGCGCCCTTAACAGGGTCGGTGATGGCATAGGTGCGGGCTCTTGCCCCTTCTGTGCCGTATTTGCGCTCCAGCATCCAACGCAAGGCACGGGTGGCGATGGCCGGTTCCGTGGTAGTGCCGGACTTGGAGATAATAACAATGGAAAAATCCTTGTCCTCCAGCAAACGGCACAGCTCGTTCCAGTGACGGGTGGACAGAGTATTGCCGGCATAGTAGATCTGAGGATTGCCCTTGCCTTTGCCGATGTTGTGGTTTACGCCTTGCATCAGCTCAATGGCGGCACGGGAGCCCAAATAGCTGCCGCCGATGCCAATGACCACGAACACGTCGGAGGTTTCCCGAATGCGCTTTGCAGCGGCACGAATGCGGCGGATCTCGTCGGTCTGTTCAGTGACAGGAAGGTCCATCCAGCCTAAAAACTCACTTCCCTCACCGCTGTGATCGGTGAGCATCATATGAGCATCGAAAATTTCCTTTTCGGTTCCCAGCAGGTCCGGCAGGGAGACTTGCCCCCACACGTTGGAAATATCAACTTTGATCATAATTGAAACCATCCTTTCAGGTTACCTATATCTTACCCCATATTGGGCATAAAGGCAACCCCTAAAACTTTTTAAAATTGTCAAATAGAGCATAAACGCTATATGTTGTGGTTAAAACCAAAAAGCAGCCCAAATTTCTAAAAATAAGGAAGAAAAATCAGAAAAACGCCTTGACAACCAAAGGGAAACTCTATATAATACACTAGTTCGCGTATGCGAACATATCCTTGCTCCCGGAGCCCGGGGGCCTAACGTCCAAAAGGAGGTGCAAACAACATGGCTAAGATCACCGGTAAGTACGAGGTGCTTTACATCATCGACCCTGCTCAGGG
Organism: Faecousia sp.; assembly: GCA_045652545.1. Taxonomy (GTDB): domain Bacteria; phylum Bacillota; class Clostridia; order Oscillospirales; family Oscillospiraceae; genus Faecousia. The sequence continues at coordinate 3,497 of JAZRUM010000046.1, read as the reverse complement.
CGAAGAGGGCATCGCCGCACTTGTGGAAAAGTTCAAGGCAATGGTGGAAGCGGAGGGTACTCTGTCTGAGATCAATGAGTGGGGCAAGCGTCGTCTGGCATACCCCATCAACGACCTGACCGAGGGTTACTACGTCTTGATGACCATCGAGACCAAGCCCGGTTTCCCTGCAGAGCTGGAGCGTGTGATGAAGATCACCGAAGGTGTCCTGCGCTGCATGACCACCGCTGTGGAAGCTTAAGGAGGAACACTTATGCTGAACCACATTATCGTTATGGGTCGTCTGACCCGTGACCCCGAGCTGCGCCGTACCGGCAGCGGTGTTGCAGTCGCCAGCTTTACTGTAGCTGTTGACCGCGACTTCGGTAACCGGGAAAGCGGTGAAAAGGAAACCGATTTTATTGACTGTGTCGCTTGGCGTCAGACCGGAGAGTTCGTCTCCAAGTATTTCACCAAGGGCCGCATGGCAGTGGTTTCCGGTCGTCTCCAGATTCGCAACTGGACCGACAAAGAAGGCAACAAGCGTCGCACTGCTGAGATCGTTGCAGACAATGTCTACTTCGGCGACAGCAAGCGCGAAGGCGAAGGCGGCAGCGCCTATGGCAGTGCTCCTGCAGCACCCAGCTTTGGCGGCTACTCTGCGCCTGCTGCTCCCGCATCCGACTTTGCGATGCTGGATGACAACGATGCCCAATTGCCTTTCTAAAAGAACTTTTCTACAATGCTTAAAAGGAGGTTGTTTCCATGGCTAACGAACAGCGTATTCGTCCCCGTAAGCGCAAGAAGGTCTGTACTTTCTGCGTTGAGAAGGTGACTGCTATTGATTACAAGGATACCGCTAAGCTTCGCCGTTTCCTGAGCGAGCGCGGCAAGATCCTGCCCCGCCGTACCACCGGCACTTGCGCAGCGCATCAGCGCAATCTGACCACCGCTATCAAGCGTGCTCGCCAGATCGCTCTGCTGCCCTACGTTGCTGAGTAATCACACATTAACGACCCGGAACGACCGTTCCGGGTCTTTTTTTGCGCAGACATCTGCAAATTCTGATTTGTCGAGCTGTTGCAAACAACGCATGTCATTTCGAGCGGACCCTGAGCGTAGTCGAAGGGGAAGTCGAGAAATCCGTAATTTCCATTGCAGGGCAGCGGATTTCTCCACTCGCCTGCGGCTCGGTCGAAATGACAGAGGGGGGAAAGGAAACTGCTTTATAAACTGGAATTTAATTCTTAATTCATTTCGACATGGTGAGCGCTTTGAAGAACTGCAGCACCAGGTCGCCCCAGGTGAGCTTTTCCACGGTGTTCTCCGCCACCAGCGGAATTTGTGAGATGACCTGCTCTCCTACGGTTACCGTCAGCGTGCCCAGCCGTTGCCCCTTGCTCACCGGTGCGCTAACCGATTCCTCCAGAGCATACTGCACATTCACAGCGTTGCGTTGGGATTTATCCACCAGCAAGGTGGCGCTCTGCGCCGGAACAGCATTGACAAAATCCGCTTTGCCCATGGTCACCGGTACTTGCATGGTCTCATTCAGCTGTGGCCGGACCAGGGCATAGTTGGCAAATCCGTAATCCAGCAGGGACTTGCAGGCGGCAAACCGGTCCTTGGAGGTCTCACTGCCCATGACCACCGCAATCAACTCCATGCCGTCCCGCTGGGCAGAGGCGGACAGGCAATAGCCGGCACCGGAGGTAAAGCCGGTTTTCAGTCCGGTGGCGCCGGGGTAGAATCGCACCAGCTTGTTGGTATTGGAAAGACCGAATGTGCCGCCCCGGACTGTATCCATCCAAATGGTGGTGTATTTTTTGATATCCGGGTGATTCTTTAACAGTTCCCGGGACATGATTGCAATATCATAGGCGGAGGTCAGGTGCTTAGCAGCCTCCGGGTCGTCATCCAAGCCGGTGCAGTTGACAAAATGGGTATCTTCCATTCCCAACTGCTGCGCCCGTAGGTTCATCATGTCCACAAAGGCGCTTTCACTGCCGGCGATGTGCTCGGCCATGGCGCAGGCACAGTCGTTGGCGGAGGAAACGGCAATGGACTTTACCATGTCGGCAACGGACATGGTTTCGCCTACCTTCAGGTAGATTTGACTGCCGCCTTTTGCCGCAGCTTCCTCAGAGGCGGTAACCGTATCGTCCCAGTGGATGCGTCCGTCGTCAATGGCCTCCATGATGAGTAGCATGGTCATTACCTTGGTGACGCTGGCAGGCGCAAGGGCGTCATGGGAATTGGATTCATAAAGCACCGTGCCGGTGGCGGTGTCCATTAAAAGGGCGCTTTTTGCTTTTACTTCCGGCGCAGCAGCCTGCGCTCGCACAGGAATCAACCCCAAAAAAACAACAAAAACCAATAGCCATGCGAAACGCTTCATACTGATCCCTCCCGGTGTTACTATCATAGCCTATGAGGCACGTCCGGGGGATATGATAGGAATTGAAAATTGAGAATTGAGAATTAAATTCCGATTTAGCGATGCTTTTCGTTATTGGATGTAGGGGCGACCATTGTTTAATTTAGGTATGATTGCCCCCGGCAATCATTAATATTTTAGATTCGCTGCGCGGAGCACCACGCCCGTGCAGAGAAATATTACGAATTCGCCTGCAATTTCGGCGCATATGCAACATTGTGCTGCCGGGCGAGCAATGCTCGCCCCTACGAATTCTATCGATAGACAACGCTATAAACCGGAATTTAATTCTCAATTCTCAATTACTTCCGCCGGGGTTCATTCATCAGTTGGTCGGTGTCCAAGATCAAGGTGACCGGCCCGTCGTTGACAGATTCCACCTGCATATCCGCACCGAATCGCCCATGCTGGGGGGTAAAACCCAAACGGGCACATTCTGTCAGAAATTGTTCGTACAGCCGATTGCCTTTTTCCGGGTCCGCGGCGCCGGCAAAGCTGGGCCGGCGGCCTTTGCGGCAGTTTCCGTAAAGGGTGAATTGGCTGATGACCAGCACCTGACCGCCTATATCAGAAAGTCCCAGATTCATTTTTTTATTTTCGTCTTCAAAAACCCGCAGACCTAAGGCTTTTTCCGCCAAGTAGCGGCAGGTGTTTTCGTCATCCTCCGGACCAACGCCCAGAAGGATCAGAAAGCCTTGTCCGATTTTGCCCACAGTTTCTCCGTCTATGGTCACGGAGGCGGACGTTACTCTTGTCAATACAGCACGCATAGTTTTCTCCTGTTAAATTCCGATTTAGCGAGCAGTTTCGTTATTGGGTTTAGGGGCGACCATTCTTTAATTTAGGTATGATTGCCCCCGGCAATCATTAATATTTTAGATTCGCTGCGCGGAGCACCACGCCCGTGCAGAGAAACATTACGAATTCGCCTGCAATTTCGGCGCATACGCAACATTGTGCCGCCGGGCGAGCAATGCTCGCCCCTACGAGTTCTATCGATAGACAGCTCGATAAACTGGAATTTAATTCTCAATTCTCAATTCTCAATTTTGAATTACATTCAGTTCTGACCTCTGCGGGA